>JAYTHX010000149.1:0-5622 GCA_043732195.1 Polyangiaceae bacterium
GGTGCAGGCGACCACCTGGAGCGCGCCGGGCGCGCCCGACCTCGCGTACGAGCTGCATCAGCTGCTGCCCGTCGAGCGCGAGCCCACGCGCGCGTGGGACAGCGGCGTATGGCTCCCGCTCGCCTCCATGTACCCCCACGCCGATCTACCGGTGCTCCAGCTCTCGCTCGTGCTCGGCGCCACGCCGCGCAGCCTCTTCGCGATCGGCCGCAAGATCGGCGTGCTCGCAGCGCGAGGCGTGCTCCTGATGGGGAGCGGAGCCATCACGCACAACCTCGAGGCCATCGATCCGCGCGTCGATGCGCCGCCGGTCGGCTGGGCGCGGGAGTTCGACAGCTGGATCGCGAACCTGCTCGCGGACGCCGATCACGAGGAGATGTTCCAGTGGCGGGCCATGGCCCCGAACGCACGCCTTGCGCATCCCTCCGGTGCGCATCTCGATCCGCTGTTCGTGATGGCGGGCGCCGCGTCGCTCTACGAGCACGGCGTCGGCTTTCCCGTTCGCGGTTTCGACCACGGCACGGTGAGCCGTCGGGCCATCCAGTTCGGTCGCTGACGGGGTCGTTCTAGCGCTTGCACATCTCGGAGGTGCGACACATGGCGAGGCGCTCCACCGTCTCGACGGCGTTCGTGCAGTTCTCGTTGCGGATGGCGTCGATGCAGTTATCGAGGGCGCTCGCGTCGACGCCGAACGGGCAGGTGCTCGGCTTCAGCTCCATGCCGATTCGGTTCGAGAGGTCGCGCGTGCAGAGGTCCGGATCAACGTAGTGCTTGCCGGGCCCGACGTTGTTGCATGCGGTCTCGCGCCCGCAGCGCGCAGCGACGAGCCGGGCGACCGCGACGTCGCCCGTGATACCCGCGTAGAGAGCGTTCGTGACGGTCGTGGTGCCGACGCGATCGCCGGGCGCGCCGCTCTGGTCGTTCGCCTCACGGATCAGGTCACCGTCGCGATCTGCCTTCTTGCTGCACGCGGCGCACGCGAGGAGCGCGGCCACGCACGCCACGCCGAAGCCACTGCGCTTTACGAGCTTCATGATCGATACCTCGCCGCGCTGGAGTGCAACGGAGGTGCCGGACGAGAATCGCCCGCAGATCGTGAAACTCAGCTCACCACGGGAACCATTCGCGCGGCACCTTTTGCCACGCCGTCGGCCGACGCGGGTCACCGTCGGGCATCACGTGCCGATGACGCGGCTGTACTCTTGCGCGTCGCTCGGGTTCTTGATCCCCCAGTCGGGCTCGTCCTCGTTCGTGGGGCGCTCGCCGTCGGCGCCGATCGGCGAGCCGTCGTTGACCACGGCGTTCTTGTCAGCGGCAGGCTCGTGCACGATGACCACGCGCTCGCGGGTGCACGCAACGAGGGCCAGGAGCGAGATGACGAGGACGGCGCGCTTCATGGTCCGGGATCCCTTTCGGTCAGGCATTCTACCGACGGCTCAGGCCCCCCCATTGGATCTCCGCCGCCGGCACGCGAACCGCCAGCAGTAGCACCCGCTTTCGCGTACGCACGCGCTTTCGGCGGCTTTCGCAGGGTTGCCACGCGGTTTTGGCAAGAACGGTTCCATCCGCGAACAATCGTGTTCCGCGGTGGCCCTGCCCCATTGACCGGAACCATTCCAAATCGTACTCCGTCGCCACTTCAACGATGGCTACCTCCCTCAAGGGCAAAACCCTCTTCATCACCGGCGCCAGTCGCGGCATCGGCAAGGCCATTGCCCTCCGGGCGGCCCAGGACGGCGCCAACGTGGTCATCGCGGCCAAGACCGCCGTTCCCCACCCCAAGCTGCCCGGGACCATCTACACGGCCAAGGCGGAGATCGAGGCGGCCGGCGGCAAGGCCCTGGCCTGCATCGTGGACGTGCGGTTCGAGGAGCAGATCGCGGAGGCCGTGAAGCAGGCAGTCGCGACGTTCGGGGGGATCGACATCCTCGTGAACAACGCGAGCGCCATCAGCCTCACCGGCACGGTCGACACCCCGATGAAGCGCTTCGACCTCATGCACGGCATCAACACCCGGGGCACATTCGCGTGCTCGCAGGCGTGCATCCCCCACCTCGCGGAGGCGGAAAACCCGCACATCTTGAACCTCTCGCCGCCGCTCAACATGGAGGCCCGATGGTTCGGCCCCCATGTGGCGTACACGATGGCAAAGTTCGGGATGAGCATGTGCGTGCTCGGCATGGCCGAGGAGCTCAAGAGCCAGAAGATCGCGGTCAACGCGCTCTGGCCGCGCACCGTGATCGCCACCGCGGCCGTGCAGAACCTGCTCGGCGGCGACGCGACTGTACGTGGTAGCCGGAAGCCCGACATCATGGCGGACGCGGCGCACGTGATCTTGACGCGCAAGAGCTCGGAGTTCACCGGGCACTTCTGCGTGGACGACGACGTCTTGCGGGAGAGCGGCGTGACCGACCTCTCCCACTATTCGATGACGCCAGGAATGAAGGACTCCGAGCTTCTTCCCGACTATTTCTTGTGATCGACCACCGGTCGCGATTTAGACCTGGACGATCGATTGCTTAATTCTAGGCTCTGAGGCCGGTAAAGCGGTAGCCGTGGGAGGATGCGACGTTCTATGAGAAGTCCCAAGCAGCAAACATCCGAGCGACATGTGGAGGCGGCCAGCAGGCCCGCATCCGCAGGCTCCGTCAAAGTCGGCGTGCGCGCCGCCGCTGACCAGAAGGGTGGCGTCGTCACCTCGATGGTCGACGCCCTGGAGGACATCCTCAAGTGGGAGCGAGCGAGCGAGCGCGCCCTGCGCGTCGCGGCCGAGGCGAGCACCACCGATCTCGACGGCAGCGCGGCCCACACGAACTGAGACCGGGATTTCACCATGCGGCTCGTACGTAGCCGGGGGTTCATCATCGCGACTGCTTCGATCATGACGATGGTCATGGCCGCCTGCGCGAAGGGCACGGACCCCATCGACCTCGAGGACGAGGGCGGTATCGACGACGCGTCACGAGACCTCGCGGTGATACCGCTGCCCGACAAGGACTCCGCGGTCCCGGGCGATGGCGGGAAGGACGTCGGCACGGACGCGCCGCTCCCGACGGGTAAGCATGTGGTGATCAACGAAGTCCAGACGGCAGGCAGCGGTGCGAGCAGCGAGCTCGTCGAGCTCTACAACCCGACGGGGAGCAGGATCTCGCTCGCCAACTGGGAGGTCCGGTACGCATCGGCCAGCGGAGGCGCGGGCGGCGCGGGGCACAAGTTCAACGGAACGGCGAGCATCCCTGCCAACGGGTACCTGGTGCTCAAGTCCTCCGACAACACGTGGACGGTAGGAATGGCGGCGGGCGCCGGCCAGCTCGGCCTCTTCGACGCCACCTTGCCGACGCCGGGGAAGCTCGTCGACGGCGTTGCATACGGCGCAGGGAGTGGCGGAAGCACGGTCTACCGGGAGGGCCAGTCGGCGCCGACTCCGCCCAGCGGAGGCTCGATCGGTCGCAGCCCGAACGGCGTCGACACCGACAACAACAAGAACGACTTCAAGACGTACCCGACAACCTCCGCCGGAAGCGCGAATCCCTAGCCCGCGCGCCGCGCGTCCCTATTTCTTCGTCGCGCAGAGCGGGGAGACGTTCGCCTCGGGGCTCGCCGCCCACTCCGCCGGCGTGCGTGACGTGATGGCGAGCGCGTGGATGCCGCCCTGCGAAGGCTTCTTGCCCATGAGGTCGCCCAGCGCGCCGTAGACGAGCTGGTGGCGCTTCACCGCCGTCACGCCCTCGAAGAGCGGAGAGACGATGACCACCTTGAAGTGGGTCTCCGAGCCCTTCGCCACCGCGTGCATGTGGCTCTCGTTGATGACCTCGAGATGCTCGGGGGTGAGCTTCTCGCGGAGGTGCGTCTCGACGTTGTCCTGCACGCTCATTCGCTACTGACCGCCGATGTACGTCTTGAGCTTGCGATGCTGTGAGGGGAGGCGGAGCTTCCGCAGCGCCTTCGTCTCGATCTGGCGGATGCGCTCGCGGGTGAGCGAGAAGCTCTCGCCGACCTCCTCGAGCGTGTGATCGCGCGGCTCGTCGATGCCGAAGCGCATGCGGAGGATCTTCTCCTCGCGCGGCGTGAGCGTCTTGAGCAGCTGACGGGTCTGGTCGTTGAAGCGCATCTGCGCGTACGCCTCGTCGGGCGGGAGCCCCGAGTCGTCCGGGATGAACTCGCCGACGTGCGACTCGCCGTCATTGCCGACCGGGGTCTCGAGGCTGATCGGCTCGCGCGCGATCTTCATGACGGCGCGCACCTTCTCGACGGGGATGCCCGTCGACTCGGCGAGCTCCTCGGGGGTCGGCTCGCGCCCGTACTCCTGGAGCAGCGAGCGGCTCATGCGCGTGAGCTTCTGGAGGCTCTCGTACATGTGCACGGGCACGCGGATGGTGCGTCCCTGATCGGCGATGGCGCGGGAGATCGACTGCCGAACCCACCACGTGGCGTACGTGGAGAACTTGTAGCCGCGCTTGTAGTCGAACTTGTCGACCGCGCGCATGAGGCCGATGTTGCCCTCCTGGATCAGGTCGAGCAGCTGGAGGCCACGGTTGACGTGCTTCTTCGCGAGCGAGACCACGAGGCGAAGGTTCGCCTCGACGAGCGCCGACTTCGCGCGGTCGGCGAGGCGCCTCCCCTCCGCGATGGTCTGCAGCGTGCCCGAGGTGAGCTTCTTCGCCGAGGGGATCTCGCGCTGGATGATGCGGAGCTTCTTCTCGACGCGGTCGATGATGCTGCGATCGAGCCGCAGCTCCTCGAGGTTCTGGACGATGGCGTCGCGCGCGAGCTCGGTCTTGGTCTTCTTGCGGGCGGGGTTCGGCTTCTTCGCCGCGACCTTGCCGGATGCGGCCTTGGCCTCCGCCGCCTTGACCTGGCGCGTGCCGTGGAGCTCCTTGAGCGGACGCTCGAGCAGCCGGCCGATGCGGAGCATCGTGGCCTCGTCGAACGCGTCCTCGTCGTCGACGTTGCGAACGACGTCACGCACCTTCAGGCGGCCCTTGTAAAGCAGGCGACTCACGTGGTCGAGCTCCGACGCCGCGAACGCCGAGTCGACGATGGCGCCGATGATCCTGCGCTCGCCCTCCTCGATCTTTCGCGCCAGCTCGACCTCACCTTCGCGCGTGAGCAGGGACACCTGCGCCATCTTGCGGAAGTACATGTCGACCGCTTCTTCGGCCTCGGCCGGCGACGTCATGTTCGCAAGGGGCGCATTCGAGAGGCGCGCGGTGGCGGGGGTGGCGGGTGACTTCTTCAAGGGGGATCGCTCCAGCAAATTCTTCCAAGCAATACGTTTGGCGAACGGACCCGTTCTTCCAAATCAACGAAGAGCCTCTCGCGGTCCGGGCACCCGCGAGCAGTCGCGCTCGCTCGAGTCAACTCTCACGTTCACAGGCCTGCTGAATCGCCCGAATCCAGCTGCCGATAAAAGTGTGGCACGTTCAGGGCGGACGGGCCAAAGTCGGAGATCCCCCCACATTACTTCGACCCCGTCGCGAAAGCGCCGACCCCCGGGATATCCCGCTTTACCTCGGGATCACGCGCGGATCGAGCTGAGCCGCAATCAGACCAGATGGGGGGTCAGGGGCAGGGCTCGGCGCAGCCTTTCGAGGTACTCCGCGCGCGGGATCTCGATGACGC
>JAYTHX010000150.1:0-5615 GCA_043732195.1 Polyangiaceae bacterium
TAGCTCTCGCAGAGCAGGGCGTCCGCCTGGTTCCGGATCTCCTGGTAGCGCATCGCGAGCGCGGCATCGTCGGGCGAGAATTTCGTGGCGATGTGCAGCGAGCTCGCGGCGGCGACGATGTCGTTCTTGGCGATCGAGTCCTCGGCGGCCTTGATGTACTTCTTTGCCTGGTTCGCGGTGGCGTTGTCGACCCGCTCCTCGTAGCGGCGCTTCAGCGCGTCCACCGCGTCGCTCGAGCTCACGTAGCGCATCGGGTTCGGGACCGAGGGCGGGGGCATCGAGCCCGAGGCCGACGGCGGCCGCACCGAGTTGCCGCCGAGGAGCCGCCGCGCGAGGGCCTCGCGGCGGGCCTGGAGCTCCGCCGCCGAGGGGCCGTGCGGCGCCGTAGGGGCCGACGTGGCGGGGCCCGGCCGCGCGGAGACCACCCCGCCGGGCGAGGAGTCCCGCTGGGCGGCCTGCGCGGTGGCCTCGTTCGCAGCCGCGCGGCGCGTCTCCTCGACGGCGCGCTCGAACATCGCCTCCATGCCCTTGGTGGTCGCGACCTCGTCGAGGTACGCGTCGTAGTCGAGGCGCTTGGCAGCATCGACGAGCGCGTCGTGGGCCTCGGTGACGCGCCCGAACAGCGCCTCCATCTTGCCCTTGAAGGAGCCGAGGTTCTTCTTGAAGTAGCGGTCGGGGTGCATGACCGACGCGAGCTCGAAGTACGATCGTTTGACCGTCTTCTTGTCGGCCTCCTTGCCGACGCCGAGCAGCGTGTAGTGGTCCATGTCCTCGAGGCGGTAGTAGAGGTCGAGCACGCGCTTCTTCTGGTCGGCGTCGAGGTCGACCGCCTCGTCGAGCTCGCGGGGGTCGTACTTCAGATCGCCGCCGATCGAGGCGAACTCGGGCAGCTTCGTGCGGTCGCGCGCGGGACGCGCAGGCACGGCGCTCACGACCGGCGCGGTGGGATCCCAGAGCTCGACGACGCCGAGCTTCACGAGCTTCTCGACCGTGCGATCGACCTGGAAGTCCGGCAGGCCGGTATCGCGTGCGAGGTCCTTCGACGTCGACTTCCCGTCGATGCGCGTGAGCAGGTAGCCGTCGGTCGCGTCCAGCTTGAACTGGCGGAGGTCGACGTTCGCGACCAGCCGCGGGAACTTCTCCGCCATCCGACGGCAGAGCATACCAGAGAAGCAGCTGATAGCTGACAGCCAACCGCTGACAGTACGAAGATCCTCCTCCCGAACTGCTGCGGTCGGCGTCTCCGCGTCGCGGCCCTCCCGGCGCTCTCGGACTGTCAGCTGTCAGCTGTCAGCTTCTCCCACCGGGGGTGCATCCAGACCCACGACTCCGGGAGCGCGCGGATGCGCTGCGAGAGGCAGTCGTTGATGCGGGTGGTCAAGAGGCGCTCGCTCTCCGCCGACGCGTCGAGATCGTCCGTCGGGACGCGCGTGACCGCGAGCTCGAGCAGCCGCTCCTGGTACGGATGCGGCGCGGGCACGCCGACCACCACCGCCGCCCCGGTCCGGAGCGCGAGGCGCGCGGGGCCCACCGGCGTGCGCGCGACGTGACCGAGGAACGGGACGTCGATGCTCGGGACCCGCGACGCGAGGTCCATCGGGATGCCGAGCACGCCGCCGCGCCGGAGCGCACGAACGAGCCCCATCGCCGCCCCGGGCGCACCACGATAGATGGCGCGCACGCCGCGGCCGCCGCGGAGACGATCGTAGAGCGCGCCGAGCCGCGGGTCGTAGGGCTCGCGCGCCACCGCCGTGAAGTCGAGGCCGCTCGCCACCAGCGTGGCCGCCACGCTCTCCCAAGGGCCGAGGTGCCCGGAGGCGAACACCACCCCGTGGCCCTCGCCGATAGCGTCCTCCAGGGCGGCGCGGGCCCCCTCGGCGAAGGGCAGGCACGCGCTCGGCCGGCGCGCATCGAGCAGGCCGACGGCATCCCCGAGGTAGCCGCCCAGCGTGCGGTAGCTGCGCGCGACGAGCGCGCGGCGCCCCGCGGCGTCGAGCTCGGGGAACACGCGCGCGACGTTGCGCTCGGCGAGCCGGCGCGTCCCGGGCAGAAGCTGCCGCGCGACCACGCCCAGCGCCGTGCCCGCCGCCCGGAGCGCGCGCGGCGGGAGCAGGCCGAGCGTGGCGACGGCGCCACTCACCAGCCACCACAGCACATCGTTCTTCGCGCGCTGCGCGAGCGACCACTGGCCGCCCTCGCGCCGATCGGGCCGGGCCGCCGCGCTCATGCTCAGCGCAGGGAAGGGATGGGGGCGGTGCGGTCGACGGAGGCGCCGTTCTCGCACTGCCCGCACGTGGCCTTCACCCGATCGCGTGCAGAGTACACGCGCTGCTTCGCGTCGTCGCAGCGGCGGGTCTCGCTGCCGCCCTGGGTGAGGCCGCACAGGCGGCCGGCAGCGCGGTCCATGGAGCCGAGGGCGCGGCAGGCGTTGCGGCAGTCCCCGGCCGCGACGTCGAGCTCGCGCTGCGAGATGTCGATCTCGTTGGCCGCGCCCTGGAGGGCCTGGGCGCGCGACTGCGTGGTCTTCCCCGGCTCGGTCTGCGGGATGCCGGGCTGTCCGGGGGCGGATGGCGGCGGCGCGAACGGCGTGGTCGACGTCGGCGTCCCGGGGTACCCGCCCGGCATCGGCTGCTGCTGGGGCGCTGCCGCGGCGCTCCCGTCGGCCTCGCTCCTGGGCGCGCCCGCGGTCTTCTCCCGCGCGGCGCACGCCGTGAGCCCGGAGGCGAGCGTCACCAGGACGCCGATGGGCAGCGCGAAGCGCGTCATCGCGCGGCCTCGGCGCCGCCGTCCTTCGCGAGCGAGCGCTGGATCACCTGGTCCTGGATCGTCACGACTTCCTCGAGGAGCTGGATAGCACGCTCCCGCGCTTGCTTCGCCTCGTCTGCACGGCCGGCGTCCGCGAGCTGCGCGGCCCGCGACTCCTCGACGAGGCCCTGCACCTCGAGGAGGTGGCCGCGGAAGTACGTCGCCTCGGGCATGTGCTCGAGGCCCGCCTTCACGGAGAGCGCGGCGGGATCGAGGTCCCCTTTCTTGAGGCGCAGCTCGGCGAGCCGCGCGTACGCGTCCGCCAGCACCTCCTCCACCTCGGGGGTCTTGCGCTCGGGATGCGGGCGCCGCGCCTTGACGAGGCGGTCGATGGCGCCCGCCGCGAGCGCGAGATCGCCGCTCTCCTCGGCGAGGTTTGCCTGGTGGTGCAGCGCGCGCGCCTCGGAGAGGAACGCCATGATCTCGGTGTCGACCGCGGGGGCGGACTCGCCGTCGCCGCCGTCACGCGTGCATCCGGGGGTCGCCGCGAAGCCGATGCCCAGCGCGAGGAGGAGCGCGGCGACCGCGATGGCGAGGAGGCGCTGCTCCTTCATCGCACGCCCCACTTGGTGAAGCGGTTGTCGCGGAAGTCGGACGCACGCGCCGACGCGATGCGGTCAATGCGCGCGCTGGTCTCGCCGGCCTTGAACGGCTCGGCGAAGAGCGGCTGCGTGGTCCGGGCGCGGGCGAGCGGCGCCTCGTGCGGCGGCGCCAGGGTGATGACGAGCGTGATGCTCGCTGCCAGCACGAGGCCGGCGGCGACCGCGCCGAACGCGATGCGCACGACGGTCTGACGACGGCGCAGCTCGAGCACCTTGCCCTGCTTTGCCGGGAGCTTCTCGAGCGCAGCCTCCACGATGCGTCGATGCTCCGCGTCGTCGAGCGCGGCCGGCGCGAACGCCGCGCGCAGGGCTTGCGCGAGGTGGAGATCGGCGCCGTCGCGCGCGGTGGGAGCGCGCCGATCGGCGAGCGCATCGCGGAGCGCCGCGGCGGCGCGCTGCTCCTCGGCGGTGGGCGTCACGTCGAGCACGGCGCGGCTCTCGTCCACCGATAGCGCCGCCGGATCCCACGCGGCGCGGAGAGCGAGCGCGAGCTCCAGCTCGGGCGATGGCGTCACCTCGAGATCCTCGACGCCTGGCCCCGCGAGCGCATCGCGAAGACGCTGCGACGCCGCGATCTCCTCCGCCGAAGCGGGGGCATCCGGGTCGTCGTCGTCCAGCGGGGTCGCCGGTCGGTCTGCGTCGCGCTCAACCATCGCCGTTCCTCTTCCCGTCTTCCTCGGAGCCGTGAGGCGCCGCCGCCTCGAGTGTCTTCTTGAGCGACGCGATCGCGCGGTGCAGGAGCACGTCGAACGTCGCTGGCGTGACGCCTAGCTCGGTCGCGACCTCTTCCCGCGGGCGTTCGTCGAGCACGCGCAGGCGGATCGCCTTCGCATAGCGCGGATTGATGCGCTCCAGGGCAGACTCGACCTTCGCGCGCGCTGCCTCACGGTCGCGCTGATCGCTGATCTGCTGCTCCACCGGCGTCGTCGTCTGCGCGGCGTCGATCTCGCGCGCGAGGTCGTCCTCCTCGAAGAACACGAGCCGCTTCTTCGCGCGCAGCTGATCGAGCGCGACGCGCAGCGCGACCGTGCGCAGCCACGGGTAGAACCCGACGTTCTGCCACGTGAACTTCGCGATGTTGGCGACGACCTTCGCGTACGTCTCGGAGAGCGCCTCCTTTGCGTTCGCCTCGGTGGCGAGACGCGGCAGCAGCACGCTGCGATAGAGGCCGGGGCCATACTTGTGGAGGAGCTCGCCGAGCGCCGCGCGATCGCCCGCCTGGGCGCGCGTGACGAGCTCGTGATCGATCGCGTCGGCCTCGGCGCGGCGCTTCAGCTGCTCCGGGTCGAGCCCAGGCCGAGCCTCGCGGGGATCCCTCCTCAGGGACTTCGCGTCATCCGCGGTCTCGGCCACGGGCCCCAGCATACGGCCGAGCCTGCCCTCGAGGCCCAGCTTTTCAAGGGCGAAGGTCGAGGGCGAGCCCGGCGCAGCGAACCCGCGGAGGACGAGAGGGCTGGCGCCGCAGGTCACGACGAGGGAACGCGCGCGGCGTCGCGGCCTTACATCGCGGGCCTCGCAGGCGTGGTAGTACGGCCGCCATGAAGAAGGCTCTTCTCGGAGTGGCCCTTGCCGGGGCCGTCGTCGCGACCTCCGCCGCAGCCCACGCCGACGTCGCGATCCCCTTCACGCGCACCCAGCTCCCCAACGGCATGGTGGTGATCCTCCACGAGGACCACAGCAGCCCGCAGGTGGTGGTGAACGTGTCCTACAACGTCGGCTCGCGCTTCGAGGCCGACAAGCGCTCGGGCTTCGCCCACCTCTTCGAGCACCTGATGTTCATGGGCACGAGGCGCGTGCCCACGAAGGCGTTCGACGCCTGGATGGAGGCCGCGGGCGGCTGGAACAACGCGTGGACCAGCCAGGACCGCACCGACTACTACGACGTCGGCCCGCCCACCGCGCTCGACCTCCTCCTCTATCTCGAGTCGGACCGCCTGCGCGATCTCGGCCCGCTCATGACGCTGGAGAAGCTCGACGCGCAGCGCGAGGTCGTGAAGAACGAGCGGCGCCAGACGAGCGAGAACACGCCCTACGGGAAGGTAGAGCTGCGCCTCCCCGAGCTGCTCTATCCGACGAGCCACCCCTATCACCACCCCGTGATCGGCTCGCACGCCGACCTCGAGGCAGCGACCGTCCCCGACGTGAAGGACTTCTTCGCGAAGAACTACGACCCGGCGAACGCGTCGATCGTCGTCGCCGGCGACTTCG
>JAYTHX010000151.1:0-5607 GCA_043732195.1 Polyangiaceae bacterium
GAGGGCGAGTGGCGGAAGTCCTGCCATCCCGCGTGGGACTCGAAGTTCGAGTCGAACCTCACGCGCCGCCTCGCCGATCTCCTCTCCGCGGAGGGGCGCGCGTTCGCCGCCACGATCCCGTACCCGCTCGGCGAGTACGACACGCCCGCGTTCCGCGCCGAGGTCGACTGCATCAACGCCTCGATCCGGAGATCCGCCGCAGCGGTGCAGGGGATCGAGGTCCTCGACGTCGCGGGGCAGCTCTGCCCCAAGGGCGGCTGCATCCGCGAGTCGGGCGGCGTCGTCATCCGGCCCGACGGCGTGCACTACGCGATCGAAGGCGCCTCGGAGATCTCGCGCTGGGTGCTCGCCCAGATCCGTCGCTGACCAACGCTCACCTGTCCCGGAGCCCGGGGATCTTCGCGTCGTCGTCGGGGCAGGGGAGGTCGTCGCGCAGCCACACGTGCACCTCGCCGAACGAGCGCGCCGGGTGGTACTTCGCAGCGACCCACCGCGCGCTCTCGGAGCAGCAGTGCCGGAAGTCCTCCCAGGCGTCCTGGTAGGAGATGAGCGGTGACTTGTCGAGGAACACGAAGGCCTCGGGCGGCGCCGCGCGGAGGCGCGCGATCAGATCCGCCTCGTGCTGATCGCGCGAGAGACGGATGCGATAGAGATCTCCCTCGGTGGGCTTGTTCGCCCAGCCGCCGTCGAGCGCGGCGTCGTCGTTGAGGTCGTACGCGTAGATGTACGGCGTCGCGCTCTTCCGCTGCGCGAGGAAGAGGAGGTACGGGTCCATCCCGTAGATCTGGACGCGCGCCGTCGCGGAGGTCTTCTCGCGGAGGTAGCTCGCGGCCTGCGAGATCTCCCAGGGGAAGAAGTCGTAGGTCTTGAAGGTCTGGAAGTAGTCCTCCTTCGTCCGCTTCTCGGCGGTCTCGCCGCCGGAGAGGAGCCACGCGTTGCGAACGATGTGCGTCGAGCTTCGCATGCCCGAGGCCATGTCGAGCGCGAGCGCGATGGTGACGGCGAGCGCGGCGAGGCGACCGAGCGGCAAGCGGCGCGGCGTGACGCGGAAGCGCTCCCAGAGCGTCGCCACCACCACGAGATACGCGATGTGGGTCGACGCCGTGAGCGGATGGAAGTGGTAGCCGAAGCCCTTGTGCTGCAGCCACACGTTCATGATCCCGCACAGCGGCGCGAGCGCGACGACGAGCGCGCGTCGCGGTAGCTGACGCATCGCCACCAGCCCCACGAGCAGCGCGCTCGCCGCGAGGCCTGCCGCCGCCGAGGCGAGCGGCCCGTCCTCGCCGAAGATCTCCTGCACGCTCTTCGCCCAGATGAAGCGGTACACCTGCGGCACATCGATGAACGTGAGCCGCGCCCACGCCTGCACGTCGCCGTACGACAGCAGGTAGAGGATGGGCAGCGCCGCGCCGAGCACGCCGCCGATCACGAAGCCCCCGAGCTTGCGCTTCCAGCCGACGACGTGATCGCGATCGACCAGCAGCACCGCGAGCTGCATCGCGACGAACACCACGTAGCTCGGCTTGCCGAAGCATGTGACGGTGGAGAGCGCGGCGATCGCCACGATGCGCAGCGAGGCGGAGCGCTCCGTCTTCGCGGGCGGCAGGAGCTGCAGCGCAAGGCTCGGCAGGAGGAACCAGTCGAGCAGGCTCTCGCGCTGGGCCTGGTTCCACGCCGTGTAGAGCATGTACTGCGCGCTCAGGATCACCCAGGCCGCCGCCGCCCACGCCGCGCGCTCGAACCAGCGCGGGCGGTGCTTCGCGACGAGGCCCGGCAGGCACGCGCCGACGAACGCGAAGGAGAGGCCGGTCGCCCACAGCTCGAACACGTGGAAGCGATGCTCGTCGCCGCCGCCGAAGCGCATCAGGACCCCATGGATCATGTGCACGAAGGGCCCGTTCACGTCGCGGACGTCGCGATAGTCGACGTCCCCCTCGAGCACCGCCCAGGCGATGTACTGGAAGATGCCCTGGTCGCGCGTGATGATGACCACCGAGGCGCGCTGGGTGGCATCGATGACCCAGAACAGCGGCACGAGCGCGAGGAGCACGGGCCCGAGCGTCCGCCGGAGGAGATCGATCCGGGCCTTGGGGCCGAGCCCGAGCCGGTGGATCTCGGGCAGCACCGACTGAGCCATCGTCGGACGGGACGTTAGTGGTGAGCCCGCGGGCCTGCAACCTGCCTGCGTGCGATCACGGCTGGTCACCGCTCCCCAACGACAACGATGGCAGCTTCGAACCGTGCTGCCGTCCGGCCTGCCCTTCTGCCGTCGCCTCGCGCCCGGGCTCGCGCTGGCGCTGGCGCTGGCTGTGAAGAACGAGAGCGAGGCGCAGGCGCGCGAGCATGCGCGGCTCCGGTTCGCGCGCACGGAGGGCCTCGACACGTGTCCCTCGGAGGAGGACCTGCGCGGTGCCGTCGTCGCGCGCCTCGGGTACGCGCTGCGGATCCGTGCGCTACGGAGCGCCGGCCGCGCCGACGACGCGGATCGCGCGGCGTAGGTGTTCCTCGCGCGGTATCCGAGGAGCCTGTTCCGCCCGATGGTGATGCCGTGAAAAAGTTCGACGGATCGAGCGCGGCGCTCCCAAACGCACGCATGCAACGGATCCTCGCCTCTCTTCTCGCGGCGCTCGTCGCCGTCGTTCTCGCTGCATGCAGCGGCGCCACCCAGGACCTCGGGGCAGGCACGTCGACCGGTCTGCAAGGTCAAGGACCTCACGCGCGGCGGCGGGGGCTTCCAGACGGAGTGCGCCGTCGGCAGGACCTTCTGCCGGAACCTGCGGCCGGAGGGAGCGCCCTGCACGACGAGCTACCAGTGCGGGCAGGGCGCGGACTGCCTGGCCACCGCGCCCGGAGGCGGGTCCAGGACCTGCACGATCCCCAACGCCGGCGTGCTGCCACCCTCAGGGCCGGCGTCAGCGCCGGGGCGCTGCCGCGATTCGCTCGACTGCCCCGCGAACAACGTCTGCAGGGACTCCACGTGCAAGCTCGGCCCCGGCGCGTACTGCACGAAGAGCTCGGAATGCGCCTCGAACGTCTGTTACGTGGCCGAGGGTTGCCGCTGATCCGCGGGATCCCTTGACTTCCCCGCCCCCCTTGGTAGAAAGCCGGCCCCCTCCCTCGACGCTCGTCGTCGTCGGACCAAGGACCCCCCCAACGCAGATGCTCAGGACGACATAAGGATCGGGTTACTCGGCTTCCAAAGCTCTGAAGTACCCCGACACCCTCTCTGGACGCTCCGGTCTCACCGGATCCCGCTGAAAATGGCAGCGGGAGGGCCAGAGAGGGTTTCGTGCATTTTGCACCTGTAGAGCACCCTCGAAACCGGAACGGAGATGACGTCGTGGCTCGCGAATACCCGCTAGAAAAGACGCGCAACATCGGGATCATGGCGCATATCGATGCGGGCAAGACCACGACCACCGAGCGCGTCCTTTACTACACGGGCGTGAACTACAAGATCGGCGAGGTCCACGAGGGCTCGGCGACCATGGATTACATGATCCAGGAGCAAGAGCGCGGGATCACGATCACTTCTGCCGCCACCAACTGCTTCTGGGCCCCCGGCGAGGGTCCCCACGCGGGCGTCCGCCACCGCATCAACATCATCGACACCCCCGGCCACGTCGACTTCACGATCGAGGTCGAGCGCTCGCTCCGCGTGCTCGACGGCGCGGTCGCCGTGCTCGACGGTGGCAACGGCGTCGAGCCCCAGACCGAGACCGTCTGGCGCCAGGCCGACAAGTTCCGCGTCCCGCGCATCGTGTTCGTCAACAAGATGGACAAGACCGGCGCCGACTTCGAGATGAACGTCAACTCGATCAGGGACCGCCTCGGCGTCACGCCGGTCCCCATCCAGTGGCCGGTCGGCGAAGAGGATCAGCACAAGGGCGTCGTCGACCTCATCCAGATGAAGGCCGCCATCTTCGAGGAAGAGGCGAAGGGCCAGAAGTACAACTGGGTCGAGATCCCCGCCGACATCCGGGCGAAGTGCGTCGAGTATCGCGAGAAGATGATCGAGGCCTGCGCCGACGTCGACGACGCGATCATGACGAAGTACATGGACGGCCGCGCAGACGAGATCACCCAGGCGGAGATCGTCAACGCGATCCGGATCGGCTGCACTTCCTTCAAGTTCTTCCCGGTGCTCTGCGGCTCGGCGTTCAAGAACAAGGGCGTCCAGCTCCTGCTCGACGCGGTCGTCAACTACCTCCCGTCTCCGCTCGACATCCCGCCGGTCAAGGGCGTGAACCCGGATAACGAAAAGGAGGAGGAGCGCAAGGCCGACGACAAGTCGCCCTTCGCCGCCTACGCCTTCAAGATCATCAACGATCCGCATGGCAACCTGACGTTCTTCCGCGTGTACTCCGGCACCATCAAGTCGGGCACGATGGTCACGAACTCCACGCGCGGAAAGCGCGAGCGCATCGGCCGCATCCTCCGCATGCACGCCAACAAGCGCGAGGAGCTCGAAGAGGCCGACTCCGGCAACATCTACGCGGCGGTCGGCCTGCGTGACACGCGCACCGGCGACACGCTGTGCGACGAGGCGAAGCCGATCATCCTCGAGAAGATGATCTTCCCCGAGCCGGTCATCTCGATCGCGGTCGAGCCGAAGACCAAGGTCGACGTCGAGAAGCTCGGCGTCGCGCTCTCGAAGCTCGCCACCGAGGACCCGTCCTTCCGCGTCCACACCGACGAGGAGTCCGGCCAGACCATCATCAGCGGCATGGGCGAGCTCCACCTCGACATCATCTGCGATCGCCTCCGCCGCGAGTTCAAGGTGGAGTCGAACGTCGGCAAGCCCGAGGTCGCCTACCGCGAGGCGATCGCGAAGGCGACGCACTGCGAATACAAGTACGCGAAGCAGTCCGGTGGTCGTGGCCAGTACGGCCACGTCCTGCTGGAGATCGGCCCCGGCGAGCGCGGCGCGGGCTTCGTCTTCGAGAACGACATCGTCGGCGGCGTCATCCCGAAGGAGTTCATCCCGTCCATCTCCAAGGGCGTGAAGGAGGCCATGGAGCGCGGTGTTCTCGCCGGCTTCCCCATGGTCGACCTCCACTGCCGCGTCTACGACGGCAGCTACCACGACGTCGACTCCAGCGCGGCGGCCTTCGAGATCGCCGCCTCCCTCTGCTTCCAGGACGGCGCCAAGCGAGCAGGTCTGCACCTGCTCGAGCCCGTCATGAAGAACGAGGTCGTCGTGCCCGAGCAGTACATGGGCGACGTCATCGGCGACCTCAACTCTCGTCGCGGCAAGATCCTCGGAATGAGCCAGCGCGGTAACGCGCAGGTCATCGATTCGGAGGTTCCGCTCGCGATGATGTTCGGCTACGTGACCGACCTGCGTTCGATGACGCAGGGCCGAGCTACGTCGTCACTCCACTTCTCGCATTACGCCCCCGTCCCCGCCGCCGTCCAGGAGCTGGTCGTCGCGAAGGTCCGGGGAACGTCCAGCTAAAGCTTCGGAACAGCACGGAGAGATCATGGCGAAAGAAAAGTTTCAGCGTACCAAGCCCCACGTCAACGTCGGCACCATCGGTCACATCGACCACGGCAAGACCACGCTGACGGCCGCGCTCGTCAAGGTGCAGTCGAAGAAGGGCCTCG
>JAYTHX010000152.1:0-5601 GCA_043732195.1 Polyangiaceae bacterium
GACTTCAAGACGCTCGCCGATCTGCTCGTGCGCCGCGCCGAGGCGCGCCGCGGCGCGGAGAAGGCCGAGGCCCTCGTGAAGGTGGCCGAGGTCTTCGAGGATCACCTCAACGATCTCGCGGAGGCCACGCGCCGCTTCGAGGCGGTGCTCGCGATCGACCCGGCGAACCTCAGCGCGCTGAAGGGCCTCGACCGCATCTTCAACCGCACCGGCAAGTACCGCGAGCTGCTCGAGGTCCTCGAGCGCCAGATCGAGGTCGCGGCCACCCCGCGCCAGAAGATCAACCTGTACGAGCGCATCGCGGGCCTGCACGACGAGGAGTTCCTCGATCACGGCCGCGCCGCGGAGGCCCTCGAGGCGATCCTCGCCATCGACGGCACGAACGACAACGCCCTCACCGCGCTCGCACGTCACTACCGCGCGCTCGACAAGTGGGAGCCGGTCGTCGCGCTCTACGACAAGCACGCGAGCGTCACCGGCGACGAGAACCGCAAGATCGAGCTGCTCGTGATGAAGGCGCGCACGCTCGCCGAGCAGGTCGGCTCGCCGGAGCGCGCCACCAAGGCGTACGAGCAGATCCTGATCGCGCAGCCCTCGCACGCGGCCGCGCTCGAAGCGCTCGCGCACCTCCGCGAGATGAGCGGCGACTCGCACGCCGCGCTCTCCGCCATCGAGGCGCTCGCCACCAAGGCGGCGACTCCCGAGGCGAAGGCCGATCAGTGGATGCGCGCCGGTCGTCTTCTCGAGGCGCGCGGAGACAAGGACGGCGCCATCGAGCGCTACAAGCTCGCGCTCGACGCAAACCCCAAGGACGCCTCGGCGAGCACCGCGCTCCGCAAGGCGTACGCGCAGCGCGCCGACTGGCTCGGCGTGGTCAAGCTGGTGGAGCGCGAGCTCGTGAACGCCGAGGGCGATCTCGCGAAGGCGCGGCTGCATGCCGAGCTCGCGAAGGTCCATCACTCGCAGCTCGTCGACGCCGACAAGGCGGAGGCTGCGGCGAAGAAGGCGATCGAGCTCGACTCGTCCAATGCCGATGCGCTCATGGTCCTCGGCGATCTCGCGTTCGAGGGCAACCGCCTCATCGAGGCGACGAAGCACTACGAGAGCCTCGTCGGTCGCACCGGTGTGCTCCCCAAGGACGACGCGGTCCGCGTGCTGGTGCGCTTCATCGAGGCGTTCGGCAAGACGCAGCCGAAGCCCTCGATCCCCGCGATGTCGAGCCCGAACCTCTCGGGCGCGAACGTCGGCGACGGGCCGCCGTCGAGCAAGCTGATGGTCGGGGCCGCGCCGTCCGGTCCGGGAAGCCAGGGCCGCATCTCGGTGGTCCCCACGGGGCCGGGCAGCATGCCGCCGCCCCCCACCACCACCAATCCGCGCATGATGGCCGCGGTCGACGCGCTCCAGGCGCTCGCTCCCCAGGACAGCGACGCGCTCGCCCGCGCCGCCAACGCGCTCTTCGAGTTCGGCGATCCGCAGAGCGCGTATCGCATGCACAAGGACCTCTTCGAGAAGTACGGCGCGGTCATGGTCGGCTCCGACCGCGCCGAGGCGCTCTTCCACCTCGGCGAGAGCGCGCGCCGCTCCGGAGAGCTCGACGCGGGCATCGCGCCGCTGCGCGAGGCGGCGGACATCGACCCGTCGAATCCGCGTCCGTTCCGGTCGCTCGCGAAGATCTACGACGAGAAGGGAGACTTCACCGCCTCTGTCGCCGTGCGTCGCCAGCGCCTCTCGCTCGCCGTCGGTCAGGAGCGCTTCGAGCTGCTCCTCGAGATCGGCGACGTCATGTTCCAGAAGCTGAACGACCGCACCGGCGCGTCCAAGGCGTACACGCAGGCCCTCGAGGAGCGCCCCGACGACCGCCGTCTCCTCACGAAGCTGATGCAGCTCTACTCGGAGGAAAAGGACTGGGCGAAGCTCGTCGACGTCGTCCTCCGCCTCGCCGACTTCGTCGAGGACGTCAAGCAGCGTGCAAAGTACATGCATACCGCGGCCACCATCGCGTCCAAGCACCTCGGCCAGGTGGACCAGGCGCTCGGCTTCTATGCGCGCGTCCTCGAGCTCGACCCCGACAACGCGAAGGCGCTGGAGGAGGCCATCGAGCTGCATCGCGGCAAGGGCAAGCACGACGAGGTGGAGCGGCTCCTCAAGCGTCAGCTCGAGGCCGCGAAGGCCTCGGGCGACCGCGCGAAGCTCGTCTCCATCCTCGACGGCCTCGGCGAGCTCTATCAGAAGCACCTGAAGGAGCCCGAGCTCGCCATCGACGCGTTCGAGGCCGCGCAGGCCTTCGACCCCGAGGACCGTCCGCGCGCCGAGAAGCTCGGCGAGCTCTACGCCCTCGATCCCGCGCAATACCTCGACAAAGCGGTCAAGTCGCAGACCCAGATCCTGCGGCGCAACCCGTACAAGGTGGAGAGCTACAAGCTGCTCCGCAAGCTCTTCACCGACGCGAAGAAGGCCGACCCGGCCTGGTGTCTCTGCCAGGCGCTGTCGGTGCTCCGCCTCGCCGAGCCCGACGAGGAGCGCTTCTACAAGAAGCACCGCTCGGAGAACGCGGCGCCCGCCCAGCAGACGCTCGACGAGGACGCGTGGACGCGCCTCATGCACTGGGACCTCGATCCGCTGGTCACGCGCATCTTCGCGATCATCCAGCCGACCATCATCCGCACGCGCACGCAGCCGATCGAGCAGATGGGCTACGACCCGCGCTACGCGATCGACTGCTCGCTGCACCCGTACCCCGTCTCGCAGACGCTCTACTACGTGGGCGGCGTGCTCGGGATGCCGGCGCCGCTCGTCTTCCAGAACCCGAACGACCCCGGCAGCCTCGGCATGGTGCACGCGCGCACCCCGGCCATCGTGCTCGGGCGCGCGGCCTTCGAGGGCGCGCCCGCCACGCAGTCGCTCGCGTTCATCGCGGGCCGCCACATGGCGTACTTCCGCCCGGGCTTCTACGTCCGGCACCTCGTCCCCACGGGCACCGGGCTGAAGGCCTGGCTGTTCGCGGCGATCAAGCTGTGTGTCCCGCAGTTCCCGGTGTCCGTCGATCTCCAGGGTCAGGTCTCCGAGGCGATGGCGGCGATGAGCCAGGACTTTCAGGGCGCGGAGAAGGACAAGCTCGCGAGCGTCGTGTCGAAGCTCCTCCAGGCGGGCGGCGCGCTCGACCTGAAGAAGTGGGTCGCGTCGATCGACCTCAGCGCCGACCGCGTGGGGTTCCTGCTCGCGCATGATCTCCAGCTCGCGACGGAGGTCATTCGCTCCACCGAGGAGGCCTCGAGCGTCCCGGTGAAGGAGCGCATGAAGGACATCGTCCTCTTCAGCGTGAGCGAGGAATACTTCGCGCTCCGCGAGCAGCTGTCGATCACCGTCGACGTCTGATCTCCCGCGTCTTACGACCGGGCGAAGACAATCTTCCCTGAGCGCGTTATCGGCCTGATTAACGGGGTTTGAACAGGGGCGCATGCGGGTCCGTTTACCGGCCCATGCGCCTGCAAAGCGTCCTTCCTTCGACTGAGACCAATCCCGATTCTACCGATCCCGTCGGCAAGGATTCCAGCATCCCGGTCTCGCACGCGAGACCACGGACGATGGAGAGCCCGGTCCGCGAGGCGCAGAGCCCGCGGATCAGCGGTCGCCCATCGCCGGTGCCGCTGCCCGTCGGCGCGGCGTCGCGCATGCTCGGCCTCCTCGCGGAGCGGGGCCTCATGCTCGTCGCCACGGGCGAGCTCGATGATGCGCGGCGGGTCGTGAACGACGCGCTGCGTCTCCTCGACGGCGTCGCCACGGACGCGAAGACCGACCGCGCGGCCGCGGCACGCGCGCGCTTCACGCTCGGCCGCGCCCTCCTCGCGCTCCTGGATCCGACGGGGCGTCAGCTCATCGAGGACGCGGGCACGTGCTTCGAGGAGCTCGGCGACCATGCCTCCGTCCGCGCGGTGGACGCCGCGCTCCGCGCAGCGACCATCGAAGAATCACCGCGCTCGTTCCAGTCCCGTCCGCCGGGCAGCCGCTAGTCGTTCGAGAGTCGGCTTCGGGGGTGGCGGCTCGATGCGCTACACTCCTCACGATGGGTGAGCCGGCGCACCACCGCTTCACGTTCGACCAGTACCTGATGCTGGAGGAGGACTCGGGCAGCAAGCACGAGTTCCTCGACGGTCAGGTCTGGGCGATGTCCGGCGGTACTCCGGACCACGCCGCCGTAGCCGGCAACGTCCTGACGTTGCTCAACGTCCAGCTGATCGGCAAGAAGTGCCGGGTCTTCACGTCGGACCTGCGCGTGCGCGTGGCGGCGACCGGTCTCGGTACGTACCCCGACGTGAGCGTCATCTGTGGCCGCGTCGAGCTGGACCCCGAGGACGCCAAGCGCCACACCGTGATCAATCCACGCCTCCTCGTCGAGGTGCTCAGCCCCTCGACGGAGGTCTACGATCGCGGCGAGAAGCTACGCCACTACCAGCAGATCGCTTCGGTCGAGGAGATCGTGCTCGTCGCCCACGACCGAATCGAGATCGAGGTCGTGAGGCGAGAGGCGGATGGCACCTGGTCGCGTCACGTCGCGGGCGACGGGCAGACGGCGCAGCTGCCTTCCGTCAGCTGCGCGTTGTCCGTGCGCGAGGTCTATCGAGATCCGTTTCGCGAGCCCTGACGCCGGCGGGCGCTCAGTTGTTGGGCGGCGGCTCGAAGCAGGGGACCGACACGGCGGCGGCCGTCTGCGCGCACGCCGCGGGCGGCGGGCCGTTCAGGGCGACGCTGGCGATGAAGTCGCCGACGCGGTCGGCGGTCGCGCTGACGATGCCGCCGTGGTCCTGGTCGGGATCGACACAGGTCGTCAGCTTCGTCGCCTCGGCGACGAGGCGGTCGAGCGCGCACTTCATGAGGCTCGGCTTGATGGTGGTGTCCTTGCCGCCGTACGCCAGGAAGATCGGCGTGGCGGCGGCGGCGCCGGTGAGGTGCGGACGGTCGGCCGCGTAGCGCGCCTGCCACTTCAGGCAGACGGCATCGGTGCTCGCGCAGTCACCGACCACGCCGAGCGCGGGCTTCGCCACCGAAGCGACGAAGGCGGGGTCGAAGTACTCGTCGGCATACGTGCCGAGCGGCTTCAGCACCGCGACCTTCTGCTCCCAGCAGGTGGTCTTGACGAAGGCCTCGAGCGCGTCGGCCTTGGCGGCGGGGAACAGCTTGCGCCCTTCGCCCGGGCCGTCGAGCAGCTCGGCCTGCGTGTAGTGGTACCAGACGGAGACGGCGGGCGCGGCCGACGTGTCGACCGGAAACTCATTGCCCAGCGAGCGCACCAACACCGCGCCGAACGCGCGCTGGTTCAGCCACAGCGGCGCATACACCGCGACGCCGACGATCGGCGCTGCCGTGCCGTACGTATCGGCGAACGCAAGCGAGGCGAGCGCGCTGTGCCCGCCCTGCGAATGGCCGACGATCACGACCTTGTCGTCGAGCGCGGGGAACAGCTTCTTCAGCGCGCGACCGGAGTCGAGCGTGGAGTGCGCGATGTCCGTGGCCTGCGCCTACGCGCTGGGCGGGTTCTTCGCCGCGCCGAAGTTCGCGTAGCCCGCGAGGTCGGTCATGATCACCGCGTAGCCCGCGCCGACG
>JAYTHX010000153.1:0-5557 GCA_043732195.1 Polyangiaceae bacterium
GCCGCCGAGGCGGTCACAGAGCAGGTGAGCAAGGGGCCGCGCGACGTCGCCGACCAGCCGCTCATCACCGTCACCGTCGCCCCGCAAGGCGATGACTCGGTGGCGATCGTGATCGAGGACAACGGCGCCGGAATGGCGCCCGAGCATCTCGCGCGCCTGTTCAAGAAGTACTTCACCACGAAGTCACGATCGGGCGGCACCGGGCTCGGCCTGGTCGTCGCACGCGAGACGATCTCCCGTCACGGCGGACGGATCGACGCCGCGAGCATCCACGGCGTGGGGAGTCGCTTCGTCGTCGAGCTCCCGCTTGCCGGCTGGTTCTCTGGCCGCGCCTGCCGCGCGCGGAACGAGCACCTGGACGGGGTGAAAGGATCCAGCGTGGTCCGGCTCGCCCCGCGGCGAACCTGACCCTTCCGCTCGGCGCCGAGCCCTGCTAATCCGCCGTTCGTGCCCCGCCGCGACGACCTGAAGAAGATCCTCATCATCGGCGCGGGACCGATCGTCATCGGTCAGGCGTGCGAGTTCGACTACTCGGGAACGCAGGGCGCAAAGGCCCTCATCGAGGAGGGCTACCAGGTCGTCCTGGTGAACTCGAACCCCGCCACCATCATGACGGACCCCGAGCTCGCGACCCGGACGTACATCGAGCCCCTCGAGCCGCGCACGCTCGAGGCGATCATCGAGCGCGAGCGTCCCGACGCCATCCTCCCCACACTCGGCGGCCAGACGGCGCTGAACCTCGCGCTCGCGCTGAACGAGCGCGGCGTGCTCGCGAAATATGGCGTCGAGATGCTCGGGGCGAAGCCCGAGTCGATCGCCAAGGCCGAGGATCGCTCGCTCTTCAAGGCGGCGATGGAGAAGATCGGCCTCACCTGCCCGCGCGCGGGCACGGCGCACACCGTCGAGGAGGCATGGGCGCTCGTGAAAGACACGGGCTTCCCCGCCATTCTCCGGCCGTCATTCACGATGGGCGGCTCCGGCAGCGGCATCGCGAAGGACGCGAGCGAGTTCGACGCGAAGGTCGCCTGGGCGCTCTCGCAGTCGCCGACGCACGAGTGCCTCATCGAGGAGAGCGTCCTCGGCTGGAAGGAGTTCGAGCTCGAGGTGATCCGCGACAAGGCGGACAACTTCATCGTCGTGTGCTCGATCGAGAATATCGATCCCATGGGCGTGCACACGGGTGACTCGATCACCGTCGCGCCCGCGATGACCCTCACCGACAAGGAGTTCCAGCGCCTCCGTGACGCCGCGAAGGCCGTCATGACGGAGATCGGCGTCGAGACGGGCGGCTCGAACGTGCAGTTCGCGGTCAGCCCGTACGACGGCACGGTGCATGTCATCGAGATGAACCCCCGCGTCTCGCGCTCCAGCGCGCTCGCGTCCAAGGCCACGGGTTATCCCATCGCGAAGGTCGCCGCGAAGCTCGCCGTCGGCTACACGCTCGACGAGCTGAAGAACGATATCACCGGTACGAGCGCAGCCTTCGAGCCGGTCATCGACTACGTGGTCGTGAAGTGGCCGCGGTTCGCGTTCGAGAAGTTCCCCGGCGCCGACAACACGCTCGGCACGCAGATGAAGAGCGTGGGCGAGGTCATGAGCATCGGCCGCACGTTCTGCGAGTCGCTGCAGAAGGCGGCGCGCTCGCTGGAGACCGCGCGCGACGGGCTCGTCTCGCTGGTCGGTCGCGTCGACTACCGCCTCATCGCCGAGCCGAAGAAGGCGCGCGACCTCGGGATGGAAGCGGCGGAGATCGAGCCGCCGAAGAGCCTCCCGCCGCCCAGCCCCGAGGATCTCGTGCGCGCGCTGAAGACGGTGATTCCGATCCCCGTCGCCGATCGGCTCTTCTACGTGGCGGACGCGATGCGCGCCGGGATCAGCCCGCAGGAGATCCACGGTCTCACGAAGATCGATCCCTGGTTTCTCGCGCAGATCGAGCGCATCGTGAAGGCCGAGGAGCGCATCGCCCGCGGTGACGTGACGCCCGCGGCCCTGCGCTCCTTCAAGCGCCTTGGCTTCTCCGACGCGCAGCTCGGGAAGCTCACGGGCTCCTGCGCCGAGGACGTGCGCGCGCTCCGCAAGAAGGCGGGCGTCGTTCCGGTCTACGCGCGCGTCGACACCTGCGCCGCCGAGTTCGTGGCGCACACGCCGTACCTCTATTCGACGTACGAGTCGGAGAGCGAGGCGCGCCCGGACAGCGCGAAGAAGAAGGTCGTCATCCTCGGCGGCGGGCCGAACCGCATCGGCCAGGGGATCGAGTTCGACTATTGCTGCGTGCACGCGGTGCAGGCGCTGAGCGAGCTCGGGTTCGAGACCGTGATGGTCAACTGCAACCCCGAGACGGTGTCGACCGACTACGACATCTCGGATCGCCTCTACTTCGAGCCGCTCACCCTGGAGGACGTGCTCGCGATCTGCGACGAGGAGCAGCCCGTCGGCGTGATCGTGCAGTTCGGCGGGCAGACCCCGCTCAAGCTGGCCGTGCCGCTCGAGAAGGCCGGCGTGAAGCTGCTCGGCACCACCGCCGACGCCATCGATCGCGCCGAGGATCGCGGCCGCTTCGACGAGCTACTCACCAAGCTCTCGCTCCGCCGGCCCCGCAGCGGTATCGCCACCGGGATCGACGGCGCCTACAAGATCGCCGACGAGATCGGCTACCCCGTCCTGGTTCGCCCCAGCTACGTGCTGGGCGGCCGCGCGATGACCATCGCGTACACGCGCGGTGAGCTCGAGGCTTACGTGGCGCTCGCGGTGGAGGCCGCGCGCGACGCCGGTACGCAGACCATCCTCATCGACGAGTTCCTGAAGGACGCCATCGAGGTCGACGTCGACTGCGTGGCCGACGGCAAGCGCGCCATCATCGGCGGCGTGATGCAGCACATCGAGGAGGCCGGGGTTCACTCCGGTGACTCGTCGAGCGTGCTGCCGCCGCACTCGCTGAGCCCGGAGATCGTGGCCTCGATCGAGGAGCAGACCCGCATGCTCGCCCTCGAGCTCGGCGTGGTCGGCCTGATGAACGTGCAGTTTGCAGTCAAAGGCGGTCAGGTGTTCATCCTCGAGGTGAACCCGCGCGCCAGCCGCACCGTGCCGTTCGTGTCCAAGGCCACCGGCCGCGCGCTCGCGAAGATCGCCGCGAAGGTGATGGCCGGCAAGACGCTCGACGAGCTGGGCGCGAACGACGTCGACGTACCGCGCCATGTCGCGGTGAAGCAGAGCGTGTTCCCGTTCGCGAAGTTCCCCGGCGTGGACACCATCCTCGGCCCGGAGATGCGCTCGACGGGCGAGGTGATGGGCATCGCCGACACGTTCGCGCGGGCGTTCTACAAGAGCATGATCGCGGCGGGCCTCAACGTGAAGCTCGCCGAGGGCGGCGGGAGCGGCGGCGCTGCGAAGAAGGGCGAGCCGCGGCCGCGCCTTTTCATCAGCGTGAAGGACGAGGACAAGCCGGTGGCGTGCATCATCGCGCGCCGCATGCGCGCGGCGGGCTACGAGATCCTCGCCACCAAGGGGACCGCCAGCGCCCTGGCGCGGGCGCGGATCCCGGCGGAGATCATCAACAAGGTGAACGAGGGGACGCCGCACGTGGTCGATGCGATCCGCGGCGGCACCATCGCCATGGTCGTCAACACCACCATCGGCGCGCGCGAGGTGAAGGACAGCTACTCGCTGCGTCGCCAGACGCTCCTCGCGAACATCCCGTACTTCACGACCATCGCTGCCGCGCTGGCCGCGTGCGACGCGATCGAGGTAGCCCGTGGTGACGGCGGCGTGCGCGTCCGCTCGCTGCAGGAGTGGGCGGAGTAGCGCGAGATCACGGGAGCCTCGGAGGCGGGGAGGGCCGCCCCTGATTCCGTGAGACAGAGAATCGCGGAGTCGCGGTCCCGACCAAGCCGCTCGAGGTCTATTTGGAGCTCGACCCCGACTCGGAGCGCTGACCGCCCCCACCCGATCGAGACCACAGGAGCGAGCCTCCGTGTGACGTCAGCGGTACTGCATGGCGCGCTGCGGGCCGGGGAGGGGGTCCTGCGCGTCGAGCACCGCGAGCTCTTGGCTGGCGTTGTCGACGTCGTCGCGGATGGCGATGCGGAGGCGCTTGTTGACGCTCTCGTCGCGGACCGCGGCCACGGCGGCGTCGATGCGCTGGCGCGTCTCGGGCTTCTGCGAGTGGCGGAGCACGCGCGCGGCAGCGGCGCGCAGATCGGCCTCGGCCTCGGGGTCCTCGAGGACCGTCCACAGGTCCTCGTGGTCGAGCGTGTGCCCGCGATACCCGGCGACCGTCGACTCGAGCATGCGGCCCGCCATGTCGAGCCGCGCGAGCCAGTTGCGCGGGCTCTCGCCGTTGCGCCGTAGCACGTCGATGCGCCCCGTCACGTCGGTCTTCGAGGCGCCCAGTCCGCGTGCCCGCGCGCCGGCGGACATGATCTGCTTGATGAGCCCGTCGCGATCGTCGGGGCCGAGGCCGGCGCCGATGAGGTTGCCCGCCGCCTCGACGTCGACGAAGTGGTAAGGCGGCGGCACGGTGAACCGCAGCGCGCCCTTGACCCGTTCGATCTTCTCCACGTGATCGTAGGGCACGGTGAACCAGCCCTGCTTCGTCTGGATCTTGAGGCCCTCGGCGGTCATCACCACGCTCGGCTCGGCCTTGCGGCCGAAGTACCCGACCAGGCTGAGGATCATGCACAGGAGCACGAACTGACCGGTCATCAAGGCGGTGATGCCGGCGGCCTCGTCGCCGACGAACACGCCCATGGCCACGATGAGGGCGCCGATGAGCATGGTGACGAGCCGCCCCCAGAACCCGGCCTTCGCGGAGGAGCCCGGCTTCGTCGACCAGCTGACCGCGCCGAAGCCGCCGTGACCGATGCCGAGAGCGTGTCGAATGCGATCGGCGTCGGCGGCGCTCTCGACCTCGAGGGCGATCGGCTGATCGCGCTTCGCGTGCTGGAGCGTGAAGAGGATGCCCGTCGCGGTGCGCGCGGTGGTGCCGCCGACGATCGACTTCGCCTCGATGCGCTGGCTGCGTCGTCCGGCCTTCTTGATCGCGATGAAGCCCGGACCCGTCTCGAGCTCGCTCGCGCGGAGGCGTCCCTGGCGCGAGGGGAAAATCCCCACGAGGTTGAAGAGCGCGAACGCTGCCACCGCCGTGAGCACCGCCGGGACGCCGCTCAGGGGACCCACGCAGGCGAAGAGGAACACCGCCAGCGGCGCGCCGTACGGGACGAGGCGCCAGAGGCTTGGTCCCTGGGGGTCGGAGAACGCAACCCTCATGCACTCTTACGATAAGGGAGCGCGCGCCGCTGGCAACGCTCGGCAGCCGGAAAACGGAATGCGGGCCCTGGAGCCGCGTTTCCGGAGGAGGCCTCTCGGCCCCCGCGCCTTCCAGGATGGGTTACAATGACGCCGCAGCAGCGCCCACGGAATTCACGAAACATGCCGGGGAACCCGAAGTACCCGCTCGCGCCCCTGCGTGAGCACCGCGATCGCAAGGTCGATGCCGCCACGGCCGAGCTCGGTGGCGCCGTGCGTGCGCGCGAGGCGGCGGACCAGGCGAAGCGGGCGG
>JAYTHX010000154.1:0-39557 GCA_043732195.1 Polyangiaceae bacterium
CACGTTCCCGCGGCAGGCCGTGTACGGCTCGATCGACGCCGCCGAGGATGCACGGGGCGCCGCGGTGATCACGGCGCGAGGGCGCGAGCTCATCGATCCCGCGCTCGCGGTCGAGACCACGTACCGCCTCGGCCCGGCCGACCGCGCGCTGCTCCTCACCACCACCATCACGAACGGCGGCCCGACGCCCGTCACGTTCCCGTCGCTCGGGGACGCCATCCCGTGGGGCGGCGCGGAGAAGGTCGCGCCGGATCGCGGCGTCGGCTTCAAGGGGCCTTCGAGCGGGATGTTCCTCGGCGGCGTCGGGCGCTTCGTGAGCTACGGGCTCACCACGCCGGAGGGCGAGATCTCCGCCATCAACGGCGGCGCCTGGAGCGACACGCTACAGGCGAAGAACACCACCGTGCAGCCGGGCGCGAGCGTCACGTAGGCGCGCGTGCCCGTGGTCGGCGAGCGGCCCGACGTGGCGAGCATCATCACCGAGCTCACGAAGGCGTCGGACGGGGAGATCGGATCCATCCAGATCGCGCTCGTCGATGCCGCGGGCGGCGAGCTGCCGCCCGGCACGTGGCTCGTCTCGTACGCGCCGAGCGTGGGGCGCCGCCGCTGACGCCGAAATGGTCTAGGATGCGCGCGATGGCTCTCCGTGGATCCCTGCTCGCGCTTCCGCTCCTCGTCGTCGCCTGCGGCTCGGGGCCGACGGAGGGGCCGAAGCCGGTCGATCCCGGCATCGTGGTGGGCGGCGTCCCGGGCTCGACCACCGCGAAGATCCCGCAGGAGCAGGCGCAGGAGGTCTCGCCGCGCGGACGTGGGAAGAGCCCGCCGCCTCCGCCGCCGAGCGAGGACCCCAAGCGCCCCGACGAGGACGCGATCGCCTCTGCGCCCGCCGGCGATCCCGGCCCGGATCCGATGAACGGCGTCTTCACGGTCGCGCAGGCGACGGCCGGCCTTCCCGAGAAGGGCGCGCTCTCCGCCACCATCAAGACGAGCCGCGGCGATCTGAAATGCCGGCTCTACGACGACAAGGCGCCGGTCGCGGTCGCGAGCTTCGTGGGGCTCGCGCGCGGCACGCGGCCCTTCAAGGAGAAGGGCAAATGGGTCACGCGCACCGCGTACGACGGCACGCTCTTCCACCGCGTGATCAAAGGCTTCATGATCCAGGGCGGTGACCCGACGGGCACCGGCAAGGGCGAGCCGGGCTTCGTGTTCAAGGACGAGCTGTGGCAGGGCGGGCGCCACGATCGGCCGGGTCTGCTCTGCATGGCGAACCGCGGCCCCGACACGAACGGGATGCAGTTCTTCATCACGGACGCCTCAGCGCCCCACCTCGATCGCTCATACACGATCTTCGGCGAGTGCTCGCCGGTCTCGGTGGTGCACGCGATCGCGAACGTTCCGACGGACGCGACGGACCGCCCCGAGAAGGACGTGACCATCGACAAGGTGGAGATCTCCCGCGCGGGCGCGGGCGCGGGCGCGGGCGCGCCGCCGCCGCCGCCGGCCCCGGCACCGTCGGCACCGAAGCCGTGAGCGTGAAGGCCCTTGCCCCACGTCCCATCCGCGAGTAGGATCCGCCGCGTTGTGACCTTCTTCGGAAGGTGACAGCGGCTCTCTCTCGTGAATCGGGGCGTAGCGCAGCCTGGTTAGCGCACTAGACTGGGGGTCTAGGGGTCGGAGGTTCGAATCCTCTCGCCCCGACAGAGGTTCGGAAGCTGCAAAGCTCCGAACCTTTTTCGGTTTTGTTGGTCTGAGGTTCGTTTAGCGGTCAGTACCAGTCCGCGCCCGCCGTCGCGGTCGACGAGCTCTTCATCGTGAGCAGGCGATCGAGCGATGGGCCGAGCGCGAGCTCGAACGCGTCGCTCGGGAGATACGCGAGCCGCGGTGTCAGCTGGAGACCGACCGCGCCCGCTCGCCCGCGCGCTGCCGGAGCGCCTCTCGGAGCTGGCCCACCGCAGCACCGATCTCTGCGCGCTCGGCGCCGTGAGCCGCAGCAGCGAACCGGGCCCGAGGCCAGCGCGCCAGTGCATCGCCCGATGAGTATGAACCACCCGCGCGCGATGACAAAACGACAGAGCGCCGCGACGCGGGCGGGACCGGAATGTCGGCGGTGCGCGCTCGGTTCACCGACCGCACCCAGGATGACGGCGAGCCGATCCTCCCTCCGATCCTGCGTCGTGCTCGCGTGCGTCGTCGCCGTCTCCGTCGGCGTCTCCTGCAAGACGGCGCGCGCCGACGACGTCACGATCACCGGGCGCCGGCGCGAGGTCGGGGCGACCACGCTCACGCGTGACGAGCTCCGCGAGCTGCCGGGGGCCTTCGGCGATCCCGGTCGCGCGATCGAGGCGCTGCCCGGCGTCATCCCCGTGGGCACCGCCGTGCCCTTCTCCTCCGTGCGCGGCGCGACGCCCTCGGACACCGCGTATTTCCTCGACGGCATGCGCGTTCCGATGTTCAGCCACGGGCTGCCCGGCGGGAGCGTCGTCGCGGGCAGCACCATCGATCGCGTCGACTTCTTTCCCGGCGCGGCGCCGGCTCGCTTCGGCGGCGCCACCGGAGGCGTGCTCTCCGTCACCACGCTGCCGCCGGCCGAGCGCGCGCGCGCGGAGGTGGCCGCGCGCCTCTACGATTCGTCCGCGCTCGTCGCGGGGCGCCCGTACTCGCGGACCGTGCACGGCGTGCTGGTCGGCCCGTACAACCAGGATCGGCTGCCGCCGGTGCATCGCGTCGACCTCCGCGTCGAGAAGAAGTGGCTGCTCGATCGCGAGCGGAGCGTCTCGCTGGTGCTCGAGGGCTTCAACGTGACGCTCGCACGCGAGGTGGTCCAGTGCCGCCCCGACGCGCTCGTACCGGGCGGCCCCGTTCCGGAGGCCTACGTGAACGGCCGCCTCCCCGACGCGTGCCGCTTCGAGCGCTCGCCGGCGTTCACCATTCCGGGCATCGGCGTGGAGGGGAGCTTCTAGCGACGCGCTGGTGCTCGCCGCTGCGCACGCGATGACGCGAAATCTCCGCGCGGAGATCCGACCTCTTCGACGCGCGTGCGTACCGGTCTTCGCATCCCGCTGCGCCGCGCCTTCCGGTCCGCGCAGCAGTTGGCTTGAACCCGTCCGGGAGATGTGTCTAAAAGCCGCCCGACGGAGACCAGACTCTATGAAGAAGAACGTGACCGACTTTCTCACCTTCGACGATCGCGGGCTCGCCAGCCAGTGGTCCGGCAAGAAGGTTCCGATGTCCGATCTGTACGAGGCGTACATCGCCGGTCGGGTCGATATCCCCGCGGACAAGTGGGAGCCGTTCTTCGAGTCCCGCCACGACACCGTGTCGTTCAAGCTCACGCCCGGCCACTTCAAGTGGGCGGTCACGAACTTCTTCCCCGAGACGCTGATCCACTCGAAGAGCCAGGACAGCCGCGTCGTCGGTGAGCACTACAACCGCGGCAACGACTTCTTCGGCTGGTGCCTCGGCGAGGCCATGGTTTACACGGCCGCCTGGTACGACACCCCCGAGACGTCCCTCGAGGACGCGCAGTACAAGAAAATCGATCGCTGCTGCGACAAACTCCAGCTGAAGAAGGGCGAGACCCTCCTCGACATCGGCTGCGGCTGGGGCACCTTCGTCGCTCGCGCCGCGCGCGAGTACGGCGCGAAGACCTACGGCGTCACGCTCGCCCAGGAGCAGGTCGACTTCGGCACCGACCGCATCAAGAAGTACGGCGTCGAGGATCTCGCGAAGGTCGAGGTCTGCGACTACCGGAACGTCCAGGGCACGTTCAACAAGATCGTCAGCCTCGAGATGGTCGAGCACGTCGGCATCAAGAACCTGTCGGGCTACTTCGACAAGGTGCACTCGCTCCTCAAGGACGACGGGCTCTTCGTCCTCCAGTGGACGGGCATCCGCAACCTCTACGCGCCGCAGAACCCGCTCACGGCCCTCTCGCTCAAGCCCGAGGATCTGATCTGGGCGCTGTTCATGGCGCGCTACATCTTCCCCGGTGCGGACGCCAGCCTCCCGCTCTCGGCGATGCTGCACGCGGCGGAGAAGGCGGGCTTCGAGGTCGCCGACGTCGAGCGTATGAGCTCGCACTACATCCTCACGCTCCGCGCGTGGCGGGACCTCTGGGTCTCGAACAAGGAAGCAGTCATCAAGGCATACGGCGAGCGCTGGTACCGCCTCTGGTACTTCTTCCTGCACTGGTCGGCCCTCATGGGCGACCAGGGCACTGGCTTCACGTACCAGGTGACGATGCACAAGAACCACGATCGCTACAACCGCACGTTCAAGACGCGCGCGAGCTGAACGGTTCACGTCCCGGGCGAGGAGGGTGCATCCGCGAGGATGTGCCCTCTTTGCATTTCACTGCCACGTCAGGAGTCGCCTTGGCTGCACGCTTTCTCCCGGTCGCCCAGAAGCTCGCGCGGTACGCGATGAACCGCCGCGGCATGAGGAGCCGCACCGTCCACGCCGCAGGCGTCGAGCTCCACGTGTACGACGGCGCGGGGCAGGGGAGCCTGCCGCCGTTGGTGTTCCTGCACGGGCTCGGCTCCGCGGGCGCAGCCTTCGCGGGCGTCGCGGCGCGCCTCCGCCCGCACGTGAAGCGCGTCGTGATCCCGGAGCTTCCGGGGCATGGCTTCAGCGCGCACGGCAGCACCGCGGTGACGCCGGAGATCCTGAATGACGCGGTGGACGCGGCCATCACGCGCGTCCTCGACGAGCCCGCGGTCGTCTACGGCAACTCGCTGGGCGGCGCGCTGGCCATCAAGTATGCGCTGTCGCGGCCCGAGCGAGTGCGCGCGCTCGTCCTGGTGTCACCCGCCGGCGCGGCCTTGCCGGAGACGGACTGGACCGCGCTGCTCGCCTCGTTCGACGTGACGACGCCGCTCGAGGCTCGCCGCTTCCTCGCGAAGCTGTACCACCGTCCGCCCTGGTTTCTCGCGGTGGTGGCGCGCGAGTTCCCGCACCTGCTCGCGAGCCCGGCGGTCCGCGAGATCCTCGCGAGCGTCACGCCGGAGCACGCGCCGACGCGTGACGAGCTCCGGTCACTTGCGATGCCGATACTCTTCCTCTGGGGGCGGTCCGAGAAGCTCTTGCCGGCCTCGGCGCTCGCCTACTTCCGCGAGCATCTCCCGGCGCACGCCGTCATCGAGGAGCCCGAGGGGTACGGGCACACGCCGCAGCTCGAGGTTCCGGGCCCGCTCTCCGAGCGCATCCTGCGCTTCGTTCGCGCTACTTCCGCCGCTTGACCGTCGACTCCGCGGGCGCGTCCTTCCCTACCGGTTTGGTGAAGAAGCCGCTCCGCGAAGGGACGTGCGCGAGGTGCGATTCGAGCTCGGCCCACGTGACGCCGGCCGAGCGCAGCACGGAGTCCAGCAGGTCGAGCTCGATGACCCCCACGTCGGGGATCATCACGAGGCTCGTCCCGCGCACCAGGATCGCGATGCCCGTCGTGCGGCTGCGGATCCGGAAGCCTGCTCGCAACAGCGCCTCGACGCACGCATCGCCCGTTATCTTACGTTCCACAAATTCCAAACTCTGCGAGCGCCGTGCCGCCGTCCGCCCCGTGCCGCCCGCAAAAAATTCAGCGGGATCGTTGCTGGAGCTGCGGAGTGGAGTGCGGCAACGCTCCTCGACTGTGCGGCGGCGCCACATCGGTCGTTGCAGCCCACGACCGAGACGTCCGCGTCTACTCGGACGCAGCGACGTGCACGCCGGTCCAGACGGCGTCCGGCGTCGCGGCGGCGAGCGCTAGACAGCGGAACGGCGGTCGGCGGATCGTCCGCGTGCTGCGGCTCGAGCAGCGCCGCCGCGACCAGGTCCTCGCTCGCGAGCACCACGACGCCGTACCGCTTGCACAAGGGCTCGAGCCGCGCCGCCAGGTTGACGCCGTCGCCCAGCGCGGTAGGGCGCGAAGGTAGGGTGCGCCGTGGGGCCGGCGGCCTGACCGCCGGCCCGGAACGCGCTGGCGTCGCAGCGTCGTGCATCACCGGCGCGCTCGCACGGCCGCCCGGCGCGAGCTTCGCCTCGCCCTTCGCGTCGTCGCCGAGCAGCGCGCCGCGCGCGACCGAGATGCCGGCGCCGCGACCAGCGCGGCCGCGGCGAACAACTGCCTGAGCGTGGGCCGGGCCGCGGCCCCGGGCTACATCAGGACGGAAGCGTGGCTCCGGGCGAGCCGTCGTCCTTCTCGCTGTCGGCGGCAAGCGGCTCGGACGCCCCGTCGGTCCCGTCGGTCCCGCTCGTCTCGGTCGTCGTGCCGTCGAGCGCGGCGTAGCGTTCGAGCTTGCGATACATCGTGCGCCGGTCGATGCCGAGGACCTCGGCCGCGCGCGACTTGTTGTTGCCGACGAGCTTGAAGACGCGCAGCAGGTAGCGCTTCTCGAGCTCCTCCATCGTGACGATCTCGGTCGGGTCGTTCGCGGTCGCCACGAAGCTGCCCGCGAGGTAGCCGCGGAGCTTCTCGGGAAGGTCCTCGACGGTCACCTGATCGAAGCGCGCGAGCGCCACGGCATGCTCGATGCAGTTCTCGAGCTCGCGCACGTTGCCCGGCCACTCGTAGGCCATGAGCCGCTCGGCGGCGCGCTCGGAGAGCTCGATGGTCGGCTTGCCGCTCCGCTCCGCGAACACCTTGAGGAAGTGGTGCGCGAGGTGGAGTGTGTCGGAGCCACGCGAGCGGAGCGGCGGCACCTCGACCTTCACGACGTTGATGCGGTAGTAGAGATCCTCGCGGAAGCGCTTCTCGCGCACCTCGTTCTCGAGATCGCGGTTGGTCGCCGCGACGATCCGCGCGTCGTACGCGATCTCACGATTGTCGCCGACGGGCCGCACCTTGCGCTCCTGCAGCGCGCGCAGGAGTTTTGGCTGCACGTCGACCGGCAACTCTCCGATCTCGTCGAGGAACAGCGTGCCGCCGTTCGCCTGCTGGAAGAGGCCGACGCGCGTCGACTTCGCGTCCGTGAAGGCGCCGCGCGCGTGGCCAAACAGCTCGCTCTCGAGGAGCGAGTGCGGTACGGCCGCGCAGTTGATGGCGACGAAGGGCCCCTCGCGTCGTTTGCTCTTGTTGTGGACGGCCCGCGCGACGAGCTCCTTGCCGGTGCCGGTCTCGCCGTGAATCAGCACCGAGGCGTCGCTGTCGCCGACGCGGTCGATCAGGTCGGCGACCTTGCGCATGGCCGGGCTGCCGCCGACGATGATGCTCGCGTTCGCATCGTTCGCAGCGCGGAGCTGCTTGATCTGGTCGCGCAGCCGGCGATGCTGGACGGCGCGGGAGACGACGACGCCGAGCGTCTTGCTCTCGATGGGCTTCGTCACAAAATCGTAGGCGCCTGCGCGGATCGCGCCCATCGCGGTCTCGAGGCTGCCGTGGCCGGTGATGAGCACGACCGGGACGTCGGGGCGGAGCGCGATGATGCGCTCGCAGAGCTCGAGGCCGCTCACGTCGGGCATCGTCAGGTCGGAGAGAACGACGTCGAAGTCGCGAGACGCCACCTTCTCGAGCGCGTCCGCCGCGGTGGTGCAGGTCGTGACCTGCATCCCCTGACGGGAGAGTGCCATCTCGAGCAGATCGCAGGTGTCACGCTCGTCGTCGACGACGAGGACTTCGGTCTTCTTCATGCGCGTGGCCTCTCCGCGGTACGAGGTACCGACTCGCCGACACGAGCAGTGATCATGCCAACGCTGATCGCGGCCTTTTGTCCAGTTGAGCTGCGACTTCTGAGGCATTCCGCCCCGAAACGTGCGCCGCCGCCACACTCTACAACAACGCCACGTATGCTTCGGGCATCCACGCCACGATCGAACCGAGGAGACTGACGATGAAAGCGATCTGGAACGACACGGTGATTGCCGAGAGCAACGACACGGTGGTCGTCGAGGGGAACCACTACTTTCCTCCCGACGCGGTGAAGAGGGAGCACCTCGCGCCGAGCGAGACGCACACCACGTGCGGCTGGAAGGGCGTCGCGAGCTACCACGACGTGGTCGTCGGCGGGCAGGTCAACAAGGACGCGGCGTGGTTCTACCCGGATGCCAAGCCCGAGGCCGCGAACGTCAAGGGACGCATCGCGTTCTGGAAGGGCGTGAAGGTCGTCGACTGATCACGTCTCGTCGGGCGTGGCGGGGTCCTTGATCTCGGGCTGCAAACGGCCGAGGCCCATGCCCTCGCCCTCGCTACGCTCGATGTCGATCTGCGACTGCTGCGTCGGGCGTGGCGCCTTCGGATCGAGCGGCGCGGGCGGGTCGACGGGGAGGTCCTTGGTCTTCTTCGGATCGGAATGCGGATGCATGGCTGACCGGTCTGCAAGCGCGAGGCCCCTTCCGCATGCGTGATTTCGAAGGGTTGGCGGCGCGACCGCGCCCCGCCTGTCGCGCCTCGCCTCGGTCAGGATGACGCGCCTCCGCGGAGCGACTAAGTGAGAGCTGCAGGAACGTCTCACCGGTGCAGCGTTGCCCGCGCGAGACAACTTGCCACGCACCACCTTGATGCGTGGCCGCGAAAATGCGCGAAATCAGGTCGCAGCGGACCTGGTACGGCTTCTGCCATCCACCTCGCGCCCCCATGAGCCACCACCGCATTTTCAGGAGCTCCCCATGAAGGGCCACGTCTTGATCGTCGACGACGAGCAGGAGACCTGCGACCTGCTCGAGATGGCGCTCGTGCGCCACGGCTTCAAGGTCACGACCTCGACGAATGCGTCGAAGGCGCTCGACCTCGTCGGCACGCACGACTTCGACGTGGTGCTCACGGATCTGAGCATGCCGGAGATGAGCGGCCTCGACCTTTGCGAGCGCGTCCTCGGTACGCGTCCGAACATGCCGGTGGTGGTGATCACCGGGCAAGGCAGCCTCGAGACCGCGATCGGCGCGATCCGCGTCGGCGCCTACGACTTCATCACGAAGCCCGTCGACCCCAAGCTCCTCTTCCTCAGCGTCTCGCGCGCCATCCAGCATCGGCACCTCCAGGACGAGGTCAAGCGCCTGCGCGAGTCGGTCGCCGACGGCGGCGAGGGGGACGGGCAGATCGTCGGCCAGAGCGGCGCGATGCGCCGCGTCTACGAGCTCATCGGCCGCGTCGGCGAGAGTGACGCGTCGGTGCTCATCCACGGCGAGACCGGCACGGGCAAGGAGCTCATCGCGCGCTCCATCCACATGCGGAGCCGCCGCAAGGACGGCCCGTTCGTCGCCATCAACTGCGCGGCCGTCCCGCACTCCCTCATCGAGAGCGAGCTCTTCGGACACGCGCGCGGCGCCTTCACCGACGCGAAGGTCGATCGGAAGGGGCTCTTCGTTCAAGCGAGCGGCGGTACGCTCTTCCTCGACGAGATCGGGGAGCTACCGATCGACATGCAGCCGAAGCTGCTGCGCGCGCTGCAGGAGCGCAAGGTCCGCCCGGTCGGCGCGAACGCCGAGATCCCGTTCGACGCGCGGATCGTCGCTGCGACGAACCGGAACCTCGAGGACGAGGTCTACGAGAAGCGCTTCCGCGAAGATCTCTACTACCGCATCAACGTCGTCAAGATCGACGTGCCCCCGCTGCGCGAGCGCGGCGGAGACGTGCTCCATCTAGCGCAGTTCTTCCTGAAGCAGTTCGCTCAGCGCAACGAGAAGGCCGCCCTCGAGCTCTCGGCGACCGGCGCGGAGAAGCTCATGGCCTACAACTGGCCTGGCAATGTGCGCGAGCTCGAAAACTGCATGGAACATGCGGTGGCCCTCTCGCGGTTCGAGCAGATCACCGTCGAGGATCTGCCGGAAAAGATCCGTGCGTACCGGGCTGAGCGCTTTGTCGTGGCTGCGAACGATCCGACCGAGATTGTCACCATGGACGAGCTGGAGCGCCGCTACATCCTGCGCGTCCTCTCGCTGGTGGGAGGGAACAAGTCACGCGCCGCGCAGGTGCTCGGTTTCGATCGCCGCACGCTCTATCGCAAGCTCGATCGTTACGGGGACGGCAAGGCCGGTGCCTCCGTCGAGATCCCGGGCGTCGATGCCTGAGGGCGGACGTTGGCGCACAAAAAGAAAGAAGCGAGTCGACGGGGGGATCGCCTCGCTCCAGGAAAATAATTTTTCGCCGGCAAACGGGAACGGGTCAGAAGCGTGCGGACGGGGCGGCGCGGTCGTCGTTGCGAGTGTCGCTTCGCATGCGGCCTACGGTCGACGACTCGTCTCCCCGCAGGTCCTTGAGAGCGCTCATGATGCGCTCGCGCCACTGGTCACGCTCTTCGGCCCCGGTGTTCTGGCTGTTCATGGCTGCTGCGAGTGGTGCAGATTCGGTGCCGCGCGGAGCTCTCTCCGGGGCGCGGGATTTATCGAAGTGAACGAACGGCGCGGCCCCCGTAGCGCGGGGCAATTCGCCCCTCGCCGTCGCTGCGCGCCTCAGAAGGTTCCGGCGGCCGCGAGCACGAACGACGTCATCCGGGGCGCGACCTGGCCCTCGGCGTAGTGCAAGTCACGATGAAGCATCGTGTAGTCGAGCTCGCCCGCGAGCCGCAGCCCGTGCGGCAACCGCACCTCGAAGCCGGCGCCCGCCTGACCGGCGATCTCGGAGTCGGAGACGGCGTTGGGGAACATGACGGTGTCGACGCGCCACTCGCCGAGGCCCGCCTGCGCGAAGAGCGACAGGCTCCGCCCGGCGGTCGCGACGCGGCCCATGAGCATGCGATTCGATGCCGTGGGGCGGAGATCGTCGACGAGCATCGTGCGGTCGCCGATGATCTTCAGAGACCCGCGCCAGTCGCGCGCCACCAGGGCGGCGTTCGGCGTGAGATCGTAGAAGGGCTGCTGCTCGGCGAGCGAGCGGCGCTCCGCGGCGGCGAGCTCGCCTGTCGGCGTCATCGCGCTACGCGGCGCGGTGGGGTCGGAGGCAGCGGTCGGCCCCGCAGCTGCCGTACGCAGCCAGTCCTTGCCCTGGTCGACGAGGCTCGCGAACGACGTGCTCGGCGCCGTGTCCGCCGCGGACGCGGGGCTCGCCACGCAGAGGATGGCGGCAGCGGAGAGCAGGGAGAGCAGGGTGCGTGTTCGGTTCATGCGTGGGGGCGCTGCGTTGCGCTGCGAAGGTCGCTGCGAGGGCCGTGCCCGGCGGCTCGACGCATGATCCGCCTGGATTTCAGAGTGATTCTCCGTTTCAGAAGGCGTTGCGCCGCGGGGGAGTTTCGCCACGTCGCGCGCGGCTGTCGCGTCGCCCGTCGGGATGACGTCGAGGCACGCCTCCTGCGCCGCGCTGCGCGGCGGATGGTAAACTCACCCGGGTGACGGGCTCAGCACCTGACAGGGAGTCGGACCCGGACGAGGATCCGCGGACGCGAGCCCGCCTCGGTGGCGTTCTCGACGAGAAGTGGACGCTCGAGCGCGTGCTCGGCTCGGGAGGTATGGGGGCGGTGTATGCCGCCCGCCATCGCAACGGCGCGCGCGGCGCGGTGAAGGTGCTGCATCCGGAGCTCGCGCGGCGGCCCGACGTCCGCGAGCGGTTCCTGCGCGAGGGCTATGCCGCGAACCGCGTGGAGCACCGCGGCGCCGTGCAGGTGCTCGACGACGACATCATCAAGGAGGGCCCCGATGAGGGTACCGCCTACCTCGTGATGGAGATCCTCGAGGGCGAGTCGCTAGAAGAGCGCCTGGAGCGCGGGCCGCCGCTCACCGAGATCGAGCTGCTCGTGATCCTCGACGACGTGCTCGCTGTCCTGGAGGCAGCGCATGCGCACGGCGTGGTGCATCGCGATCTGAAGCCGGCGAACCTGTTCCTCAACGCGGATCCGAGCGGCCACGGCGTCAAGGTCCTCGATTTCGGGCTCGCTCGGCTCGCGGAGGCGCGGTCGGGGACGAGCGCGGGGCTGGCGCTCGGAACGCCGTCGTTCATGGCGCCCGAGCAGGCTTCGGGCCGGCAAGACGAGATCGATGCGCGGAGCGACCTCTTCGCGATCGGCGCGACCGCCTTCATGATCCTCGCGAACCGCGGCGTCCACGAGGCCGCGGGCGTCATCGAGCTCGTCGCGCGCATGGGCACGTTGCCCGCGCCGAAGCTGCGCGACGTCGCGCCGATGGTCTCCGAGACGATGGCGAACATCGTCGACCGCGCGCTCCAGTTCGAGCGCGCCGACCGGTACCCGTCGGCGGCGGAGATGCGCGCCGACGTGATGAACGTGCTCTCGGCGCTGCGGTCGCCGGCGGTGACGGTGATCGCGCCGACGCCGGCGATCGATGCCGTCGGCGCGGCGACCGAGCTGCCGCCCCCTTCGGTGTCGCCGTCGCGCGGTGGATCGCGAGCGTGGATGGTGCTCGCGCTCCTCCTGACGGGGGGCGTCGCGCTCATCGCCCTCGTCCCGCGGGCGCGGACGCAGACGAACAATGCGCTCGATCAGCTGATGGCGCGGTCGTCGTCGAGCGCGGTCGACCCGGTGCCGAGCACGCCCGCGAGCTCGCCTCTCGCCGCTCCGGTCCCCGAGGCCGATGCTGCGCCCTCGCTGGCGGCGGCCGAGCCGGTGGTCGACGCCGCGGTCGAGGACGCCGCCGCAGATGCCGCGGACGACGACGACGACGACGATGACGACGAGGTAGACGCGTCGGACGTCGCCGCGATCAGCTCCTCTCCCCGCCCGGTGATCGCGACCGCGAAGCCGCATGCGCCAGCCCCCGCGAAGAAGCGTCCGCTACCAGGGAAGCGTCACGGCAAGGGCAAAGGCAAGCGCAAGAAGCCACGCTGACCGGGCGCGCGCCGCCCGAGGTCATGCGTCGTTGCGGGTCGCGGGCAGCTTCACCACGACCGCCGCGCCAGGCGTTCCGCGTCGCCCCGGGGGCAGCGCGCTCGCCTCGAGATCCAGTGTTCCGCCGTGGCTGCGCAGGATGTCCATGGCCATCGACAGTGATAGCCCGAGGCCGCGCGCCGACGTGCGCTCGAGGAACCGACGCCCCAGCGTCGCCGCCGACTCCGCGGAGAAACCCGGCCCGTCGTCCTCGACGCGCAGCACGATGCGCGCGTCGTGCGCGCGCAGCGACACCTCCACCCGCGACTGCGCCAGCTTGAGCGCGTTGCCCATCACCTCGCGAAAGACGACGTGGAGGAGCCTTCCATCGGCCGCGACGAGGAGCGGTGCGTCCGGGAGGTCGGCGACGGCGACGACGTTCTTGCGACCGTCGATCGAGACCGCCTCGTCGAGCGCCTTCTTCGCGAGGACGCGCAGGTCGGTGGGTGCGAGCTCCGGCACCAGCTCACCGGCCTCGAGCTCGGCGACGAGCGCGAGATGCTCCGAGAGCCTCATGAGGCGGCGCAGACTTCTCTTCGCCATCGCGACGAGCTCGGGACGCGGGCGGTCCGAGCTCGCCAGCTCGTCGAGGACGGTCATACTCACGCCCGTCGGCGAGGCGATGTCGTGGGCGACGCGGCGGAGGAACTGCGTGCGAACGTGCTCTGCGGCCTCGGTGCCGTCCGCCGTCGCGACCTCCGCCGCCTCCGCCGGCCCACGTGCATCCACGATCGAAGCGACGCTCATTCCCAACCCTCCACGCAAAGCATCGCTAGAAGCACGTTCCGCTCCACGCGAATCACGAGGAAGAAAGATGGGGCAGAGGAGCTCGGCTGGGGCGTCAGGGTACGAGTGTGGCGAAATGGATCGTCGTCGTGCGACCGAATGCCTCGAAAGCCGCTGCTGGAGCGGCGGTGTGACACTTGCAGCTCAACGGGAGCCCATCGGAGGGGCCGACCGTGGCGGACATCGACGTTTCGCAGCGCAAGAAGCGCCGTGGCACCGACGGGGCAGTCCCCAACGCCATGGAGAACGGGAAAAGCGACCCCACCAAGGCGCCGAAGAGCGTTCGCGCGAAGCGCGACGCCGTCAGCGAGGGGGACGTCATCTCCGCCGCCCTCGAGGCCCTCCATCGCGGCGACTTCACGTTCCGGCTCCGCCCCCGCGACGGCGTCGCGCGTGAGGTGGCCGAGTCGTTCAACGACCTGGCCGAGCGTCTGGACCGCTCGTCGGTGGAGCTGGCCCGGCTCACGCGCGTCGTCGGTCGTGACGGCGAGATGGGCGAGCGCATGCGGATGGACGGCCTCCGCGGGGGATGGGAGACCATCGGCGACTCCTTCAACACCCTCATCGGTGACCTCACACGGCCCACCACCGAGGTCGCGCGCGTCCTGATCGCGGTCGCCGAGGGCGATCTGTCGCAGAAGATGGCCCTGGAGATCGACGGCAAGCCAGTCCGAGGCGAGTTCCTCCGCATCGGCATGACCGTGAATCGGATGGTCGATCAGCTGCGCGCGTTCGCCAGCGAGGTCACGCGCGTCGCGCGCGAGGTCGGAAGCGAAGGCAAGCTCGGCGGGCAGGCGAACGTCCCCGGCGTTGCCGGTACGTGGAAGGACCTCACCGACAGCGTCAACGGCATGGCCTCGAACCTCACGACGCAGGTGCGCGGCATCGCCGGGGTCGTCACCGCGGTCGCGAACGGAGATCTGTCGAAGAAGCTCGTCGTCGAGACGCAGGGCGAGATCCTCGAGCTGAAGAACACCGTCAACACGATGGTCGATCAGCTCTCCGCCTTCGCCCGCGAGGTCACGCGCGTCGCCAAGGAGGTCGGCACCGAGGGCAAGCTCGGCGGCCAGGCCGACGTCAAGGGCGTCTCCGGCACGTGGAAGGATCTCACCGACAGCGTCAACGGCCTCGCCGGCAACCTGACCGTGCAGCTGCGCGACGTGTCGAAGGTCGCCACCGCCATCGCCTCCGGCGATCTCACGCAGAAGATCACCGTCGAGCTCCAGGGCGAGATGCTCCAGATCAAGAACGTGATCAACGGCATGGTCGACTCGCTGTCGACGTTCGCCGCGGAGGTCACGCGCGTCGCGCGCGAGGTCGGTAGCGAAGGAAAGCTGGGCGGCCAGGCGAACGTGCCCGGCGTGGGCGGCACCTGGCGCGACCTCACCGACAGCGTGAACGGGATGGCCAGCAACCTCACCGGCCAGGTCCGCAACATCGCGCTCGTCACCACCGCGGTCGCGAACGGCGACCTCGCCCAGAAGATCACGGTCGACGTGAAGGGCGAGATGCTCGAGATGAAGAACACCATCAACACGATGGTGGACCAGCTCCGGAGCTTCGCCGCGGAGGTCACGCGCGTCGCGCGCGAGGTCGGCAGCGAGGGCAAGCTGGGCGGGCAGGCGTTCGTGCCCGGCGTCGGCGGCACCTGGAAGGACCTGACCGACAGCGTGAACGGGATGGCCAGCAAACTCACCGGCCAGGTCCGCAACATCGCGCTCGTCACGACCGCGGTCGCCAACGGCGATCTCTCGCAGAAGATCGCGGTCGACGTGAAGGGCGAGATGCTCGAGCTGAAGAACACCGTCAACACGATGGTGGACCAGCTCCGGAGCTTCGCCGCCGAGGTCACGCGCGTCGCGCGCGAGGTCGGTACCGAGGGCAAGCTCGGTGGGCAGGCATTCGTTCCCGGCGTCGCCGGCACGTGGAAGGACCTCACCGACAACGTCAACAGCATGGCCACGAACCTCACCACGCAGGTCCGGGGCATCGCGAAGGTCGTCACCGCGGTCGCGAAGGGCGACCTCTCGAAGCGCCTGATCGTCGAGGCGAAGGGCGAGATCGCCGAGCTCGCCGAGACCATCAACGACATGACCGAGACGCTCGGCATCTTCGCCGATCAGGTCACCACCGTCGCGCGCGAGGTCGGCACCGAGGGCAAGCTGGGTGGCCAGGCCCGCGTCCCCGGCGTCGCCGGCACGTGGAAGGACCTCACCGACAGCGTCAACAGCATGGCCTCGAACCTGACCACCCAGGTGCGCGGCATCATCAAGCTCGTGACCGCGGTCGCGAGCGGCGACCTCTCGCAGAAGTTCACGATGGACGCGCAGGGCGAGATCGCCGCCCTCGCCGACACGCTCAACACGATGACCGACACGCTGCGCGCCTTCGCGAGCGAGGTCACGCGCGTGGGACGCGAGGTCGGCACCGAAGGCAAGCTGGGCGGGCAGGCGAAGGTCCCCGGCGCCGCGGGCACGTGGCGCGACCTCGTCGACAACGTCAACCAGCTCGCCGATTCGCTCACCAACCAGATCCGCGCGATGGCCGAGGTCGCCACCGCGGTGACCGAGGGCGATCTCACGCGGAGCATCACCGTCGAGGCGCAGGGCGAGGTGCTCCAGCTGAAGGAGCGCGTCAACCAGATGATCGTGAACTTGCGTGAGACCACGCAGAAGAACCGCGAGCAGGACTGGCTGAAGACGAACCTCGCGAAGTTCTCCGGCATGATGCAGAGCCAGAAGAACCTCGAGAGCGTCTCGAGCATGATCATGAGCGAGCTGACGCCGCTCGTGCAGGCCAGCCACGGCGCATTCTTCGTGATGGACGACGTCGAGGGCAAGACCCTCCGCCTGCTCGCGACCTACGCGTACAAGGAGCGCAAGCACGTCGCGAATCGCTTCCGCCTCGGCGAGGGCGTGGTCGGCCAGGCCGCCCTCGAGAAGAAGGCGATCCTCCTCACGAGGGTCCCGCACGACTACATCCAGGTGACCTCGGGCCTCGGCGAGGCGCCGCCGCTGAATCTCATCGTGCTCCCCGTGCTCTTCGAGGACGAGGTGCGCGCGGTGATCGAGCTGGCGAGCTTCGAGCCCTTCTCGCCGATCCATCGCCTGTTCCTCGAGCAGCTGACGGAGAGCATCGGCGTGGTGCTCAACATGATCGGCGCGAACATGCGGACCGAGGAGCTGCTGAAGCAGTCGCAGTCCCTCGCCGACGAGCTGAAGGAGCAGTCGCGCGAGCTGCAGCGCCAGCAGAGCGAGCTGAAACGCTCCAACCAGGAGCTCGAGCAGCAGGCGCAGACGCTGAGGTCTTCCGAGGAGATGCTGCGCGAGCAGCAGGAGGAGCTGCAGCTGGTCAACGAGGAGCTCGAGGAGAAGGCCTCGCTGCTCGTGGAGCAGAACAAGGCGGTCGAGCAGAAGAACAAGGAAGTGGAGCTGGCGCGCCTCGCGGTCGAGGAGAAGGCCACGCAGCTCGCTCTCTCGTCCAAGTACAAGAGCGAGTTCCTGGCGAACATGAGCCACGAGCTGCGCACGCCGCTCAACAGCCTGCTGATCCTCGCGAGGATGCTACAGGACAACAAGGACTCGAACCTCTCCGACAAGCAGGTCGAGTACGCGAAGACCATCCACTCGGCGGGTACCGACCTGCTCAACCTGATCAACGAGGTCCTCGACCTCTCGAAGGTCGAGGCCGGGAAGATCGAGATCTACGCCCAGGACATCCCGGTCCAGGAGATCCTCAAGGTCATCGACCAGACGTTCGGTCCCGTCGCGCAGCAGAAAGCGCTCGACCTGAAGCTCGAGGTCGACCCCGAGGTGCCGATCACCATCCGCACCGACGGCCAGCGCCTCCAGCAGGTGCTCCGCAACCTGATCGGCAACGCGTTCAAGTTCACCGAGCAGGGCGCAGTCACGGTGCACGTCCACCAGCCGCCCACCGGCGCCGCCTACCAGTCGCACGCGCTCAGCGCCGCGTCGGACAAGGTCATTGCGTTCTCCGTCATGGACACGGGCATCGGTATCTCGCGCGACAAGCAGCAGCTCATCTTCGAGGCCTTCCAGCAGGCTGACGGCACGACGAGCCGCAAGTACGGAGGTACCGGCCTCGGCCTCTCCATCAGCCGTGAGCTCGCACGCCTCCTCGGCGGCGAAGTCTCGGTGCAGAGCGAGCCGGGGAAGGGGAGCACGTTCACGCTCTTCCTCCCCAACGAGTACGAGGGTGCGCCCGCCGAGGTCCGGTCCGAGGTCTACATCCCGCCGCCCACCGAGGCGCTTCCCGAAGGCGAGGTGGAAGACGACCGCAACTTCCTCCAGCCCCAGGACCGGGTGCTCCTCATCATCGAGGACGACCCGACGTTCGCGCGCACCATGCTCGACATGGCGCGTGACCGCGGCTTCAAGGGGGTCATCGCGCTCCGCGGAGACATCGGTCTCACGCTGGCGCGGCGCCTCCTGCCGAGCGCGATCATGCTCGATCTCCAGCTGCCCGTGATGGACGGACTGCGCGTGCTCGAGCACCTCAAGGCCCACCCGCAGACGCGGCACATCCCGGTGCACGTCCTCTCCGGTCTCGATCGCAAGCTCGAGGGCCTGAGCCGGGGCGCCGTCGCCTACGTCGACAAGCCGGTGAGCAAGGAGCGACTCGACGAGACCTTCGGCCAGATCGAGGGCTTTCTCCAGCGCAAGGCGTCGAAGCTGCTGATCGTCGAGGACGACGAACGCGAGCGCAAGGTCATCGTCGATCTGATCGGGAGCGAGGGCGTCGAGACCTCGGCAGTTGGAACCATCGACGCGGCGATGACCAAGCTCGAAGAGGATCGCTTCGACTGCATCGTCCTCGATCTCTCGCTCCACGGCGGCTCGGGGTTCGACTTGCTCGAGCGGATGTCCCGCAAGCCCGACCTGAAGGCCATCCCGGTCATCGTCTACACCGGGCGCGACCTCACCTCCCAGGAGGAGACGCGCCTCAAGAAGTACGCCCGCTCGATCATCCTGAAGGACGCGCGATCACCCGAGCGTCTGCTCGCGGAGACCACGCTCTTTCTGCACCGGATCGAGGCGGACCTCTCGCCCCCCAAGCGAAAGATGCTGCACGAGGCGCAGAGCCCGGACACCGTCTTCAAGGACCGCAAGGTGCTCATCGTCGATGACGACGTGCGCAACATCTACGCGCTGGCGACGGTCCTCGAGGACGCGGGCATGAACGTGGTGTTCGCCGAGAACGGCCGCGAGGGAATCGAGGTCCTCAAGGCGACGCCCGGGATCGGGATCGTCCTGATGGACGTGATGATGCCCGAGATGGACGGCTACGAGACGATGCGGCGCGTGCGCGCGATGCCGGAGTACAAGACGCTCCCCATTCTCGCGCTCACGGCCAAGGCCATGAAGGGCGACCGTGAGAAGTGCCTCGAGGCCGGCGCGAGCGACTACGTCACGAAACCCGTCGACCCCGACCAGCTGCTCTCGCTCATGCGGGTGTGGCTCTACTCGAACGACGCGGTCTGATCGCGTGATGCCATCATGACCAGCAAGCGAAGCGGCTCGTACGCGCGCGTCGAGCCCCCGGGCACCGGGCGAGGCGATGCGACCGGTCCCCACCCGCCGTTTCGCGCCGACGACGCCTACGCCGGCGTGAGCGCGCTCGAGCGACTGCAGATCGAGCTGCTCCTGGAGGCGATCTTCCGGCACTACGGCCACGACTTCCGCGCCTACGCGTTCTCGTCGCTGCGCCGCCGGCTGAAGAAGCGGCTCGACGGTGAGGGCCTCGCCTCGTTCTCCGCGCTCCAGGCGCTGGTGCTCCACGACGGGGCGGCGATGGATCGCCTCCTTCGTGATCTGTCGGTGAGCGTGACGGGGATGTTCCGCGATCCGTCCTTCTTCCTCGCGCTCCGCGAGACCGTGATCCCGATCCTGCGCACCTATCCGTTCGTGCGCATCTGGCACGCGGGCTGCGCGACCGGCGAGGAGGTCTACGCCCTCGCCATCATGCTCGAGGAGGAAGGGCTCTACGATCGCTCGCGCATCTACGCGACCGACATCAGCGCCGATGCCCTGGAGAAGGCGAAGGCGGGGATCTACTCGTTGACGCGGATGCGCGAGTACACGCGGAACTACCTCCAGGCTGGAGGCGCTCGCAGCTTCAGCGAGTACTACACGGCGAACTACGACGCCGCGCTGTTCGACCCGCAGCTCCGGCGCAACGTGCTCTTCGCGCAGCACAACCTCGCCACCGACACCTCGTTCAGCGAGTTCAATGTCATCTTGTGCCGGAACGTGATGATCTACTTCGACCGCACGCTGAAGGAGCGTGTCTTCAAGCTCTTCGAGAGCTCGCTGGGGTCGCTCGGGATCCTCTGCCTCGGGCGGCGCGAGTCGCTGCGCTTCACGTCCGCGGAGAACGAGTACGAGGAGTTCGACGCGCGCGAGCGGATTTACCGGAGGACCCGTTGAGGCCCGAGACGCTGGTGCAGCCGGGGATCATCGTGGTCGGCGCGTCGGCGGGCGGCCTGCGTGCCCTCGAGATGGTGCTCGGCGGTCTGCCGCGCGGGTTTCCCGTGCCGATCGTGGCGGTGCAGCATCGCTCGCGTGAGTCCTCCGACGCGTATGCCGACATCCTCGGCAGGAGCGTGAAGCTGCCGGTACGCGAGATCGATGACGACGACGCCCTGCGCGCGCCCGGCGTCTACCTCGCGCCGCCGGATTACCACGTGCTGATCGAGCCGGGCCGCATGGTCCTCTCCGTCGACGACCCGGTCTTCTACAGCCGGCCCGCGATCGACGTGCTCTTCGAGTCCGCGGCCGACGTGTACGGCGCGAAGGTCCTGGGCGTGCTGCTCACGGGCGCTAACCACGACGGCGCCAAGGGGCTCTCGCGCATCAAGCAGGCTGGGGGATACGCGATCGTGCAGGACCCGCGCACCGCCGAGAGCCCCGAGATGCCGGCAGCAGGGATCGCCGCAGCGCCCGTCGATGAGGTCCTGGCGCTCGAGGACATCGCGGTGGCGATCGTCCGGAGGTTGCCCTCGTGAAGAACCCGATCGACGAGACGCCGCCCGCGCCGCGGAGCCTGAGCAAGCCCACGCCCCAGGCGCTCTTGCCGCAGGGTCCGAGCTCCGGCCGGCCCGCGGTCCCGGCCACGCGCTCCAACATCCTCATCGTCGACGACGAGCCCGCGAACCTCCTCGCGCTCGAGGCCATCCTCGAGCCGCTCGACCTGAACCTGGTGCGCGCGCTCTCCGGCAAGGAGGCGCTGCGCCACGCGTTGAAGGACGACTACGCGGTCATCCTGCTCGACGTGCAGATGGGCGATATGGACGGCTTCGAGACCGCGGAGCTCCTGCGGCGTCGCACGCGCACGCGCGACGTGCCCATCATCTTCCTCACGGCCATCAGCAAGGACCGTAAGTTCGTGGAGCGCGGCTACGGCGTGGGCGCCGTCGACTACCTCTTCAAGCCGTACGAGCCTGACGTCCTCAAGGCCAAGGTGGCGGTCTTCGTCGAGCTCGCCCGCAAGAACGACATCATCCGCGCGCAGCACGAGTCGCTACGGGTGATGAGCGAACGCGAGCTGGCGGACGCCAAGCGTCAAGGCGAGCAGCGCTATGTCGACCTCGCCGAGTCGATGCCGCTGCTGGTCTGGACCACCGACGCGAGCGGCGCCGTGCAGTATGGCAACAGCCGCTGGCACGCGCTCGCCCACGGCTCGCGCGACTTCGCGGCCGTCGTGGCGCCCGAGGATCTCGCGCGCTTCCGCGAGGGATGGAAGACCGCGCTCGCCGCCGGCGAGGAGTGGGAGACCGAGCTCCGCTTCGGGACGCCGGACGACGGCGCGCGCGTGCACCTCGTGCGCGTCGTACCTCGTCGCAACGAGTCCGGCACGATCACCTCGTGGATCGGCACCAGCACCGACATCGACGCGCGCGTGCGCGCCGAGCGTTCGCTTCGCATGCTCGCCGATGCGAGCGTGCGGCTCGGCGCGACCCTGGGAGATCCCAAGGAGCTCGAGGCAGCGCTGCGGAGCGCCCTGCCCATCCTCGGCGATCTCGCGTTGCTCGATCTGGCGGGCAGCGGCGACATGCGCCGTCGCGTGAAAGCCGCGAGCGGCCACGTCTCGCCGTCGCTGCTCGATGATCCCCGCTTCGAGCTCGGACCCTCGACGGTTGCCTACTCCGGGCGCCCCGAGATCTTCTTCGACGTACGCGCCGAGCTCGAGAAGGCGAGCTCCGGCCGCGGCGTCGAGCACCTCCGCTTCCTGGGCGAGCTCGGGGTCAGCGCCTACCTCTGCCTGCCGCTGGTCTCGCGCGACCGCTCCTTCGGCACGCTCTCGCTCGTGTGTGCCCGCGAAGGCTCGGTGTACACGAACGCCGACGTCGCGATCGCCGAGGACCTCGCGCGCCGCATTGCCGTCGCGGTCGACAACGCCCACCTCCACGAGACCACCGAGAACCGCCGCGAGGAGCTGGAGCAGGCGAACCGGTCGAAGGACGTCTTCCTCGCCACGCTCTCGCACGAGCTGCGCACGCCGCTCAACGCCATCGTGGGCTGGACCGATATGATGCGGAACGGGCAGCTCCAGCCCGAGGAGCAAGGGCGCGCGGTCGAGACCATCGATCGCAATGCGCACGCACTGAACCACCTCGTCGCCGATCTCCTCGACGTCTCGCGCATCGTGACGGGCTCGCTCAAGATCGACTCGAAGCTCGTCGGGCTCGCGTCGGTCGTCGAGGCGGCAATCGAGGGCGCGCGCCCGCAGTGCACCGCGAAGCGCGTCGTGCTCGACGTCTCGCTGGAGCGCGTCGGCTGCGTGAAGGGCGATGCCGGGCGCCTCCGCCAGATCATCGGCAACCTGCTCTCGAACGCCATCAAGTTCACGCCGACCGGCGGGACCGTGAAGGTGCACGTGACGCGCGATGGGGCCAGCGGCAAGGTGGCGGTGCAGGACTCGGGCGAGGGCATCACGCCCGACTTCCTCCCGCACGTCTTCGAGCGCTTCCGCCAGGCCGAGAACGCCAAGGCTCGCGGGCTCGGGCTCGGGCTCGCCATCGTCATGCACCTCGTCACCGAGCACGGCGGGACGGTAGCGGCCTCGAGCGAGGGGGCAGGGAAGGGCGCGGAGTTCACGGTGCTGCTCCCCATCGCTGCCGAAGAGGCGAGCAACGAGGACAGCGATGCGAGCCGCGTCGCGCCGCCGTTCTCCGTGCAGCCTCAGCTCGCGGGCGTGCACGCGCTCGTGGTCGAGGACGACCCCGACGGCAACGAGCTGATCACCACCATCCTCGAGCGCTACGGCGCGCGCGTGACCTCGGTGGGGACCGCCGCCGACGCGCTCGACGCGCTGGACGCCGAGCATCCCGACATCCTCGTCTCGGACATCGGCCTCCCCGACTTGGACGGCATCGAGCTGATCAAGATGGTCCGCACCCGTCCCTACGCGCAGACCATGCCAGCCATCGCGCTCACGGCGTACGCGTCGCGTCAGGACGCGGCGAAGGCCATCGCCGCCGGCTTCGATGCCCACGTCGCGAAGCCCGTGCAGCCGGGGACGCTCGGCACGACGGTCGCTCGCCTCATCGCGAGCGGCCGCGGGAAAATCACCCCTTCGCAGCCGGAAGCGTGAACGAAACGCCGAGCGCGTCGCCCGGCTCGATCGTGAACGTGCCCTTCTGCGCCTCGACCAGGCCGCGCGCGAGCAGGATGGCGAGGCCGCCACGCCCGTCCGGCGGCGCCGCGACGGTCGAGCCGTTAGGGCCAAAGCCGCGCACCGTGAAGACGACACGCTCGCTGTCACGGCGCACTCCGATCCGGATCGCGCCGCTGTCGCCGGTCGCCTTCGAGGCGAAGGCGACGAGCCGCGAGAGCGCCTGCAGCGTTCGCGCGCGGTCGGCGAGGACCTGCGCGTCGTCGTCCAGCGCGTCCGCGGTGACGGCGGCGCTCTTCTCGGAGGGCTTCGGGGCCGCGGCCGCGACCGCGTCACGCACGAGCTGCGCGGCGGGCTCGGGGCGCGTGGCGAAGTCGACCTTGCGTGCGTCGACGCGGCTCGCCTCGACGAGATCCTCGATCATGCCCTGCATGCGCGTGCTCGCGCGGTCCATGCGTGAGACCAGCGCCAGGCCACGCGTGGCATCGATGTCGTTGCGCTCGAGGTCGTCACGCAGGAGCCCAGCGCTCATCGCAAACGTGTTGAGCGGGTTGCGGAGATCGTGAGAGACGCTCGCGAGGAGGGCCTCCCGAGCCTTCGTCACCGCGTCGATGCGCTGGCGCAGTCGCACGGCCTCGAGCGCGAGGCCGCCGTGCAGCGCGAGCTGCGTGAGCGCGAGATCGAAGGTGTGAGTGCCCATCGGCAGGTCCTTCATGCCTTCGTCGCTGACGACGAGGATGCCCTCGAGCGTCGACGCGAAGCCGGGCAACGCACACGCGACGTACCCCGGCAGGCGGCCGACCGGCTGCGCGAGCGCGACGAGGTCGGTCAGCGGGGGAAAGCTCTCGCTCGGCGCCTCGCCGGGCGCGGACGTGCTGCGCAGCGCCACGACGATGCTGCCGTCGAGCGAGGCACACCACGCGTGCTTCGCGTCGCCCAGCTTGCGCGCGTCCTCGGCGAGGACGTCGAGCACGTCGTCCGAGCTGGCGCGGTTGGAGGCGTCGCGGATGCGTGTCGACGACGCGCCCAGGCTCGTGAGGATGACCGATGCCGCGTCGCTGCCCATCTCGCCATGGGCATATCACCCTCGCGGAGAGGCGAATACCTCCCTGCCGTGGCGATCGTCAGGAGGCGGCGAGGAGCGCGGCGCCGGTGGTCACGAAGTCGCCCTCGCCCCAGGCCAGGAGCGACGCGACCTCGCTGCGCAGGAGGGCGTACCGCATGTCGGCGGGGTGGATGGCGATGCGCGCGGGCAGGAGGCGACGTGCCGGCCGCGCGATGCGGCACCATGCGACGCTCGACAGTAGCCGGCCGGGCGTACGGCTCGCGTAGTTGAGGACCACGCTGGCGCGAGAGCGCCCGGAGGCGGGGTCGTAGACGCGGGTGTGGTCCTCGGTGAACGCATAGCCGCGCTCCCCGAGGAGCGTGAGCACCCAGGGCGGCATCGACCACGCGGGAGCGATGAAGCCGGTGACGGCGAGGCCGGCGTCGCGCAGCATGCGCTCGCCGTCGTCGAGGCGCCTGAGCGCTTCGTCGTGCGAGACGTCGCTGAACTCCGCCTCGCCCCCCGAGACGACCTTCTGCGCGAAGAGGTAGCGCATCCGTGATCCGATGCCGCGGGTGGCGGTCTCGGCGGCGTGCTGGTCCCACGTGCGGGACTGGTGGGAGTAGCCGTGGAGGTAGATCTCGTGGCCTTGCGCCTGCAGCTCGCGCAGGCGCTCGCAGAACGCGGGGTGGTCGGCGAGCGAGGCCTTCCGGTGGAAATCGGGCACGACCAGCAACGCCGGACGCACGCCGTGCGCGTGCGCCATCTCGAGCGCGACCTCGACCTCGCGTTCCCACGCGGGCGAGACGTCGTGGAGGGAGACGTGAACGGCCACGCGCGGCCCTATTTCGTCGCCGCCGTGGCCTGGGCGCGGACCACCGCCTCGAACTCGGCCTCGAACATCACGAGCTGCTCGGTGACGATGTCGAGGTTCTTCGCGTTCATGTCGCTGTCCTCGGCCCACGACATCTCGACCATCTGGCGGCGGATCTCGCCGAGCTTGTCGCAGATGCCGAAGAGGCGCTTCGCGTCGGCCACGTTGCGCGGCTTGTCGGCGAAGTTCGTGCGGTACTCGTCGAACAGCTTGTTGGCGGAGCCGCCGAGCTCGCCCATGATGTCCGTCATCGACGTCGCCTGGCGGATCTTGCGGACCTCCGCGAGCTCGGTCTCGTACACGCCGAGCCGGTCCTCGACGATGCCGAGGTTCTTGGCGTTGAACTCGACGGTGAGCCCGCCCTCACGGAGGGCGATCATGCGCTCGCGGATCTTCTTCAGCGAGCCGACGACCCGCATGAGCAGCGCCGGGCGCCGCGAGATCCGCGGCTCACCCGCGAAGTTCGACTGGTAGACGTTGAACTGGTTGTTCGCGAGCGTCGCCAGGATGCTCGCATGATCCTCGGGGGACCCGGTGGTCTGCGCCGCCTCGACGAGCTCGATCTCCTTCTGGTACTGCGCGAGGTTCTCGCGAACGACCGCGCGATCCTTCTCGAACTCGGCGGAGCCCTTGTTCTTGGTCTCGAGGAGGCCGGTCATGCGCTTGTCGATCTGGCGGAGCTCCTCGACGAGCTCGCCGAGCAGCGCCACGTCGCGCGTCGCGCGGTCCTGGCCGGCGAAGTGGCGCATGTAGCGCGCGAAGACAAAGTTCGCGCTCGTCGCCTCGGTGGAGAATTGCTCGAACGCCGGGCCGACCTCCTGGGCGCGGGCGATGGCCTCGCGCTCTCCCTGGTAGAGGACGAGGCTCGCGGCGGCGGCATCGCGCACGCGCGTCAGGTCGGGGCCCTGCGCGGCGGAGGGGATGCGATCCACCTGGCTGACGACGGAGGCGACGCGCTTGATCATGCGCTCCACCTGTTCGATGTCGCGGGTGAGGCGTGAGTGACCGGCGAAGTCCGACGCGTACTCGCGATCGATCGCTTCGAGCTCTTTGCCAAGGGTTTCGACGATGTTGGTGGCCATGCGTGCTCGGTTTTGTACCACAAGATAGGATGCGTGGAGTGAACGGGTGGTGGCGGAGAAGATCGCGCGGGACGAGGCGGCGCCTCGTCTTCTATCCCGACCTGCTCGCGCTGGCCGGCGGTTTCCTGCCGGCGCTCGGCGCGGAAGGGGCGGACCTCGCGGAACGGCTGACGGTCGACGTCGTGCTTCTCGCGATCGCGCGCCCGCTCGGCCTCGCGAGGCATCGGCCCGCGCGCACGGTGCGGTTCGTCACGTTTGTGAACGAAGATCCGCCGTACTTCTGGCGCCGAGATGGGCCGCCTGGTCTACGCGAAGGCGTGCAAGGCGCGCGGCGACGACGTGGTGGCGATGCTGAGCGTCGAGACGCTCGGCTACTACCGGGATGCGCCGGGGTCGCAGAAGTACCCGCCGGTCGTGCGCCGGTTCTATCCCGATCGCGGCGACTTCGTCGCGTTCGTGGGGAACCTCGGCTCGCGCGCGCTCGTGCACGACGCCATCCGGACGTTTCGCGGGGCGGCGGCGTTCCCGTTGGAGGGGGCGGCGCTGCCGGCGTTCGTCACGGGGGTCAAGTCGGGTGGAGCGACCCGTGGTTGTTCTGGCAGGTCGGGTATCCGGGGGTGATGGTGACGGAAACGGCGCCGTTCCGGAATCCGAATTACCACCAGCCAGGGGATCGGCCGGACACGCTAAATTACAGGCGGCTGGCGCGCGTGACGGAGGGGCTGGTGCCGGTGGTGAAGAAGCTCGCGGAGTAGCGATCCGGATCCGTATCCGATCACCACCCGCGACCCGAGAGCGCCATGAACAACGGGCACGAGGCTGGCGACGGGATGAAGAAACAGCATCTCCGTCGCGGCGGTCAACGGTACCGGCACTGGGGCCTCGTCAGTGCCCGTGCTCGCCAGACCGAACTAGTTGGGTCGCAGCGTCGGTCGTGGGACGCGCCGCGTTCCGCGAACACGCGAGCGGTTCGGCATCGACACGTTCCAGGAGGCGTGCAGGCCGCAAGCCTCGCGCCGGCGGCCCCAATTCCCTCATGCCTTCTTGTTGTTCTTGCTGCGCGAGCGGAGCACCACCGCGAGCGCGAGACCCGCGAGGCCCGCCATCGCCAGGCCGCTCTCGTTCTGGCCCGTCGTGGAACAACCGCCGTCGCCGCCGCCGCCGCCGCTGCTGCTGCTGCCGCCGCCGGACGTACCGGAGGTGCCGCTCGTTCCGCTGGTGCCGCCGGACGTTCCTCCAGATGTTCCGCCGCTGGTGCCGCCGGACGTTCCGCCGCTTGTTCCGCTCGCGCCGGACGATCCGCCGCTTGTTCCGCTCGTGCCCGAGCTGCCGCTTGTACCGGAGTCGGTTCCGGCTTCGGTGCCGCCATCAGCGGCCTGGAGCAGCAACTGGCCACGAATCTCTCCGTTCGTGAATCCTGCCGAGTGCACGTTCACGTACGTCTTGTCTGCCAAGAGATTCGCGATCTGGCCCGCTGGAACGAGCAGGTCCGTGAAGGTGATGGTGTTCGCGGCGCAGGTGAAGGTGACGATCGGGGCCCCCGCAGCACCGACGGCGCCGCTGTGAATGTGCGCAAGCGTACACATCTGCGTAACGGTCTTGCTTGGGAGGTGAAGGTCCTTGAACGTGACGGTCCCGCTGACCTTGCCGGTGACATCGTTGAAGTCGATGTCCGCGGAGCCGGTTGCCGTCGTGACAACAGCGGTGGGGGCTTCTTGGGCGCCCGTCATCGTGGCTTTGAACTTCTTGATCGCGGCGCTCGAGACGCCGGAGACGAGGAGGAGGGCGAGGGCCGAACCGAGGGCAAGCGAGGTCTTCATGAGCTGGATGGTCTACCCATCCGGCGCTGAGCACAACGTTCCCGCGTCGCGAATCGCAACGTTCGGTCGCACCTCCTCACACGTGGCGGCGCGCCTCCAGGAGGCGCTGGTACAGCGCGACCTGACCCTCGAACTGCTCGAGAACGTTCGGTAGCCGGCTCGCTGCCGTGGCCGCCGCTGCGCGGATCGCGTCGCCGTCCGTCGCGAGGCGGGCCAGCAGGCGCTCCGTCGCGCTCGCGCACGCCTCCACGTCCAGCGAACGGTAGCGCTCGCCCGCCGCCGGTACGTGCATCTCGGCCGCGCCGCCCTCGTCGGGCACGACCGTCGGAAGGCCGCAGCTCATCGCCTCCGCGATGCTCAGCCCGAACGTCTCGAACGGGCAGCCGTGCATCAGCAGGTCCGCGCTCGCGAGCATGCGCGCGAGCTCCTCGCGTTCCTTCACGAACCCCGGCATCACGATGTCGGGCGACCCCGCGCATCGCGCCGTCATGCGCTCGCGCTCCGGGCCGTCGCCGATCAGCACGAGCACCAGCTTGCGCTCCGGCGCGCGCGCACGGAGCCGGAGGAACGCGTCGATGACGACGTCCCACCGCTTCTCCACCGCGAACCGCCCCACGCCCACGACCACGAGCGTGCCCTCCTCGCGGACGTCGCGGGAGGCGAGAGCGAGCAGGTCGCGTCGCGCCTCGTAGCTGCGTGCGTCGGGACGGAAGGTCTCGCGCTCGATCCCGAACGGCACGCGTGTGACCCGGGGAACGCCATGACTGATGAGCTTCGCCGCTTGCCAGTCTGCTGCGACGAGCGTCGCGTCGCAGCGGCGGGCGATGCCTCGGACGAGCCCCCAGAGCGGACGCACCGCCCCGCCGACCCCGCGCGACCAGGTCGCGAGCCCGAGCATCGGCAGGTCGCGCGCGAGTCGGGCCTCGAGGACACCCGCATAGGTGTCGATGAAGTCCGAGTGCCACTGGAACGTCCGGACCCCGAAATGACCCCGCTTCGCCCTCATCGCCCCGAGCGCCGCCAGATAAGGGGAGTGGACCTCGAGGACGTCCGGCCGCTCGCGCGCCACGATTCCCGCGATTTTGTCGAATCTCAGCAGCAAATGGTATGTCGGATCGTAGGGCGAGGCCGGCCCGCCAATCCGGATCACACGTGCACGACCACCCGGCCGTGCTAGACCGCCACCTACATAAGCCACCTCTTCGTCGCGGTCGGACCCGCTATCCAGCCCCCCGGGCGCGACGACGATGTGCTGGTGCCCGAGCCGGCACAGAACTTGAGACTTGATCGCCAAATGGCTTCGAACCCCGCCGCCCCTTTCGGAATAGAATTCCGTCACGTCGAGAATCTTCATGGCGCCGCCCTCACGGATCGCGTCGTCTCGAAGGTCCCCGCGAACGAGACTACGCATCCCGAAAAGGACGCTGTTTCGCCGATCCGCGGTCCCAGGTCCGCGTTCTCAGGTCGCGACGAGGTCGCCAAGCAGCTGAGCGAGAGCCCGTTCTCGGCCCTCTCGGCCCGCCACGGTCGACCTTTGAAGGTTGCCATCCTCAGCGATTTCACGCGAATCCCCTACGCGAACGGTGCAGCGTTTCAGACACGGTTCCTGTACCAAGAATTGCGTCGGTGTGGTCACCAAGTCACAGTCATCGGCCCGAAGGACCCTGACTCGACTCCGGATGAGCTTGCCCCCGGGACCATCGAGATCCCCAGCCTGCCGCTCGCCACTTATCCCGGCGTCCACGTCCCGATGCCCCTCGAGTCGTGGGTCTACGACGCGAGCCGCTGGGACTTCGACATCGTCTTCGCCCAGACCACCTCGCTTCTCCTCGAGTTCGGCGTGTGGCTCCGCAAGATGCGCGGCATCCCGCTCCTCTGCGTGAACACCACGCACCTCGCGGCCGCCTACGACGTGCTGCTCCCCGAGAGCATCGCGAAGCTCGGCTGGGTCAACCAGGGCCTCGAGTTCGCGCTGAAGCGCCCCTACGAAAAGCTCTTCGCGAGCATCTACAACAACTCGGACGGCCTCGTCGTCCTCTCCGAAGGCCTCCGCTCCTACTGGCGCGAGCGCGGCGTCACCGCCCCCATCCACGTCATCCCGCGCGCGGTGCAGCCCGAGATCTTCGACAAGCCCCTCGGCGAGGATCCGTACACGCACCTCACGAGCTCCGATCCGCGCGCGAGCGATGCGACGTGGCGCGGCGCGCGTCTCCTCTGCGCCGGCCGCCACACGCGCGAGAAGGCGCAGGACCGCATCATTCGCATCTTCGCGCGCCACATCGCGCCCGTCGATCGCGAGGCCACGCTCACCATGCTGGGCGACGGTCCGGATCGCGCGCTCTACGAGCGCGTCGCGAAGGAAGAGGGCGTCGAGCACCGGGTGTTCTTCCCGGGCGAGGTCCCCTTCACGCGGATGCCCGATTACTACGCGTACGCCGACGTGTTCGTGCACGGCTCGCTCAGCGAGACCTACGGCAACGTCCTCGGCGAGGCGCTGTGGTGCGGCACGCCGACGGTCGCCTTTGCCGACGGCATGGGCGTCAGCGCGCAGATCAAGGATCGCGTCAACGGCGTGCTCCTCTCGCCCGGCAACGACTCGGACGGCGAGGCCGAGGCCAACGCCGCGTTCGGTCGCGCGGTGCTCGACCTCCTCGGTGATCCGCAGGAGCGCGCGCGCATCGGCATGGGCGCCTCGAAGATCTGTCGCGAGCGCAACTCGCCGATGGCGGTCCAGCGTCGCATCGCGGATGCGTTCCGCCACGCGCAGGAACACGCGGCGACGTGCGGAATCCGCCCCGCGATGGATGGCCCGCGTGTCCTCCAGTGGATGACGACTCTCCGTCACTTCCGGACCTGGTCGACGGTCAACGGCGGCGTGTATCTCGCGGGCAAGCTCCGGCCGGCCGCCGAGAAGAAGCGCAAAAACGACCTCCACCCGCAGATCGGGCGCTGATCCACACACGATGTGAGCAGGCGATCGCCCCGCGATCGCCCGCTTGCGCTCGCCCGCGCGAGGCGAGATTCTGAAGCGGTATGGGGAGCTTCACGCCTCCCGCGGACCGAGACTTTCGTACGCATCTCTCGCCGGGGGACCAACTCGATCGTTACGAGCTGCTCTGCGTTCTCGCGCAGGGCGGTATGGGGACGGTGTGGCTTGCGCGCATGAGCGGCAAGCTCGGCTTCGAGCGCCTCGTCGCGGTGAAGACGATCCTCCCTACCTACTCGAGCGATCGCCAGTTCAGCGACATGTTCCTCGACGAGGCGCGCATCGCGGCGCAGATCGACCAGGAGAACGTTGCTCGCATTCTCGAGATCGGCGAGGACCGCGGCGTCCTCTACTACGCGATGGAGTTCATCGACGGTGAGTCCGTCCGGAAGCTCTATCGCGACGTGCGCGCCGCGGAGCAGGCGTTCCCGCTGGGCGTTGCGCTGCGCATCATCGCCGATGCCTGCGCCGGCCTCCACGCGACCCACGAGCTACGGAACGACGAGGGCGAGCTCCTCGATGTCGTCCATCGCGACGTGTCTCCGCAGAACCTCCTCGTGAGCGTGCGCGGGACCACGAAGCTCATCGACTTCGGCGTGGCGAAGGCCAACGCGCGGCGCAGCGAGGAGACGGCGGCCGGCACGCTGAAGGGCAAGATCGAGTACATGGCGCCCGAGCAGGCGCGCGGGATCGCGCTCGATCGCCGGGCTGACGTCTATGCGCTCGGCGCGGTGCTGTTCGAGCTGATCGGCGGTCGGCCCGTGCGCGACACCGACGACGGCAAGCAGCTCGCGGCGCTGCACGATCTCATGACCGGCGTCCCTTACGTGCCGCTGCCGGTCGAGGTGCCGGAGATCGTGCGCGGGATCGTCGACCGCGCGCTGGCCCGCGAGCCCCGCGCGCGCTTCCCCACGACCGACGCGCTGCGCCTCGCCATCGAGCAGGCGATCCTCGTGACGGGCCTCGTCGCGACGCACGACGAGGTGGCCAACGTGCTCGCGCACTTCTCGCGCGAGCGCACCGCGAAGCGCAAGGACGTCATCGAGCGCGCGATCCGCGCCGCCACCGAGGGACGGCTCGACGCCGCGACCATCGTGGCGCCGTCCTCGGCGGTGTACCCGCCGGCCGCCACGCCGTATCCGCCGGCCGCGACGTCGCGTTCGTTCGTCACGCCGCCGACAGGCTCGTCGGTGCCGACGGGCGTGACCTCGATGACCGCGAGCGTCGCGCCTTCGCCGCGCGCGTCGGCAGGCAAGGTCCTCTCGGCGATTGCGTTCGTGGTCCTCGTGGCGGTGGCCGGCGTGGTGCTGGGGGTCATGCTCACGCGGCGCAGCGAGCGCCTGCGCAACGCGGTGGCAGCGGCGCCACCCGTCACCGTCGTGATGACCGCCGTTCCGGTGCCGGCGGAGCCGCCTCCCGCGGCGGCGCCGGCGACCTCCGAGGCCCCGGCGAGCGAATCCGCCGAGGCCGGCGCGACCGCGACCGCCGCCGCACGCGCCACCAGGGACGGCGGCGCGGGCAAGCGCGTGCCGAAGGGCAACGCTGGCAAGGCGGGCGTGAAGCGGGGTGACGGCGACGAGTATGGGTTCTAAAGGGCTCTTCCTCGCCTTGGCGGTCGCCGGCGCGATGGTCACGTTCCCCGCGTTCGCAGCGCCCACCGCTGCGCAGCGCGAGACCGCGCGCCGCCTCATGGACGAGGGCAAGGAGCGCACGCGCGCCGGCGAGAAGGCGCGCGCGCTCGAGGCGTACCGCAAGGCGCACGATCTCATGCGCGTGCCGTCCACGGGCATCGCGCTCGCGAAGGCGCACCTCGCGCTCGGGCACCTCATCGAGGCGCGCGACGTGGCGCTCGAGGTGGGGCGCATGCCGCACGACACCGGTGAGCCCGCGGTCTTCGAGAGGGCGCGCCGCGAGGCGAAGGATCTCGACGCAAACCTCAAGCCGCGCATCCCGACGGTGAAGATCGTCGTGAAGGGCGGCCCCGCGACGCGCGTGAACGTCGACGACGGCGAGGTGGCGAAGCTGCTGCTCGGCGAGCCGGTGGCGGTCAACCCCGGCAAGCACGTGATCTCCGCGTTGAACGCCGACAACGTGGAGAAGCGCGCCGACGTCGAGGTCGGCGAGCGGGACGCGAAGGAGGTCGAGCTGGTCCTGCCGGTCCCGAACCCGGCGGTCGTGCAGGCCGAGGTCCCCACGAAGCCGGCCTCGACCGCAGCGACGCGTGCCATCGTGACCGAGCGGTCGACGGGCGCGAACGTGCTCGTCTTCGGCGGCTTCGGGCTCGCGGTCGCGGGCCTCGCGGTGGGCGGCATCGCGGGCGCGCTCACCCTGTCGAAGGCCGGCGGGGTGAAGGCGCAGTGCGCGAACGACGTGTGCGATCCGTCCGTGAAGGGCGACCTCGATAGCGCGGGGACGCTCGCGACGGTCTCCACCATCGGCTTCGCCGCGGCGGGCGGCGGGCTGGTCCTCGGCGTCATCGGCTTCCTCTTGCCCAGGACGAAGGTGGAATCGGCGCTACAATCGACGGAGCGGCGCGCGGCGGTCTGGGTCGGTCCACGCAGCGCGGGCCTCCGTGGAACGTTCTGATGCCCCCGTTGCCCTCCTCACCATCGACGCGCTCGACCTCCTCGACGCGCTCGAAGCCGCATCGCGCGCGGGGCCTCGCGCTGCTGGCGTTCGCGCTCGCGGGAGTCGTGGCGTGCGCGAAGGTCGCCGGCATCGACGCGCTGGCGATCGGCGAGTGCAAGGGCGGCGTGTGCGACGAGGCCGAGGGCGGCGGCAGCGCCGACGGCGCGATCGACCCCGAGAGCGACGGCGCTGTCGATCCCAGGGCGGAGGGCGGCGGCTTCGACGCGAGCAAGCCGTGCCCGGGGGACGCGGGCCCGGTGATGGTGCGCGTGGGCAACGCGGCCAACAACTTCTGCATCGACAGCACCGAGATCACGGTGAAGCAGTACACGGACTTCACGACCGCGAAGGGCGCGGACGTGAGCGGCCAGCCCGCGAAGTGCGCGTGGAACGCGACGTACGCGCCCGCGCTCGGCGGTGCCGACGACATCCCGATCGCGGGCGTCGACTGGTGCGATGCCCATGCGTACTGCGCGTGGGCCGGCAAGCGCTTGTGCGGCAAGCGCGCGAACGGCAAGTTCGCGGGTCCGGTGGGCCTCGCCGATCTCGGCGAGTTCACGACGCACGAGTGGATGTTCGCGTGCTCGGACGTCGGGCAGCTGAGGTACCCCTACGGCGGCGTGCAGCAGGGCGCGACGTGCAACACCGGCGAGAACGACGCGGGCCGCACGCTGCCCGTCGGCTCGAAGAAGGGCTGCCAGGGCGGCTTCCCGGGCGTCTTCGACATGGTGGGCAACGTCTGGGAGTGGTTCGACGGCCCGTGTGGCCCCGCCGACGCGGGCGCCGACGCGTCGCCGATCGACGCGGGCCCCCAGAAAGACGAGTGCTTCGTGAAGGGCGGCGCCTACCTCAACGTGGGCGCGAACCTGGACTGCCGCGTCGACGGGCGAGGGGCATCACGCGATCGCCGGGGCCAGGAGATCGGCCTCCGGTGCTGTTCGGACTGATCCGGCGCGCTCGCGTCGACCAGTCGCCCGCCGGGCGAACGCTTCGCTCGATCATTGGTGCTCGCTGCCCCTGGGTCCGGGGTCGACGACGCACATCTGGCGTGTAGCAAGCGGGTCCGGTGACGGTGCGCGTGGGCAACGCCGCCAACAACTTCTGCATGCCTCGACGACGGCGCCAACCGTCGACGACGGCGCGCGGGTCATGAGCGAACGTCCCCCCAGGGTGAGCTGCTCGCGCTGCCGTCCAACGAGCGTCGCAGCCTTCGATTCTGGAGATGGCCAAACGTCGGTCCGGCGACCATGTTCTGGCTACACTGGAGGAAGCTTCGCGGGAGCGGGCTCCAGCGGCGCGTCGAGCGCGCGGAACTTCAGCGGCTGACTGACGTTCTTCACCGGCATCGCGCGCGGCTCGCCGAACCTGAAGCCGTGGCCCTCGGGGAGCGCCTCGATCGCCTCCTCCATCACCAGGATCTCGTTGCGGCCCGCGCAGCCCTGGAGGCGCGCGGTGTTGTTCATGCCCGACGAGAAGCCCGTGAAGTTCGAGTTCGGGCCGAACTGGCCGACGAACAGCGGCGCGAGGTGCACGCCCGTCGAGACCGCGAGGCCCGACTCGCGCAGCACCTCGAACGCGATGCGCTCGGGAACCTTGTGCGTCATGGCGCGCACGTCGATCGCGCACTGGATGGCGCGCGCCAAGCGCTCGCCCGGCTTCTCCTCATAGAAAGGCGGACCGAACAGCGCGATCACGCAGTCGCCGACCATCTTGTCGAAGACGCCGCCGTGCTGCCACACGATGTCGACCGCGTCGCGGCTCCACTCCTCGACGAGCTCCGCGACCTTCGCGGGCGTCTTGAGGATGGTCTCGGAGACCTTCGTGAAGCCGGAGATGTCGATGTAGACGACACCGACCGTCTCCTCGCGCGGCGCGAGGAAGCGCTTCTCGTAGTCGTCGTTCTGGAGGAGGCGCCCCACGTCGTCGGGGCGGAACGCGAGCGCGAGCGCGCGCCACTCCTTGTTGAAGTCGACGACGCGCTGGCGGATGAAGCCGGCGAACGCGCTGAGCAGCTCGCGATCGTAGGTGTTGAACGACGGGTTCCTGGATGTGACCACGACCTTGCCCACCACCACGCTCTTCGTGATGCCGTTGATGAGCACTTCCTCGGCAGCGTTCTTCACGCCGAGGTGCGCGAGGAGGTCGTCGTTCGTGCCGTTCAGGTAGTCCCGTCCCATCACGCGCAGCGGCGCGAGGCTCTGGCCCTGCGCGGTGAGCGTGTCGACCTCGAGCTGGGCGCCGTTGAACATCTGGACGTGGAGCGTCTTCGTCGCGCTCTCCTCGGCGACGTACACGAGGACCCTGCGAACCATGGGGATGGCCTCGGCGAGGACCTTCACCGCCTCCTTCACGCCCTCGCCCAGCACGCGGTGCCGGAGCGCGCGGCCGAGCCGCATCATGACGTCGTGCTTCTCGCGCGCGGCCTTGATGGCGAACAGGTAGTTGTCGAGGACCTCGCACACCGCCTCGAGCGCGTCGCCGAGGAGCACGGTGTCGCCCGCGGGCGAGCAGACGAGCCCATGCGGCCAAACCATTCGCCTGCGACGTCGAGGTGCTGCGCGATGACGCATGCGTCGCCGAACGTCTCGTTGACGCGCTCACGCTTCTCGACGCTCGTGCGCGCGAAGACGTCCGCCTTGCCGGGGATGGTGAGCGGCTTGCCGTCGGGGCCGCTGCTCGTGAAGAGATAGGTGCTCCTCGGGCGGCTCGCGAAGGCGCAGCACGTCGTCGACGAGGTGCTCGCCCACGCGGAGCTGCCCGCGGACGTGGCGGCGGTGGCGTGCCTCGCGCATGCGGAGATCGCGATCCGCGCCGTCGCGCCCAGGCCGCGCTCTCGCGGGCGCGCAAGGCGCTCGACGCCGCGCCGAACGAGCTCCTCGCGCGGGCGCTGGTCGCCCTCGAGGCGGAGCTGAGCAAGCCGATCGCGCGCCTCGAGCAGCGCGGCGCGCAGCGCGAGGCGGACCTCTTCGCCATCGAGGCCGCGTCGAGCGGCGAGGTGTTCCTCGTGGATGCGTGCCGGCGCCTTGCCATCGCCGGCCGCGCGTCGATCCCGCTCGCGAAGCGCTCGGTGCTGTTCGCGCTGCTCCTCGCGCTGGCGCGCGCGTGGCCGGCGGACGTGGCGCGTGATGCGCTCGCGGCGGCGGCGTTCGACACGCGCCGCGTCAACGTCTCGCATCGCTCGCGCCTGCGCGTCGAGATCGGCCGGCTGCGCAAGCTCCTCGAGGGCCTCGGTGAGCCGGTGGCGACGACCGAGGGGTACGTCCTCGAGACGCCGCGTGCGGTCGCGGTGCTGCTCCCGCCCGACGGCGGCGAGGCGGCGCTCGTGGAGGCGAGGATCGTGATTAAGGCCGGCGCCGCGAAGGACGTGCGCTTCTCGCGCCCCCGCGCGCCGATCGCGTCACGGATGTTGCTCCTCGGTCTCGTCCCGAAACCGTGAGACCAGGGGATGGCGAACACGACGACGACCGACGCGAAGACCGGGAAGAAGACGAGCGCGACGACCGGCCAGGCCGAGGTGGTGCGGAGCTACGGCCCGTACGGCCAAGGCGGCGTGCACGGCGTCACGTCACCATGCCCGGGCAAGGCGCGCTGGCGGACGGGCAGCCGGCCGAGCTCCGCCGCCTCGCGCTCGACGGCACGGTGCAGGAGACCCTCACGGTGCAGGACACCACCCACATCGCGGGCGTCGAGGCGAACGGGCAGGGTGAGGTCTGGTGCGGCGGCGCGGCAGCCCCGTACGAGAAGGGCGGCCTTCTCCTGGTGTGTCCCCGGTAGGTCTTGCCGGCGCTCGGCCCTCGGCCTAGAAGATCCGGTCATGCGCACCGAGTGGGTTTCGAAGCGGACCGGTCCCTGTGTCACGCAGATGCACTACGCGCGTCAGGGCGTGATCACGGAGGAGATGAAGTACGTCGCCCTCCGCGAGAAGGTCGAGGCCGAGCTGGTGCGCAGCGAGATCGCGCGCGGTCGCCTCATCATCCCCGCGAACGTGAGGCACACGAACCTCGAGCCGATGGGCATCGGCATCGCGCTCTCCTGCAAGGTGAATGCGAACATCGGTTCGAGCGCGGTCACGAGCGAGGTCGAGAAGGAGAAGCGCAAGCTCGCCATCTCCCTCAAGTACGGCGCCGACACGGTGATGGACCTCTCCACCGGCGGCGACATCGACGGCATCCGCCGCGAGCTCATCGCCGCGTCGCCCGTGCCGATCGGCACCGTTCCGATCTACCAGGCACTCACGCAGGTGAAGAGCGTCAGCAAGCTCACCGCCGACGACATGATCGCGATGCTGGAGCACCAAGCGCAGCAGGGCGTCGACTACTTCACGATCCACTGCGGCGTGCTCGTCGAGTACCTGCCGCTCGTGAAGGATCGCATCACGGGCATCGTCTCGCGTGGCGGGTCGATCATGGCCCAGTGGATGATCGAGAACCACAAGCAGAACCCGTTCTACACGCACTTCGACAAGGTCCTCGAGATCTGCGCGAAGTACGACGTCACCATCAGCGCCGGTGACGGCCTGCGTCCGGGCTGCCTCGCCGACGCGAGCGACGCGGCGCAGTTCGCCGAGCTGAAGACGCTCGGCGAGCTCACGAAGCGCGCCTGGGAGAAGGACGTCCAGGTCATGATCGAGGGCCCCGGCCACGTGCCGTTCGATCAGATCGAGATGAACGTGAAGAAGGAGATGGAGCTGTGCCACGAGGCGCCGTTCTACGTCCTCGGACCGCTCGTCACCGACATCGCGCCCGGGTACGACCACATCACGAGCGCCATCGGCGCGACCATGGCCGGCACCGCGGGCGCCGCGATGCTCTGCTACGTCACGCCGAAGGAGCACCTCGGTCTGCCCGACCGCGACGACGTCAAGGTCGGCGTCATCACCTACAAGATCGCCGCCCACGCCGCCGACCTCGCGAAAGGTCATCCGGCGGCGAAGCTCCGCGACGACGCGCTTAGCCGCAGCCGCTTCGACTTCCGCTGGCGCGACCAGTTCAACCTCAGCCTCGACCCCGAAACCGCGCTCAAATACCACGACGAGACGCTGCCGGCTGAGGGTGCCAAGACCGCGCACTTCTGCAGCATGTGCGGCCCGAAATTCTGCTCGATGAAGATCACGCAGGAGGTGCGGGAGTATGCGGCGGGGATGAATACCGGCGAGATGGTCGCGGCGGGCGACGCGGTGGACGCCGAGGCCGGTATGGCGGGGATGAGCGAGCTGTTCAAGGCGAAGGGGAGCGAGATTTATTTGCCGACGGTGTGACCGTTGCGCTCGTCGTCGTACGCGTTTATTGTGACATGTCACGGAGGCGACGATGGGCGTTCACGAACCACTGACCAGCCGCGAGCGCACCGCCCGCCGCCGCGCCGCGCTGCGCTCGGCGGGGATGCGACCGAAGCAGTTCTGGCTCCTCGATCTGCGTGATCCCGAGGTGCTTGCCCGCATCGCCTGCGAGTGCGCTGTCATCGTGGCGAGCGACCAGTCCGAGGACCTTGCCTTCGCCGAGGCGCTACAATACTGGCCGGCGGACGACGGCGCTTGAAACGCGGCGACGTCGTCATCGTCGCGACCGGCGCTAATCGTCCAGTCCGACGCATACGTTACATTGACCACGGTCGTCGTCGCACTGCTGACGAGAGATCTAGCCGATACGCCGATCACTCGCCCTCACTTCTTGCCCGACGCTACAAATGGGCTGCGCGAACCGTCCAATCTGATGATCGACGTCCTCGTCACCGCCCGCCGGGACAAGGTCGACAAGGTAATCGGCCGGTTCGGCGCGGCGGAGATGGCGCGGGCGGAGGGGGCGCTGCTGGTTTTTCTCGGGGTGGCGGGGTAGAGTTGGCGATCGAGTTGCCACTCGGCGTCAATACGAGAACTTCCTGAATACGACTGTTCGTCGGGCCATCTCAGGCTCCGCCATGTAGCGCGCAGGCATCCAACCTTGCGCTTGGCTGTTACCTTCGTGGTTGCCCCACCATGCTCT
>JAYTHX010000155.1:0-5519 GCA_043732195.1 Polyangiaceae bacterium
CGAGTACTGGCTCGACGCGCTCTTCGAGGAGTCGTGGGCCTACTTCATGGCCGGTGACTACGCGCACGCGCTCGGCAACGTGCACACCATCCAGTCGCCCTACTTCCCGAACTCGTACTACCCGGAAGCGGACATCCTCAAGGCGGTCATCTACTTCTCGAACTGCCAGTACGACGACGCCGAGGTCATCGTCGCGAAGTTCCAGTCGAAGTACCAGCCGATCTACGACGACCTCAACAAGGTCCTCGGTCGCTTCAAGGGCGACGAGGCGGACGAGCCCTTCTATAAGTTCCTGAAGGACGTCCGCGACGGCAAGGCGGACCTCCCGCCGCGCATCAAGATCGTCGTCGAGAACGCGCTCGGCGATCGCCAGCTACTGCGTAACCTCTCCTACGTGCAGGTCCTGGACGACGAGGGCAAGCGCTTTGGCAAGGCGCCCGCGAGCTTCCGCGACTCGCCGCTCGGCAACGACGTCAAGGACTCGCTCCAGCTGGCGCGCGACATCGCCGTTCGTAACGCGGGTCAGCTCGCTCGCGAGCGTTACCAGCGCAATCTCGACGAGCTCAACGAGCACCTCCGCGACAGCGCGAAGATCCTCATCGACATCAACTCCGCGAAGCGCAACCAGCTCGACGCGGCCATCGCCGGCTCCCAGGTCACCGCCCAGGAGTCCGAGCGCAACATCGTAAAGCCCGACGAGGAGCACGTCATCTGGCCGTTCGACGGCGAGTACTGGCGCGACGAGCTCGGGTTCTATCGTCAGACCATCACCTCGAAGTGTGGGAGGTAGGCCTTTCATGAAGCGTGTCCTTCAAGTTTCGGTTCTCGGCGCGATCATCGTCGGCAGCGTCAGCACCGCCATCGCGGCGGGCGAGGTCTGCATCGACGACAAGGCCAAGGCCACCCTCAACGCTTGCGGCGGCAACGGACCAAAGGAGTTCGACGTCGGCAAGCACGGCAAGACCCCGCAGATGAACTTCCATTCGGCTCCGCCTCCCGCGGATCTGAAGAAGCGCGATCAGCAGACGAAGCCGAACGCCCCGTCCCTCCAGGATGCCCCGCGCGACGAGCGCAAGAGCCGCCTCCAGGCGCGCCAGCGTGCGCTGCTCGTCACCGAGATCCAGGGCATCGAGCGCCTCTTCGAGACCACCAAGAAGAACGCGCCCGATCGTCCGCAGCTCGCGCGCCGCCTCGCCGAGGCGTACGTCGAGCTCGAGGCCGCCGCCTTCCGCGACAAGACCGAAGCGGAGATCAAGCGCGACGGCTTCAAGAAGACGAACCCCGCCCAGGCCGGTCAGCAGCAGACGCAGGCGAATCAAGCGGACGCGGTCATGAAGGCCGCCCGCAAGAAGGCGATCGAGAACTACACGCTGGTCGTCAACGACTACCCGACCTACGCCGCGCTCGACGAGGTCCTCTACTACCTCGCGTACGAGTACGAGCAGGCGAACGACCTCAAGAACGCGCGCTCGGTCTACTACGACCTCATCAAGAAGCGCCCGGACTCGAAGTACATCCCGAACGCGTACCTCGCCTTCGGCGAGCTGTTCTTCAACGAGGCTCAGGGCGACCCGTCGAAGTGGGAGCTCGCCGCGCAGGCGTACTCCGAGGTCATCAAGTACCCGGCGCCCGCGAACAAGGTCTACGGCTACGCCTGGTACAAGCTCGCGTACGTCTTCTGGAACAAGGGCGAGCTCGACAAGTCGCTCAACGCTTTCAAGAAGACGATCGAGTTCGGCGTCGTCCACACGCAGCTACCCGGCGCGGCGAAGCTCGCCGACAGCGCGCGGCGTGACGTCATCCCGGTCTACGCCCTCAAGGGCGACCCGGCGCAGGCCTACAACTTCCTGCACAACATCTCGGGCGACGCCGCGGGCTCGAACGAGAAGTCGTACAAGATGATGGACGACCTCGGTAACAACTACCTCGACACGGGTCACTACCCGGAGGCGATCCTTCTCTACAGGGACCTCATCGGGCGCGACAAGTCGGGACACCACTGCGTGTACCAAGCGCACATCACCGAAGCGACCATGGCGCTCAAGTCCGGCAACAAGGACCTGATCGTCAAGGAGGTCGACAACCAGATCAAGATCGCCACCGAGTTCAAGAACGGCTCTTACTCGGCGGAATTGAAGCAGGAGTGCGCGAACAAGAGCGCGGCGCTCGCCACCGAGACCGCGATGGCGTGGAACCTCGAGGCGGTGGGCTCCGGCGGGCAGCGCGGCACGGGCGACATCAAGACGATGGCCGCCTCGGCGCAGCTTTACAAGAAGGTCGTCGATACCTGGAACGCCCAGGAGTACTCGACCTTCACGTTCCCGCGCGTCGTGAAGGAAGACTGGCCGACGATCTACAAGATCAAGTACCAGATGGCCGACCTTCTCTACTTCCAGAAGGATTGGGCGAAGTGCGGTCCCGCATTCGATGCCGTGGTCGTCGAGAACCCAACCGCACCCGAGGCCTCCGAGGCCGCGTACGCGTCGGTGCTCTGCTACCAGAACATCTACGAGGAGACCCACAAGGGCGGCGCCGCGCTGAAGGGCAGCGGCAATCTCCCCGGCCAGAAGGAGAAGCCCGAGAAGGACAAGGCCAAGCAGGCCGAGGCCGAGCGCGAGAAGCTCAAGCCGAAGGAGATGACCGAGAACCAGAAGGGCATGGTCTCCGCCTTCAACCGGTACATCTGCTACATCAACCCGCCGAAGACCGACACGGCCGGCCAGGATCAGCTCGTCGAGGTGAAGTACGCCCGCGCGCGCACTTACTTCGAGTCGCAGCACTGGGAGGAGGCCGCGATTGGCTTCCGCGACATCGCGCTCAACAACGCCGATCGTGACGTCGGGATCTATGCCTCGCAGCTATATCTCGAGAGCGTGAACGTCATGGGCGCTCACTTCTCGAAGACCGCGTGCTTCGACGACATGGAGCAGGACGTCCCGAAGTTCATCGAGCTCTACTGCCAGGGCGCGAACCTCGCGAAAAACCAGGAGCAGTGCACGGGTCTCAACAAGATCCAGGTCGACATCCTCCGCATCAAGGCGCAGAAGCTCGTCGAGCGCGCCGACAAGGAAGGCGGCAAGGAGGCCCTCGGTCTGTACGAGAAGGGCGGCGCCGCGTACTTCGAGATGTTCCGGAAGTACTGCCAGGATCCGGTCTCGAACAACCAGCCCCCGCAGGCCGAGAAGTGCGATGAGATCGCGTACAACGCGGCGCGTGCGTTCCAGGCCGCGCGCCTCGTCGCGAAGGCGATCACGGTTCGCCGTTCGCTCCTCGCGTACGACGACAAGCTGAAGCTCAACTCGCCGCTCGCCAGGAAGGCGACGTACGAGATCGGCGGTAACTACCAGGCCATCGCGGTCTACGATCTCGCGGCCGACTGGTACGAGCGTTACGCGAAGGCCGACCCGAAGGCGCCTGACGCCGACAAGGCCCTCGCCGACGCCGTCATCCTCCGCCTCGGCCTCGGCCAGGAGGACCAGGCCATCGACGACGCGCGCACGTTCACCAAGAACTACGGTGGCGCGAAGCCCGCGCAGACGGCCTCGATCGCGTTCGCGGTCGGCGCCCACTACGCGGAGAAAGAGGAGTGGGACAAGGCACGCGGTGCGCTCACCGGCTCGATGGGCGTCATCGACAAGGCGGCGCCGGACGTCCAGGCGCAGGCACACGCCACGCTCGGCCGCGTCTATCTCAAAGGCTACAAGGGCACGGGCGAGAACCTCGCGAAGGGCGAGTATGCCAAGGTCCGTAGCATCTGGGCCGACCCGGCGAAGGCGGAGGCGAACATCCGCGCCGCGTACGCCGGCGAGGACGACGGCGCGAAGGATCGCCGTCTCGCGAAGGCGCTCAACGCCGTCGGCGAGGCGTACTTCTTCGCCGCCGAGGAGCGCCGCAAGGCCGAGGTCGATACGCTGAAGTTCCCGGCCTACACGGGCCCGGGCGACAAGGCGAGCGTCGTCAAGCACATCAACTCGAAGGTCGTCGAGTGGTACGGCAAGAAGAAGGTGGCGATCGAGAAGGTCGAGCCCGAGTACATCAAGATCCTCGAGCTGAAGCCCGTCCCGCCGCCCAAGTGGGTCATCGCCGCCGGCTCGCGCGCCGGTCTCATGTGGGGTGACTTCGTCGACGACTTCCGCCGCGCGCCGATCCCGGCCGCCTGGAAGACGGACGCCGAGCTCCGCGGCGTCTACTACGACGCGCTCGACGCGGCCTCCGAGCCGTTCAAGACGCGCAACGCGAAGCCGGCGCTCAAGAAGTGCCTCGATCTGTCGGTCAAGTACCAGTACTTCGACGAGTTCTCGCGCAACTGCGAGGTCTGGCTCGCGAAGAACTACAAGTCCGAATACCACGTCGTCGACGAGCTCCGCGGAGCGCCCACGCTCTCCAACAGCGGCCTCGACGAGAAGTCGCCGCCGGTCCTCACCGACGGCACGTTCTGGCACCCGCCCGCGGCCGCTCCCGAGAAGACGACGGTCTCGACCACGTCCGAGGAGAACGGCGCGGCCGAGCCGAAGAAGGGGGGTGGCGGCGCAGCGAAGCCGGCGGCCGCCAAGCCGCCCGGCGGCACCCGTCCGCTCCCCGGTCAGAAGAAGAAGTGAGGAGGACAGCCATGAAGAATCGAATCCAGACTGCTTTCCTCGGCTCTCTCCTCACCCTGGTCGTCGCCTGTGGCGGCGGCAACAAGGTCGAGCCCACCACGCCGAGCAAGCCGGGCACCGCGCCCGGCACGCCGACCGAGGAGGTCTCGAAGGACGCGCAGGCGAAGTTCAACGCCGCGCTCGACTCGTTCGTCGAGCACGACAAGGCGAACAACTGGGACGACGCGACGTGCGCGGCGGTCGCCAAGCAGTTCGACGACGCGACGGCGTCGCAGAAGGGGAAGTTCCCCCAGGCGACGTTCAACGCGGGCCTGGCGTACCAGCGCTGCAACGACGACAAGAACGCCAAGGCGAAGTTCGAGCAGGTGCTCCGGGACGACCCGAAGTTCCACCACGCTCGCGCCCAGCTCGCGCTCTACCAGTACAAGCAGGACTCCAACGAGGACGCGGCGATCACGGCGATGCAGCAGGCCGTGACGGACGCGCAGTTCCAGAACGTGCCCGCGCTCGTCAACCTCGCGATGTTCCAAATGCAACGCGACAGCGCGGCCGGGCAGCAGGACTGCAAGGACGACATGGAGTGCGCGAAGAAGAACCTGCAGCGCGCGCTCGCCATCGACGATGCGTACATGCCGGCCTTCAACCAGCTTGCGCTCTACTACTTCGGCCTGGCGAAGAAGCGCGCCGGCGCGGTGAAGTCGAGCGCCAAGGGCTCGCGCGGTCGTCAGATCACGACGAACGCAGCGATGGGCAAGCGCGCCGACGTGCAGCAGCTCGAGCTCGCCGCGCTGGTCTGCTCGCAGGCCATTCGCAAGAACCCGAACTACGCGCCCATCCACAACACGGCGGGCCTCATCCAGAACGAGCTCGGTCAGGTCAACGGCGCGGTCGGCGAGTTTGCCACCGCGGCGAAGCTCGACT
>JAYTHX010000156.1:0-5517 GCA_043732195.1 Polyangiaceae bacterium
TTCGGCGAGTACATCTCGTACATCGGCTGGCTCGGGCTCGCGCTGGTGGTCCTGGGCGTCGCGGCTTCTGCCGTCGAGCATCTCTGGCTGCTGGTGCTCTCGGCGCTGATCTTCGTGTTCATGCTCGGGCACTTCGCGAGCTGGGCGCCCTACACGTACCTCCAGGCGCACGTGCTGCCGTTCAAGTCGATGCGTGTACCTTCCAGGTATCGCCTCCTCCTGCTCGTGAACCTGTGCCTCTACATGGGGCTCGCGGTGGATCGGGTGCCGGAGCTGTTCAAGAGGTCCTTCGGCCTGCCGCGCTTCGCGCGCACGCTACGCGTGGCGCTGGTGGGCTGCGCGCTCATCGCGACGGGCGACACCGTCGGCCTCGGTCAGGAGATCCTCGCCTACCGCTTCAACGGACCGCCCGAGGTGAAGGTCGCGCGCGCCGCGCACTTCCAGTACGCGGGTCCGGGCCTCACGCCTGACTTCATCGATCAGCCGCGCCAGAACGAGGCGTGGCTCGGCTGCCGCCACGCGACCTGGGCGTTCGCCTACGAGGCGCCGGTGTGGATCGGCGACGTCCCGCAGGCGCGCGCGAAGGACGACGGCGTGGTGGTCGAGACCAGCAGCCGCACCCACAACACGTTCACGTTCGACGCCGAGGTGAAGCGCCCGTCGCGGGTGCTGCTCAACAGCGCGTGGGACCGCGGCTGGACGGTCGACGTCGGCGAGGTGGTGGAGAACGAGAACAAGCTCCTCGCCATCGACCTCCCGCCTGGCCACCACCACGTGCACGCACAGTACTGGCCGCGCTACCTGACGCTCGGCATGTGGATGACGGCGCTCGGGTGGATCGGGACGATCGCGTTTTTCCTGCGTCGGCGCCTGGTGGCGCGCTTCGGGCGCCTCGATCAGCGTACGACGTAGGCGGTGTAGCGCCACACGCCGATCGCGCGGGTCGCCACGACGTCGCTGCGTTCGATCACCGCCTTGTCGAGCGGCATGGCGGCCTGGAGGTGATCGACGATCACGAGGTCGCCCGACTTCACGTGGGTCCGGAAGTACCGCGCGTCCGGCTCGATGCGCGAGGGCAGCGCGAAGATCCAGCTCGAGGCCACGAGCGGCCGCTGCTTCGCAAGAATGTAACCGATGGGGAGGTCGTAGACGAAGAGCGAGCGATCGCCGTGGCCGTAGGTCGCGATGTCGGCGGTCATCTGGCGCAAGAAATCGCGCTTCGAAGGCGTCGTGTAGATGCCCCGGTAGGGACCCTCCGTCACCTTCGCGGTGAGCTCGGGGCGCGGGCCGTCGCGGTAGATGCCGTCGTCGGCCTGAAGATACGAGGCGAGGACCCAGAGGACGATCGCCGGCGAGAGCGCGAGATAGGGACGCAGGCCCGGCCAGCCGCCGCGCTTCAACGTGTCGTCGATGAAGAGCGCGAGCACCAGCGGCGTGAGCATCGCGGCGGGATAGAGCCCGACGCCCACCGCGGTGACGCCGTTTCCGCTGCTCAGCCCCGCGACGATGCCCGCGACCCCGGCCGGCATGGCGACGGCGAAGAAGAGGACGCGCGCGGCGCGGCGATCGCGCAGCCCCAGCGTGAGGATCGGCCCCAGCAGGGCGAGGCAGGTAACGTAACCGAGGCTCCCTTGGGCGCCGACCAGCGCCGACCCGCGCGCGAGGAACGGAAGCAGGCAGAGGCCGAGCGCGGTGAGGAGCGGGTAGCGCCGCGCCGCGGTCATCGAGACCGCGGTCACGAACGCCGCGAACGGCAGCTGCGGGTACTGCGCGAGGAAGATGTTCGACTTCGCCGAGAGCGAGGCGAGCGTGAACCCCGCGGTCGCGCCGCTGCCGCCGGAGTAGGCCATCATCTCGCGCAGGTGCGCGGGGCCCGCGGCGATGAAGAGGGGCGCGACCAGGACGCAGAACGCGACCCCGCCGCCTGCGTAGAGCAGGGTCGCGCGGAGGCGCTCGCCGCGTGCCAGGAGCAAGATGGCGGCCGCCGTAGCGAGGACCGCGAGCACGAGCGATGCATACGCGAAGCACGCCGCCGCGTGGGCGAAGCCCGCCCAGAACATCGAGGATCGAAGGATGCCCCCCCGCTCCGGGACGACGAGCATGCGCCGCGCGGCGACGAAGAGGCCGACCGCGAGCAGCCCCGTCGAGAGCGTGTTGTAGCTGAGGCCCGGCAGTCCGTAGGGGAGAAAGCAGATGCACGCGGTGCCCACGAGCAGCGAGGCCGGCGCCGACAAGCGGGTGCGCGCGAGCGCGAACGCCGACCACCCCACGAAGCCGAAGAACACGACGTAGAGGACGCGCACGAACAGGAAGAGGCCGGTGGTCCCGGCGATCGCCATGTACACGCGGATGAACGGGTAGATGAGGAGCCCTGCCGTCTGCGCGATGTTCAGCTCGTCGACGAAGGGGCGGTCACCGAGCGCGAAGCGGACGGGGAGGGCGAGGTAGAACGCCTCGTCGCTGAAGTCGAGGCCGTACCGCATGCGCGAAAGCACGACGAGGACCGTGACGGCGGCGATGGCGACGGCGAGGAGGCCAGCCGGCGTGCGGAAGGCGTCGCGGGTCGGGGCCATCAGCGCCACATCTACCGCAGGGGGACGTCTTCGAGTAGTGGATAGGGCAAGAGGCCAGAAGGATGATCCCGTTTCTCTCGCTGAAGGACCAGACCGCAGCGCTCAAGCCCGAGGTCCTCGCGGCCCTCGAGAAGGTGATCGACAGCCAGGGGTTCGCGAACGGCCCCGCGGTCGAGGCGTTCGAGAAGCAGCTCGCGACCTTCCTCGGGGTGAAGGAGGTCGTGTGCGTGAACAGCGGGACGACGTCCCTGCACGCGGCGCTCATCGCCACCGGCGTCAAGCCCGGGGACGACGTGCTGACCGTCTCGCACACCTGGATCTCGACGTGCTGGGCGATCAGCTACGCCGGCGCGCAGCCGGTGTTCTGCGACATCGATCCCGCGACGTGCGGGCTCGACCCCGCCGAGCTCGCGAAGAAGCTCACGCCGAACACGAAGGCCATCCTGCCGGTGCACCTGTACGGCCAGCCGGTCGACATGGATCCGATCCTCGCGTTCGCGAGGGAGAAGGGCCTGCCCGTGATCGAGGACTGCGCGCAGTCGATCGGTGCAAAGTACAAGGGTCGCCAGACCGGCTCGCTCGGCACGGTCAACGCCACGAGCTTCTACCCCGGCAAGAACCTCGGCGCCTACGGCGAGGGCGGCGCGGCGATGACCGACGACAGCAAGCTCGCCGACCGCATGCGCCGCCTCCGCGACCACGCGCAGCAGGGCCGCCACAACCACGTCGAGCTCGGGTTCAACTGGCGCATGGACGGCTTCCAGGGCGCGGTGCTCTCGATCAAGCTCGCGCACCTCGACGCCTGGAACGCGCGCCGCCGCGCCATCGCCGACCGCTACCTCCAGGCCTTCGAGGGCCTGAAGGGCGTGCGCACGTTGCCGAAGCATTCCTGGTCGGAGGCGATCTGGCACCTCTTCCCGATCTTCCACGACCGCCGCGACGACTTCCGGGCGGCGCTCGAGAAGCGCGGCGTGCAGAGCGGCGTCCATTACCCGACGCCCATCCACCTCCAGCCGGCCTACGCGCACCTCGGCGTGGCGAAGGGCTCGCTCCCCCACGCGGAGCGCGCCGCGGCGACGGAGATCTCGCTCCCGATGTTCCCGGAGCTGACCGACGCCCAGGCCGACGAGGTCATCGCGGCAGTGAAGGCCGTGGCCGCGGAGCTCGGGTAGAGAGACAACGGGATCCCAGAACCGGCGATATGCGAGACCAGGACCCTAGCTTCGCCAGTCCTCCATGCGGAGGCCCTCGAACTGACGGAAGTCTTTGACATTGGCGGTCACGAGGATCAGGGAGTGACGGACCGCGATGGCGGCGATCTGCCCGTCTGCGTAGGGCATCGGGCGCCCGGCAGCTTCGAGGCGCGCTCGCTCGCGAGCATGCAGCTCGGCCGTGGCGCCATCGTACGCGATGACCGGCATCCTGGAGATCACATCGCGCATGTACGCGCGCAGTAGCTCCTTGCGCTTGCCGTCCGGCAAGCGCTCCACCCCGTAAAGCGCCTCGTGCAGTGTCACGGAGGAGATCGCCACCTTCGCCTCGTTCGCCTGCAGTTTCTTCACGAATCCGGCGTTCGGCCTGGGACGGACCGCCTCCGCGACGGCGTTCGTGTCGAGGAGCAGCTTCACCATCGGACCGGCCGTCCCTTGGACCCTGGATCGCGAAGGCCGTCGAACGCCGTCGCCGCGTCGAGCTCCTCGAGATCGTGCGCTTCGCGGAAACGCTCGAGCGCTGCCCAGAGGCCCTCGCTCTTGCCGCGGAGCCGACCGTACGCGGCGGAGGAGAGGATCACTGCGACCGGCTTGCCACGGCGCATGATCTCGACCGGCTCCACCTCCGCGTCGTGCAAAAGCGCCGGAAGGGTGTTCTTTGCGTCCGCGACCGAGACCCGCTTCATGGCTATCAAGATAGCTATCAGCCAAGCATTGTCACGCTGATCCCGGTCCTCGGCTCGCGCGCTTCGTCTCGCCTGAGTCGCGGGTCGAGCTATGCTAGAGACGTCGCGTGATTTCCGTCGCCGTCATCGGAGCGGGCTACTGGGGCCCGAACCTGATCCGCAACTTCGCCACCTGCCCCGACACCAAGCTCGTCGCGGTCTGTGACAACAATCCGAAGCGCCTCGAGAAGGTGCTCGCGCCGTACCCGTCGGTGCAGGGCGAGACCGACCTCGATGCGCTGCTGAAGCGGTCGGACGTCGATGCCGTCGCCATCGCCACGCCCGTGCGCACGCATGCGCCGTTCGCGCTCAAGGCGCTCGAGGCCGGCAAGCACGTGCTCGTGGAGAAGCCGTTCGCGCACTCGGTGGCCGATGCCGAGCGCATGGTGGCCCTCGCCGACAAGCTCGGGTTGACCCTCATGGTCGACCACACGTTCGTCTACAGCCCCGCGGTGCGGAAGGTGAAGGAGCTGCTCGACAAGGGCGAGCTCGGCGACCTCTGTTACATCGACAGCGTCCGCATCAACCTCGGCATGTTCCAGCACGACGTGAACGTGGTCTGGGACCTCGCGCCCCACGATCTCTCGATCGTCGACTTCCTGCTCAACCGCCTGCCGAAGAGCCTCTCCGCGGTCGGCGCGAGCCACACCAAGGGCTCGATCGAGCTCGAGGACGTCGCGCACCTCAACCTCGATTTCGGCGACGGCCTGCTCGCCTCGTTCCACGTGAACTGGCTGAGCCCGGTGAAGGTCCGCCACTTCATCGTGGGCGGTCTCAAGAAGAGCATCGTCTACAACGACCTCGACGTGTCGGAGCGCGTACGCGTCTACGACCGCGGCATCACGACCTCGGAGGACCCCGAGGCGCGCCGCGGCATCCTCATCAACTACCGCACGGGCGACGTGTGGAGCCCGCACATCGACCAGCACGAGCCGCTGCAGACGATGGTGAAGCACTTCGCCGAGTGCGTGCGCGACAAGAAGAAGCCCCTCACGGACGGCGAGTCGG
>JAYTHX010000157.1:0-5517 GCA_043732195.1 Polyangiaceae bacterium
CGCGCGCTCGAGGCGCGTACCGCCGCGCACGGCGCGGTGCTCGTCGCGTGGGGCGCCGATCGCGTCGGCTTTGCGTTCGAGGAGAGCCGGCTCGCCGCCGTGCTCGCGCTGGTGACGAGCCCCGGCGCGGACGTCGAGGGTGAGGAGCTGCCGTGGTGCGTGGGCGTGGCGCAGGGCGATCTCAAGCTGCTCGCCGAGGACGGCTCGCGCGGCACGCTCGCGTGGGGGGCCCCGCTGGTCGCCGCGGCGGTGCTGGCGGGCGCCGCCCAGCCGGGTGACGTGCTGTGCGCGCAGACCATGCGGGCGATCCGCGACAACGAGCTACTCACCACAGGGACCCGCATCGGTCGCGACGGCGAGCGTCGCGTGCGCGGCGTGCGGCTCGACCGGCAGTATCCGTGGCGTCGGCAGGCAGTGGAGCAGCTGGCGCGCATGCGCGTCGCGCCGCTGGTCGGCGTGCCACCGCCGCCGGTCGCGATCGCGGCCGGGTCGTTGCTCGTGCTGCGGGCCGATCCCGGCACTGGCGGCACGCGCTATCTCACCGAGCTCGCGGCGCGCGCCGCGGGCGGGCAGCGCGCGCTCGTCGTGTCGCCTTCGGGCTCGAGCTTCGAGCCGCTCGGTGCGCTCCGGCGCGCGTTCGCTCGGTCGATCACGCGCGAGCTCTCGCCGATGCTTCTGGACTCCGCGGACTCGCTCGAGGCGCTCGTCGGGGGTGACGGCGTGACGCTCGCGGTCGCCGCCCGGCTCATCACCGCGTTCCTCTGGCCGCGCAGCGAAGGGCAGGGCTCCGGCCTCCTCCTCCTCGACGACGCGAAGAACATCGACCCCGCCACGCTCGAGGCGTGCGCCGTCGCGGCGCAGGCCAGTGGGTCGGCGTTCGGGATCGTCGCGCGGCTCGACGCGACCGGCGGGTTGCCGTCGGTGCTCGCGCCGCTGCCTCGCGCTCCCGAAATCGAGATCGAGCCGCTCAGCCGCGACGCCGCGGAGAGCCTCGCCGGCGGCTGCACCAACGACGCGCTCGATGCCGTCGCGCGCCGCCGCTGGGCACGGCTCGCCGCCAACGTGCCGCTCGGCGTGGTCGAGTCCGTGGCCTACGGCATCGTGAGCGGCGATCTCCGGTGGGACGACGACCGCGCCACGCCGCGCTCGCGCGCCTCCGGGCGCGGCAAGGTGCGGGGCGTCGCCGACTGGATCCTGCTGCGCGCGCGCGACGAGAACGCCGCCTGCTGCACGGTGCTCTGCCTGATCGCGCTCCTCGGCGGCGAGGCGAAGGTCACGCGCCTCGCGCGCGTGCTCGAGCGCGCGGCGCAGAAGATCGACGTCGATGCCGTGCTCGAGGAGCTCATTCGCGGGCGCTGGCTGATCGACACGCAGGAGGACTGGGTCGGGCTGCCCTCGCGAACGCATCGCGATGCGCTTGCGGTGCTGCTCGAGGAGGATGCCCGTCGGCCGCTGCACGAGGCCGCGGCTGACGTCCTCGAGGACGAGGAGGGCGCGTTCGGTCGCGTCGAGGCGGCCTGGCAGGCGGCGCAGGCCGGCGACGGCACGCGCGCCGGCCGCATCATGCTCTCCGCGGCGCGCGCCACCACGCACGCGCAGCTCGAGGCGAGCACCACGCAGCTCATCGCGTTCGCGCGGCGCGCCGATCCCGACGGGGAAGAGGCGGCGCTCGAGGTGCTGGCGAACGCCATCGCGCGGTCGCCGAGCGCGATCCCGCCGCGGGTAGCGCCGTCGATCGCGCCTGCGAGCCTCAAGCCGTTCGACGTCGCGGCGCTGCACGACTCCGAGCCGCCGACGCTCGCGCGGCTCGATCTCGCGCCGATGGCCGCGCTGGCGGGCGGCCTGGTCACGCCGGAGATCGCGCCGGAGACCGCGCCGTCGATCGCGCCGGAGTCGGCGCCCGAGTCGCAGGAGGTCTCGAGCGTGGCGTCGGGCGCGCAGGGGGCGACCATCGCCACCCGCCTCGGCGAGCTCGCGAAGGACGCGCTGCTCAGCGCCGACAACGCGGCGCTCGAGCGCTGGGTCGACGGGCTACGCGCCTCGGGCGAGAGCCCCATGTTCACCGAGCGCCTGCGGGCGCTCTCGCGCCTCGGTCGCGGCGACATCGGCGATGCGCTGCGCGTGCTGCGGCGCACGCGATCGGCGCTCGATCCGGACGATCACAAGCAGCGCTGCCAGACCTCGCTCGCGCTGGGTGTGGCGCTTTCGGTGGCGGGCCGTCCGCAGGAGGCCCTCCTCGAGGGAATGGACGCGCTGGCGCGGGCCCGTCACGCGCGCGACGAGCGCGGCGCGAGGGCGTGCCTGGCGTTCCTGGCGAAGCTGTTCACCTCGGTGGGTCGCCCCGAGAGCGATCGCCTGCGCACCAACGCGTCGCCCTAGCGACCGCGTCGCGCAGATCTACACGCAGCCGAGGCTCCGAGGCTCCGAGGCTGCGTGTGAATCGTGTCACGGATCTTCGCCGCCGAATTCGTCCCACGCTTCGCGCAGGATCTCGGCGACGGCTTCGTACAGCGCCTCCGGGATGGCGCCGCCCACCTCCAGCTCCACCAGCGCGCGCGCCAGCGGGATGTCCTGGAGGACCGGGACGTTGTAGGCGCGCGCCGCCGCGACGATGCGCTTCGCCAGATCGCCGCTGCCCGAGGCGACCAGCACCGGCGCCTCGTCGCCCTCTTGTTCCTGGTAGCGGAGGGCACACGCAAGATGCACGGGGTTCACGATGACCACGCTCGCTTTCTGGACGTTGGCGACCGTCGCGGAGGCCAGCATCTCGTGATGGGCGCGCTCGCGCGCGGATTTGAGCTGCGGATCGCCCTCGCTCTCCTTGTGCTCACGCTTCACCTCCGCCTTCGACATCATGAGCTTCTTCGCCCACGATCGGCGCGTCACCACGACGTCGAGCACGGCGAGGAAGACGCCCAGGATCGCCGACCGCTGCACGACCGAGAGCGCGATGGCGCCGGCCAGCGCCGCGGCCTCCGGCAGCCGGCCCGCGGTGCGCGCAAGGTCGCCGGCGTGGTCGCGCAGCGCCGTGTAGGCAAACCACGCCACCGCAGCGCCGAAGAGCGCCGCGCGCAGCACGCTGACCAGCCGCTGCGTGGAGAAGAGGCCCGCGAAGCCCTTGATGACGTCGAGGCGCTCGAGCTTCGGCTGGAGCTTCTTCGTCGCGATGATGCCGCCCGACTGCACGACCGACGTCACGGCTGCCGCGATCGCCGCCGCGAGCACGATGGGCACGGTGAGCGTGACCACGGCGGTGGCGATGGGCAGGGGATCGAAGGCGATCGTGATCCCCGGATCGCCGGCCCGCGCAATGGCGGCGCGCAGGTCGCCGCCCGCGTGCCTGGCGAGAGCGGTGATGGCGGCCGGCGCGAGCGCGACCGCACAGAGGAACGCGATGGCCTGGCTGGCAAACGCAGAGATGGGGCTGTCGCCCTCCTCCTGCGCCTTGCGTAGCCGCTTGGGCGATGCCTCCTCTGTCTTGTCGCTCAACGCCGCCCCTTCGTCGCCTTCCGCTTCGGAGTTGCCTTCTTTTTCACGGCCACGCCGCTCTTCTTCTTCGGGGTCGTCTTCTTCGGGGTCGCCTTCTTCGGGGTCGCCTTCTTCGCCTTCGGCTTCTTCGCCTTCGGCTTCTTGGCCTTCGCCACCGGCGCGGCCTTCTTGGTCGGCGGCGCCTTCGGCTTGGCGGCCGCCTTCGCGAGCGCCTTGGCCTTCGCCTTCTCCGCCGCCTCCGCTTCCGCCTCGGCCTCCGCTTCCGCCTCGGCCTCCGCGTCGGCCTTCTTCCGCTCCGGCGACATTTCCCAGTCCTCGACCACGCGCCCGGTCACGAGCTTGTAAAGGTCGATCGCGAGCTCGCGCATGCCCTCGCCGGTCGCCGCCGAGACGAGCCGCAGGTCGATTTTCTTCTTCGCGAACTTCGGCTTCAGCTTCACGTACAGCTCGCGCACCTCGGTCACGTCCGCCTTCGACAGCGCGACGATCTGCGGGCGCTGCGCCAGCTCCGGCTCGAACAGCTCGAGCTCGTGCTGGAGCGCCTCGTAGTCGGCGAACGGCTCGCGCCCCTCGCTGGGATCGAGCGTGATGAGGTGCAGCAGCGCGCGGCAGCGCTCCACGTGCTTCAGGAACCGATGCCCGAGGCCGGCGCCTTCGGCCGCGCCGGGGATGAGCCCGGGGATGTCGGCGAGCACGAACGTCGCCTCGTCACCCACGCGGACCACGCCGAGCGACGGCGTGAGCGTGGTGAACGGATAGTCGGCGACCTTCGGCTGCGCGCGCGAGACCGCGCGGACGAATGTCGACTTGCCGACGTTCGGGAAGCCCAGCAGCCCGACGTCCGCCATCACCTTCAGCTCGAGCCGGAGCTTCCGCTCCTGGCCGGGCTCGCCGGGCTCGGCGCGGCGGGGCGCGCGGTCGTAGGGGGTCGCGAAGTGGATGTTGCCGCGGCCGCCCTTGCCGCCCTTGGCCACGACGATGCGCGCGCCGGGCTGGTCGATGTCGAAGAGGAGCTGCTCGGTGTCGCGGTCGAAGACCTGCGTGCCGACGGGCACGCGGACCAGCATCTCCTTCGCGGCCCGGCCGTAGCAATCGGCGCCCTGGCCGTGCTCGCCGTGGTCCCCGCGCAGGGTGCGGCCGTAGGTGAGGTCGAGCAGGGTCGAGAGCCCCTCGTCGGCCACGAACACGATGTCCGCACCGCGCCCGCCGTCACCCCCGGCGGGACCGCCGAAAGGCACGTATTTCTCGCGTCGGAACGCGACGACACCGTTTCCGCCACGACCGGCGACGAGATCCACACGACACGAATCGACGAACTTCACGGGCCTGGAATAGTCGGTCCACCCACCGGAGGCCAGCGGGACGGTATTCGAGTACCCTCGCGCCGTGCCCAAGCGCGAAGGACTGGTCCGGTTCGGTGTGGCCATGGAAGCCTCGCTCCTGCGCGCCTTCGACGCGATCGTGAAGCGCCGCGCGAGCACGCGCTCCGAGGTCCTGCGGGACCTGGCGCGGGCCGAGGTGACCCGGGAGGACGTGGCGAGCGGCTCCGATGCGGTGGCCACGGTCACGCTCGTCTACGACCACCACGTCCGGGATCTGACCGAGAAGCTCGTCGAGCTCCAGCATGCGCTGGGCAGCAAGATCCGCTCGTCGATGCACGTGCATCTCGACGAGGCGCACTGCCTCGAGGTGATCATCCTGCAAGGGCCGGCCGAGGAGCTCCGGCGCTTCGCCGATCGCGTGTTCGCGACGCGCGGCGTGAAGGCCGGCGGCATCGAGGTCATCGCGGCCACGAAGTCCGCGCCCGACCAGCTGCACGTGCACCTCCACTCGCACGACCACGCGCACGGCCACGATCACGGCGATGGCCACCATCACCACCACGACGGCGACGAGCACGGCCACACGCACGCCGAGGACGCGAAGAAGTCGAAGAAGAAGCGCTAGCCCCGGCGAGAGCTCCGAGTCTTCGGTGAATCTCGCCCGCGATCACGTCACGGGATGGAGAACGTCACCCGGAAGGCGCCC
>JAYTHX010000158.1:0-39538 GCA_043732195.1 Polyangiaceae bacterium
CCGTCGATCGCGTCGAGGAGGTCGCGCGCTGGGACGTGCGGCCGGTGTCGGAGCGCTACGTCGTGATCGACGACGACGTGCTGGCGGGCCACCAGGGCGAATGGCTCAGCGTCATGGCCGGCGCGCTGGGGCGGGCGCTGGCGCTCGGGGACGCCCCCGTCGTCGCGCGCGCCACCGACTTCATCGAGGCCGAGCTGGCGCGCGAGGCGAGCATGGTGAAGCGCGCGCGAAAGAAGAGCGGCGAGCGCGAGCTCCTCTCGCTGGTCGCTACCGTGGCCCACAACCTCGGCGACCTCTCGCGCGTGGTCGACACATGGCAGCCCGCGCACGCGAGCTCCGAGCTGGGGCTCCGCTACCAGCGCCTCGGGCACGAGGGCGGCGCGCGCTTCGAAGGCTCGTTCGTGTTCGCGGGCGAGCTGAACAAGCAGCTCATGGCAAAGGAGAACCATCGCTTCCTCCCGCTGCGCGTCCCGCGTGCGCTGCGCCGCGAGCGCGCGTTCCTCCTGCCCTTCGGCCCGTACTTCTTCGACTGGGGCGCGCTCCTCGGCCGCACTCCCCTCCTCGCCGACGCCGAGCGCGCGGAGATCCTCCTCGCGCTCCTCCGCGTCCACGAGCGACGCGAGGACGAGCACGGCTGCCTCCGCGCCGTCGCGGGCCTGAACAGCACGTTCCCCGGCGGGGTCGACAAGCTCGCGAAGCTCTTGCCCGCCGGATCGTCGGTCGCGATGCAGCGCGCGGGGGTCCGCACCGCGCTACGCCTCGCGGAGAAGGACTTCCTGAAGAAGCTCCACGCGAACGTGGCCCGCTGATCAGCTCGGCTTGCGGGGACGACCGATGCCGTAGGCCTCGATGCGCTTGATCAGCGCATGGCGACCGATGCCCAGGAGGCGCGCCGCGGCGCTCTGGTTGCCGTTGGTCTTCGCGAGGGCCTCGCGGATCGCCTTCTCCTCGATCTCGTCGAGCGAGGAGCGGAGCGAGGCGCCCGTCGACGACGGCGGGCCGTCCTCGATCTTGAAGCGCCCCGTGGGCGGCACGCTCACAGCCGGCGGACGGATCGACTCCGGCGCGTGGAGCACGAGATCGCTCTCGGCGAGGTACTCCGCCTCCGGGTTCATCACCAGCGCGCGCTCGATGGTGTTGCGCAGCTCGCGCACGCTGCCGGGCCACGAGTAGTCGGTGAGCACGTCCCGCGCGCCGGCCGAGAGCTGGGGCGCCACGAGCCCCATGCGACCCGCGAGCCGCGCCAGGAAGAACTCGGCGAGCGCGACGACGTCCTCGGGACGCGCGCGCAGCGGCGGGATCTCCACGCGGATGCCTTCGAGCCGGTAGAAGAAATCGGACCGGAACTCACCACGATCCATGGCGGCGCGCAGATCACGGCTGGTCGCGGCGATGAAGCGCACGTCGATCTTCGTCGCCGTGCGCGCGCCGAGGCGCAGGACCTCCCCGCTCTCGAGCACGCGCAGCAGCTTCGACTGCGTGTGCAGCGGAAGCTCGCCGACCTCGTCGAGAAAGACCGTGCCCCCGTTCGCCGCCTCGAAGAGGCCCGGGCGCGCCACCACCGCGCCGCTGAAGGCGCCGCGCTCGTAGCCGAACAGCTCACCCTCGAGGATCGACTCGGGGAGCGCCGCGCAGTTCAGCTTGAGGAACGGTTTGTCGGCGCGGCGCGAGCTCCGGTGGAGCGCGTCGGCGTAGACCTCCTTGCCCACGCCGGTCTCGCCCAGCACCAGCACGCTGAGCGGGCTGGGCGCGATGGTCGGGATGAGCGCGTAGATGCGCTTCGACGCCTCGTCCCGAACGACCTCCACCACCGGCGGCGTGAAGAGCACGCCCGGACCGGCGGCCCTTCCCGGCGCCACGATCGCCTGCGCTGCGTGCAGGAACACCGTGACCGAGCCCACCGTGAGCGCGCGACCGAGCTCGATGACCGTCTCCTCGTAGGGCTGGAGCCGCTTGCCCTCGTAGGACGTCCCATTCGCGCTCGAGAGATCCTCGACGCGCAGGTCCTCTCCCACCGACACGCGCAGATGACGACGCGACACGCTCACGTCCGGGATCGCGAGCTCGCAGTCCGCCCCGCGCCCCACGATGAAGGGAGAACGCTCGGGCACGGGCAGGATGATCCCGCCCGTCGACGAGCTGACGATCGCCACGAGCGGTTCGTCTCGCAGCGGACCGAGCGCCGCGAGGGGCGAGAGCTGCGCGCCGCGATGGGTCGCTTCTTCCTCGGGTCCCCGACGCATGCGAGGTTGTGAGCCTACCACGCACCGTGACGTCCCTCCTGTCCGTTGCGGGACAACAACCTGTTCCGCGCGGAACAGTTCGCGCGACGACCGACACGGCGATCCGAAGAATTGCCGCCGTTCTCGCCTGGCGCAGAACGTGCTCGATGGATGCTCGATGCCGACGTTGAACGAAGCCGGAGCCGACGACGCGGGCGAGCTTCCGACCGACTCGCAGTTCGAGTCGTTCTACGACCTGGACTCCGGGATGTGGACCCTGCGCCGCATCCCCAGCAGCCCGCCCGCCGCCGTGGTCGACGAGCCGGACTGAGCTCGCCTTCACCTAGCGGTTGTTCATGGCCTCGAACATGTCGTCGAGCTCGGCGCGCGAGGCCTGGCTGCCCTTCTTCGAGAATTCGTAGGTCGTCTCGGGGAGGCCGGCGGCGAGCTGCGCCATGACCGAGTCGGCGTACTCGTCGAGCGGCGTGCCGAAGTCGTGCGATCCGCCGAGGTTCGTGCGCACCGCCGGCGGGATGATCTCGACGACGTCGATCGCCGTCTTGCTCAGCTGGTGACGGAGCGACTGCGTGAAGGAGTGGAGCGCCGCCTTCGTCGCGCAGTAGATGGGCATCGCGGCGAACGGAACGAACGCGAGCCCCGAGCTCACGTTGGCGATCAGCGGTCGCTCCTGCCCGAGCAGGTGCGGGATGAAGAGCATGGACAGGTGCACCGGGCCCTCGAGGTTCACCGCGATCTCCTGCGCCGTCGCGGCCCAGGGCTCGACGTCGGTGAGCGCCACCTTGCGCTGGATGCCCGCGTTGTTGATGACGACGTTGAGCTTCGGAAAGCGCGCCGTCGTCTCGCGGAAGAGCGCCTCCCGATCGGCCACGCTGCCGGTATCGGCCACGGTCGTGTGCACTGCCGGATGCTTCTTCTTCACGTCCGCGAGCGCCGCCGCGCGCCGACCGCAGACCACCACCTCGCTTCCCGCCGCCAGAAAGCGCTCCGCGAGCGCGAGACCGATGCCGGAGGAGCCGCCCGTGACGAGAACCGTGTTGCCGGAGAGGATCATCGGCGCAGCTTAACCCGGTCAGCTCGCTAGGACGTGAGGATGCTCGCGAGCGCGCGCCGCGAATCGCATCCCGCCTTCCGCAGGAGCGAAGCGAGCTGGTTCGCAACGGTGCGCCGCGAACGCACGCGCTGCTGCGCGATGGCCGCGTTGGTGAGCCCGTTGCGCACCAGCGCGAGCACCTCGAGCTCGGCCGGCGTGAGCGTCACCACCGGGGCGCTGGGCGCAGGATCGAGGGGCCCGAGCCGCGAGACCACGACGAGGAGCTCGCGCGTCGAGGTCACGCCGATCTTCGCCGCCGCGCGGTTCAAGCAGCGGGACACCATGGGCTGCGAGAGCCCGAGCTCGACCCCGATGCGCTTCGAGGTGGCCCCCCGCGCGAAGAGGCGGAGGACCTCGCGCTCGTCCGCCGCGAGCGCGCGGCTCGAGGCGGCGCGCCGGACCTCCACGATGACGAGCTCGGTCCCCGAGGACGTGGACCGCGGCACGAGCGACACGGCGCCCTCGGCGAGGCCCGACCAGACCTCCGCGCGTGAGAGCGGCGTCGGGCCGATGCTCGCGAGACCGCTCGTTCCGACGTAGCCGCGCACCCGTGCCGGCCGGAGCCGCACGCGCAGCGAGCCCTCGAGGTGGAGCCCGAGACGGGCGAGCAGATCGCGGTCGTTGAAGACCGGGAGATGCGAGCGCGGGTACCGCACCTGGAGGGCGAAGCGCAGGCGCTCGTCGACCACGCGTTCGATGCGCACCCACGCCGAGCTCACGGTGTCCGCCTCCGCATCTGCCGAGCTGGCGATGGTGTTCGCGGGCTGCTCGCCGTCGTCGATGGTCAGGCAGACCCCGATCGCGCCGCGGAGGTGGGTGCGGACGGTCGCGACGAGGGCCCGGGCCCACGCCTCCAGCGGGACGATCTGGGAGAGCTCGCCATGGAGCTGGCGGACGATCTCCTCGATGTCCCGGACCCGCAAGAGTGACGGCGTACCGCGCATGCGGCAGCCCTTCGCAACATCCGCGCCTCGCGGATTTCCGTCGATTTCCGCGATTTCGAGAGCCCGTTCGCGAGAATGCGATCGCATTCTCGGAGCGCCTTCTCGCTGCGGAGTATGCCCGCCCCTCCGCACCGCCGCCCGTCAGTCGGCTGACGATAACCAGGCTTTCTTCATGATTTCATGCACATCAATCGCGGCACACCTCGTGCTACCTCCGCGCGCGATGGCCCGCCTCCTCGCGTCTCTCCTTCTGGGTTCCGCCGCTGTCGCCGCCTGCTCCTCGAGCAGCGGGACGACCGCGCCCGCCGCCACCGCGCCCGCCTGGGACGCGGCCCCCGCCGCGCTCGACGTGTACGACGGACGGCTGGCGAGGCTCGCGGTGGTCATCGCCACGAGCGCTCCCGCGACGCTCACCGTCACCGCGACGAGCGCCGAAGCCGAGGCGGCGATCGTGCCCGACGCGGCGCCCAGCGCCGATGGCGCGTGGCACGGGACCCTCGAGGTGCGCCCCGGCTACGCGCTGCCCGCAGGCCCCGCCGGCAGCGTCACCGTCAGGATCACGGGCGGCGGCGGCGCCGTGCAGAAGACCATCGCGCTCGAGGCGCACAAGCTCGCGTGGAAGCAGCATGTCACCTGGACGCCATCGATGGGACCGCAGACGCGCGAGCACGGCGCGTTCTTCCGCGACGACGGCGCGAAGGCCGTCTACCTGCTGCAAGGTAGCGGCTACAGCCCGCAGTTCGTTCCCATCGCCGACTCGTGGCGCTTCGATCGCGTCGCGGGGACCTGGGCACCGTGGACCCCCACCGGCGACGTGCCGCCCGCAGCCGGCTCGCGACGCGTCGCGCCCATCCCCGGCGGCACGAAGTTCTACACGTACGGCGGGTACGTCGGCAGCGACAAGACCGCGGATGACGATCCGGACCTCTACCGCGTCGACCTCGCGGACACGGCGCACACGTTCACGCGACTGAAGAGCGTTGGTGCGGGCCCTGGCCGCGAGCTCCATGCCGTGGCGTTCGATCCGAAGAGCAATCGCTTCGTCGTCACGGGCGGCGTCTCCGCGAAGACGCAGGAGGTCTACGAGGACACGTGGTCGATCGCGATCGACGGCGACACCGCGACGTGGACCGCTGTGCCCGGCAAGGGCCCGACCGGCCGCTACGGCTCCTTCACCGCGTTCGACGCCGAGTCGCAGCGCCTCGTCGTGTGGAGCGGCGCGCAGCAGTACGAGACCACGCTGGATCCGGTGAACCCCGCCCAGGACGCGTGGGCTCTCGATCTCGCGGTCGACCCGCCCGTGTGGTCCAAGCTCGCGCCCAAGGGCGAGGCGCCGAAGGGCCGCCGCAACGGCTGCGGAATGCCCGACCCGAGCGGTCGCCGCCTCTTCGTCTACGGCGGCACCGCCGACGGAAAGACCACCGAGAGGGGGCTCTTCGTCCTCGATCTCGAGCCGGGCCACGAGTCGTGGACCAAGCTCGAGCTCGCGAACGCGCCGCTGGTCCGCTCGAGCGGCTTCGGCTTCGCCACCCCCGAGGGCGACGTCACGTGCGCCTTCGGCAACGACGACCGCCCCTACCCGGACCTCACGTACCTCGGCTACGCGGACGCGCCGAGGTAACGACGCTCGAGATGACCGAGCAGCGCCTCGACGTCGAGGCCACGCCCGGTCGCGCGCTCCAGGATCGTGTTGGTGTCGTAGCGCGAGCCGTGCTGATGGACGTGCTCGCGCGCGAACGTGCGGAGGCTCGTGAACTCCCCGCGGGCGAGCTCGGCGGGGATGCCCGGGTGCTCGACGAGCGCCGCGGCGAAGAGCTGCGCCGCCGCGATCGCGCCGACGGTGTAGCTCGGGAAGTAGCCGAAGGCGCCCGAGGGCCAGTGCACGTCCTGCAGGCAGCCGTCGCGATCGGTGTCGGGCCGGATGCCCACCACGCGCTCCATGCGATCGCGGAAGGCGCCCGGGAGATCCTGCACCGCGAGGTCGCCGGAGAGCAGCGCGCGCTCCAGCGAGAAGCGGACGATCACGTGCAGCGGGTACGTCGCCTCGTCGGCATCGACGCGGATGAGGCTGCGCTTCACGCACAACGCGTGACGCCGGAGCGCCGGAGCGCTGAGGACGTCGGGGCTGATGCCCAGCTCCTGCGCGGCGATCCCCGCGAGGTAGCCGAGCAGCTCGTTCGTGCGGGCGGCCTGCATCTCCATGAGGAGCGACTGGCTCTCGTGCATCCCCATGCCGACCGCGAGGCCCACCGGCTGGCGCGTCCAGGCGCGGGGCAACCCCATCTCGTAGAGCGCATGCCCGGTCTCGTGCACCACGCCCATGACGCTGGAGAGAAAATCGCGCTCGTCGTAGCGCGTGGTCATGCGCACGTCCTCGGCGGCGCCGCCGCAGAACGGATGCGCGCTCACGTCGAGCCGGCCGCGCGAGAAGTCGAAGCCCATGCGCTCCGCGAGATGACGGCCGAGCGCGGCCTGCTTCGCGACCGGGAACGGACCGCCGAGATCGGGCGCGCGCGGCGCACGCCCCTGCACCTCGAGGATGCGGTCGACGAGCGGCGGCAGCTCACGCTCGAGCCGCGCGAACAGCGGCGTGAGGACAACCTCGCGCGTGCCGCGCTCGTTCTGGTCGGCCAGTGCATCATACACGGATAGCCCCATCGCCGCGGCCTTCGCCTCGCCGACCTGGCGCGTGAGGTTCACCACCTCCTCGAGCTTCGGGCGCAGGCTCCCGAAGTCGTCGTCGCGGCGGGCCGTGCGCCAGGCGAGCTCGCAGGTGGAGGCGGCGCGCGCCTGCGCCTCGACCAGCGCCGCGGGCACTGCCGCGGCATGCACCCAGGCGCGGCGCATCGAGGCCAGGTTCGCGCGCTCCCACTCGCCCTCCGGCGGCGTGGCCTCCGCGGCGAGGAGCTGCTCCTCCATGTCGGGAGTGGCGATGGCCTCGTGAGCGAGCACGCGCAGGGTCCCGAGCTGCGCGGCGCGGAGGTCACCGCTGCCGTCGGGCATGACCGCTTGGGCGTCCCATTCCAGGACATCTGCCGAGCTCCGGAGCAGGTAGTGCCGGTCGAAGCGCTGAACGAGCTCGCGATAGGTCGACATGACGGGCAGTCTAATCCGGTCGGGAACCGCTTGCGTGCGGCGTCGACGACGGCATGCAGCCCAGCGCCGCGCCTGGGGGCCTCTTCGTCGCCACCGCTCGCGCGGCGCCTCCACCGCGCAGTACCAGGGCGCGAGCGAGCGCGCCGGTATCGGCCTCGAGCTCACGACCGGCTCCGAGGCCACGGTGGAGAACAGCGCGCGCATCGACTCGTGGGCCTACGTCGATCTTCGACAATGCGGTGATCTCGGCGGGGGCGACGTGCGCGTCTCCCCTAAAGACGAGCGCAGCGACGGGATCTGGCGTAGAAGCGCCGCACGCCCTTGATCCCCTACATCCAGGTCCACCCGATCCACCTCGGCCCGCTGACGCTCCAGCCGTTCGGCATCCTCGTCGGCGCGGGGATCATCCTCGGCGTGACCCTCGCCACGCGGCGCGCGAAGAAGCTCGGGCTCGATCCGGAGATCGTCCAGTCCCTCATGTGGTGGATGCTGGTCGGCGGCTTCGTGGGCGGCCACGTGTTCGATGCGCTGCTCTATCACCCCGCCGAGGTCGCGGCGCGGCCGTGGGTGCTCTTCAACATCTGGGAGGGGCTCAGCTCGTTCGGCGGCTTCGCGGGCGCGCTGCTGGGCGTGCTCGCGTGGAAGCGCTACCAGACGAAGAAGGGCAAGCCGGTCGTCTCGATCCTTCCCTATTGCGACGCGGTGCAGTCGATCTTCCCGCTCGCCTGGGTCTTCGGGCGCGCGGGCTGCGCGGTCGTCCACGATCACCCCGGCGCGCTCGCGCCCGCGAGCTCCTGGCTCGCCGTCGCCTACGGACCGGGCACCGGCGAGGGCTACGGCCTGTTCGATCTCCAGCACGGCATCGTGCCCCGCTACGACCTCGGGCTGCTCGAGATGTTCTTCGCGATGATCCTCTCGGTCGCGTTCGTCGCGGTGTGGAACCGGAGGATGCCGGTCGGCTCGTACCTGGTGGCGGCGAGCCTCTCGTACGCGCCGGTTCGCTTCGCGCTCGACTTCCTGCGCGCCACCGACCTCGAGGGCGCTGACCCGCGCTACGGACACCTCACGCCGGCGCAGTGGGCGTGCCTCGGGATGTTCGCCTTCGGCCTCCTCCTGTGGCGCCACATCCGCACGCACGTCGCGGCGCCCGCGCTGGTCGTGTGAGCTTCCGTACGACCTGCAGCGATCGGTGTGGCGCGCCGTCAGCTGCTGGCCGGACACCGTGACTTGTCGGTAGCGGCGGCCTTGACCTAAGCTGACGCGATGCCGCGCCGGCCCGCCACCAAGCACGAGACCGTTGGGCTTCACGACGGCGCGCTGCGCCTCGTCGTGGTCGCCGACACGCACAGCGAGCCGCATCCGCGCGCTGCGGAGATCATCGGCGGCCTTGCGCCCGACCGCATCCTGCACGCCGGCGACATCGGCGATCTCGACGTGCTGCGGCAGCTCGGGGCGATCGCGCCCGTCTCGGTGGTGCGCGGCAACATCGACGTGCACGCCGCGGACCTCCCCGATGCGCTCACGCTCGAGGTGCGCGACGGCGACGAGGAGCTCTTCAAGATCCTGATGGTGCACATCGCGGTCTACGGCCCGAAGCTTCGGGCCGACGCGGCGCGGCTCGCGCACGCCCAGCAGAGCAAGCTCGTCGTGTGCGGACACTCGCACGTGCCGTTCATCGGTCGCGATCGCGACCTCGCGGTCTTCAACCCGGGCTCGATCGGTCCGCGGCGCTTCCATCTGCCGATCGTGTTCGGCGTGCTCGACGTGAAGGACCGCAAGGTCTCGATGCGCCATGTCTCGTGCGAGACCGGCGAGGTCTGGTCGCCCTAGATCTGCTACATCCCGCGCGCCCCGCGCCCCGCGCGCTGCTTCACGCCAGCGCGATGACCGCGGGGTGCGTGGTGAAGAGCTGCTCGACGAGGGCGGCGCGCCGGTCGAGGATGGCGCGCTGATTCAGGTAGCCCTTGTCCGTGATCTCGTTCGCGTCGACGTCGGCCGGCTCCTCCAGGACGAGGAGCCGCGCGATGCGCGTGCTCGAGCTCGACGAGGCCTGGCGCTCCAGCGCGGCGCGGAGTGACGCGCGGAGCCCCTCGCCCGCGGTGCTGCCCGGGGAGAGGAACACCAGCGCGCCCAGCTCTGCGCGATCGTGCCCGCAGATCACCGCGTCCGCGAGGAGCGGCGAGCAGGTCGCCAGCAGCGCGAGCCGCACCGCTCCAACGTGGACCCACGTCCCGCTCGCGAGCTTGAAGTTCTCCGACATCCGACCGTGGAACACCACGCCGGCGTCGGGATCGGCCTCGTCCGCGAGCTTTCCGGCGTCGCCCATCGGGTAGAACCCGAGCTCGTCGATCGGGAGCGGCTCGATCGAGCGATCCGCACGCAGATACCCGGGCGCAACGCTGGGGCCCTTCACGCGCATCTCGAGCTTCTCGCCCACGGTGACGAACGCGAGCTCCACGCCCGGGACCGGGACGCCGATCACGCCAGCGCGATCGATGGGAAAGCACACCTGCGTGACGAGCGGCGAGGTCTCGGTCGACCCCCACGCGGCGGTCATCGCGATGGTGCGCCCGGCGCGCTTCGCGACCGCCTCGAGGCGCGCCCACGTCGCCGGCGAGAGCGCCGCCGCAGCGTAGAAGAGGACATCGAGCTCGCGGAAGAATGTCTCGCGCAGCGCGGCGTCCGTCTCGAGATGACCGGCGAGCAGGTCGAAGCCGCGCGGCACGTTGAAGTGGAGGGTCGAGGGGACCTCGCGGAGATTGCGCACCGTCTCGTCGAACGCGCCCGGCACGGGCTTGCCGCCATCGATGTAGAGCGTACCGCCATTCACCAGTACGAGATTGGCATTGTGATTGGCACCGAACGTGTGACTCCACGGAAGCCAATCGACGATCACCGGCGGCGCGTCGGCCAGGAAGGCCCAGCCCGCCGCGAGCGCAGCCTGGTTCGCGCACAGCATGCGCTGCGTGTTGACGACCCCCTTGGGCATGCCGGTCGAGCCGGACGTGAAGAGGATCTTGGCCGTCGTAGCGCCGCTGACCGCGGCGAACGCCTCGTCGACGGCGCGGGTCGGCACGGTGGCCTGCAGCGTCGCCACGCCCTCCGGGTCGAGCACGGTCGCCTCCGACGCAAGCGCGGCGAGCGCGGCGAGTGCGGGCGCGAAGGCTGAGCGGCTCGCCACGTAGATGGCCCCTGGTCGCAGGAGCTCGGCGAGTAGCCGCAGCTTGCCGTGATCGCGCGATGCCAGCGAGTACGCGGCAGAAATCGGCGCGATCGGCACGCCCACGTGCATCGCCGCGAGCGCGAGGAGCGCGTGGTCGATGGAGTTCCCGGAGAGCACCATCAGCGGGCGCTCGGGCCCCAGACCGAGGTCGAGCAGCGCTTGTCCGAGCGAACGCGCGGCGCCCAGCGCGGCGCGGTACGAGACGTGGCGCCAGGCGCCCGACGCGTCGCGCTCCGCATAGAGAGTGCGCTCCGGCGCCTCCTGAGCCCAGCGGACGAGCGCGTCACCGAGGCAGCGATGATGCGCGGGGACGCGTGTGGTCGAACGGAGGATGAAGCCGCCGCCCGGCCGCGCGAGGCGCTCGATGCTGGGCGCGAGGAAGCGGACCATCGCGGCATCGTACCTCGCTGAGCGGTCGGGTGGCGGCGGCGTCGCTTCGGGGTGCGCGCGGGGCCGCGCGATCTCCGCAGAGGTTGCGCAGCGCTCGCGCGAATCGCGCGATCTACGCCGGTGAATGCCCAATCACGGTGGGTGGCGGTGAGCCAGCCCATGACCCGCCATGCACACGTCGGTGCCGGGGATTGCCGCCGCGGTCGACGGGATTCGCTTCTACGGTGACCTGACCGCGCTGAGGGCGTTCGCGGCCGGCGGCGCGCACGCCGCGGGCGTGCTCGACAGCGTCACCTGCACGAGCATCGCCGGCTGGGCATGGGACCCGAGCGACAGGACGAAGAGCACCAGCGTGAAGCTCTCGTTCGACGGCGCACTCGGGACGGCCGGCGCCACGGCGGTCAGCTATCCCGCGGCCGGCGAGCGGCCCGATCTCGTGAAGGCCATCGGCTCGTCGGCGCATGGCTTCGCGATCACGCCTCCGCGGTCGCTGTTCGACGGCTCGTGGTCGCCGATCCGTGCGCGCCCGGCGTCTCGATCCGCGCGACCCAGTGAGCGGAGCGCGAGGCGACGCCGCAGCAGTGGCGACCAAGGCCGGCGTGAACGCCGACGTCGCGATCAACGCCGACGTCTTCGACTTCCCGGGCTGGACGTACGTCATCGGGCGCGCGCGCGGCGCGGGCGAGGAGTGGCCAGCCGGGCAGCAGAACAAGGAGAATCGCAGCTACTGGGAGTTCGGACCGGCCGTGGCCCGGCTGGTCGAGCCCGGCTCCACCGCGCCCGGCGCAGGCGTCACCGGGATCGTGGCCGCGCACAACGTGCTCATCGGCAATGGCAAGTCGCTCGCTCCCAACTTCGATGGCGACGGCGGCGTGGCACTTCGATCTCGCGAAGGTGGGGTGACGAAGCCGGTGGCGGAGGTGAACGCGCTGCTGCGCGGGCCCGACGTGCGCACACGTCCGCTGCTGACGCGCGCGAGCGCCGGCGCGGTCTACGTGCTCGATGATCCAGGCGCGCTCCCGCCGGGCGCGACGGCGGGCCCGGACGGTCGCGTGCGGGCGCGGGTGACGGCGCGGCGAGCGTGGTGGAAGCCTTCGCGCTGGGGTTGCTCGCGCTGGCGTGGTGGAGCAAGCGCCGTCGCTCGTCGCGCCGTCACGTGATCGCGCGGCGAGATTCACAGGAGGCTCGGCGAGCCCGCAGGCCGAGACAAGAGGCTGGAGAGAGGCGCCGAGACCCCGAGGACACAGGCGGAGATCGAGAGGAGGCCCCTCGGCGGCGGGGGCCCGGCGCCTCTCTCCAACCTCTCGGTCCCGCCGTCTCCGGGTCTCCGACCCTCCACGACTATCGCCTCGCTGCCTCCGGGCGCAGCTAGCGGCGCGTCAGCACCTCGTTGCCCATCAGGTTCGCCCCCGGCACCGCCCACTGGCCCGTCAGCGTCGTCGCCGAGTGCGTGTACGTCACCACGCCCGCGCCCGTGCCGCCCTTCCCCCAGCCGACGATGAACAGGTTCCCCTTCCGCATCGCCATCCCGCTGTACGTATCGTTCGCGAGCTTCCACTCCACCTTGTACGTCGGCGCCTCGTTCGAGATCGTCACCTGGCCCGTGTAGCCCTGCCCGTTCGCCGTCGTCGCCGAGACGATCTTGTAGACCCCACGCAAGCTCACCGGACCCTCGAGCTCCTCCGCCCCCACGAAGCTCGAGCCGCCAGTCACCCACTTGCCGTGCAACTTGCCGCCGTCGATCTCGTAGACCACGACGCCGTACGTGCCGCCGCCCTTGCCCCACCCGACGCCCAGCACCGTCCCGTACTGGAGCCCGACGCCCGCATACGGTGCGTCGCCGTCCACTTTCCAGTCCACCGTGTAGAAGCCGCTCTTCTTCGCGATGACCGCCGAGCCCTTGTACTCGGCACCGGTCGCCGCATCGTTCGCCTTCACGATGGCGTAGTTGCCGGCAAGCTCCGCTTTGCCCTTGGAATCCGCCACCGGGTCCGCCTTCTTGCAGCCCGCAAGCGACGCGAAGGAGAGAGCCGCGACCACGACGACGAACTGCGAGAGCCTCATGACCGGGATAGTATACGGGCGGGGTCGATGGGGTAGCCGTCGTCGCGGGTGAGGAGCGCCTCGCCGAGGCCGCGCGGGGCAGCGTGCTTGCGGCCGAGCTCGGTGAGGGCCTGACCGCGCATGGTGAACCCGGTGACAGCCGCAAGAATGACGACGCTTCGTGAAGGCATGCGCGACCCATCAGCAGCGGACGTGCCAGCCCATCCGCGCAGCGAATGCCTCGCCGCCGCGCTCGGGGTGTGCGGCGCGCTGTACACCCGCTGCACAAGATGTGGCTGGCCGGCAACGGGACGCCTGGCAAGTGACCAGGCGGGCTATAAGCAGTGATTCATGAACGTCACCCGCCTGCCGCTGCGTCTCACTGCAGATCCTCGCCGCGTCATCGCGAGGTCGTTCATTCCGGGCGGGCCGTCGCGCATCCGGGCCATCATCGACCGCGTCCGCGCGCTCCCGGATGCCGAGGTCGCGACGATGCTTGCCATTCTCGTCACCGACTACCGCCAGCGGCACAAGGACATCCGCGGCATCTTCCGCCAGAACTACGCGACGGCGAACGGCCTGATCGGAGAGCTCCCCGAGGCCAGCGAGGACCGACGCCTCATGCTCGGCGCCTACTTCACGAACGAGTACTCGCTCGAGTCGGTCGCGCTGTTCAACCCCTCGATGGTCGCGCATCCCGACCAGAACGGCGTTCCCCGCGGGGCGACGCGCTTCGTGATGAGCCTGCGAGCGTGCGGCGAGGGGCACATCTCGTCGATCGAGTTCCGCACCGGCCTGGTCGACGCGAAGCACGAGGTCCAGATTGATCCGCCGACCCGCTTCGCGCTCACCGCACGCCCCGTGGACGACGCGCTCTACGACAAGGAGAGCTACCTCATCAAGCTGCGCGAGATGAAGGCCTTCCGGCCGCTCGCCGAGCAGGTCCTCGCCGTGCTCGACTCCCGCTTCACGATCAGCGATCTCAAGTACGCCATCGAGCGTTGCAAGCCGGACACCGGACACACGCAGTACAAGGAGCTGTCCGACAACATGCTCTGGCTGGCGCACTCGAACTACGAGCTCGAGTTCTCGCCCGACGCCGCGATGTCCGAGCGCGTCATCTTCCCGGTCAGCGAGAGCGAGAGCCGCGGCATCGAGGACGCGCGCTTCGTGCGCTTCACCCACCCCGACGGACGCGTCACGTACTACGCGACGTACACCGCCTACAACGGGCTGCGCGTCCTCCCGCAGCTCATCGAGACCACCGACTTCCGTCACTTCAAGATCAACACGCTGAACGGCGCGTGCGTCCAGAACAAGGGCATGGCGCTCTTCCCGCGCAAGATCGGCGAGCACTTCATGATGGCGTCGCGCCTCGACGGCGAGAACATCTACCTCCTCGCCTCCGACAACATCCATTTCTGGAACGAATCGAAGCTCATTCACGGGCCGAAGCTGCCGTGGGAGTTCATCCAGGTCGGCAACTGCGGGTCGCCGATCGAGACCGAGGCCGGCTGGGTCCTGCTCACCCACGGCGTCGGACCGATGCGGCAGTACTGGATCGGCGCGCTGCTGCTGGATCTCGAGGATCCGTCCCACGTGATCGGCTCTCTCCGCGAGCCGCTGCTCGTGCCCAATGCCGACGAGCGGGACGGCTACGTCCCGAACGTCGTGTATTCGTGCGGGGCGCTCCTGCACGGCGAGCAGCTCATCATTCCCTATGCCGTCTCCGACAGCTCCACGAGCATCGCCACGGTGCCGGTCGCCGAGCTCATCGCTCAAATGACCACCGCGTGAGTGACCGGCTCGTCTTCCGGCCTTCCGACGTCGACCTGAGTCGCTCGCCGCTCCGCCGCTCGCTCGGCGCCGCAACGCACGTGCTCGGCGCCTTCAATCCTGGCCTCACGCGACTGCCGAACGGTCACCTGCTGCTCATGGTGCGCGTCGCCGAGGCCCTGAGCGAACCCGTGGTCGACGACCACGTCCGCGCCATCCGCTGGACCGCGGCGGGGTATGTCCTCGATCGCCATGCACTCGGCGCTGTCGCGATGACCGACCCCCGGCAATTCACCCTGAGCGGGGGCCCGCACCGCCAGCTCGGGCTCACCTCGATCTCCTGGCTGCTCCCGGTGGAGCTCGACGCTGACGGCCTCTCGGTGGTGGCCGTGCACTACGACCGCGCCATCGAGCCGGCGGCGTCCTACCAGGAGTATGGCGTGGAGGACGCGCGCATCAGCAAGATCGGCGACCGCTGGTACATGACGACCTGCTCGGTGAGCGCGGAGCGTCACTGCAGCACGCTGCACGTCTCCACGAACGGGCTCGACTACGCGCTCGCGGGCATCGTGCTCGACCATCAGAACAAGGACATGATCCTGTTCGAAGGCCTCGTGGGCGGGCGCTTCATGGCGCTCACGCGGCCGCTGGGCGAGGTCTACTTCGCGTATCCCGAAAGCAGCCCCTACGCCGGCGGGCCTGCGATGCAGCTGGCCTCCTCGCCGGACGCTCTGCACTGGAAGCCCTGCGATCGCCCGGGGATCCGCGCGCGCAAGGGCTCGACGTCGGCGATGAAGATCGGCGGTGGTAGCCCGCCCATCCTCACCGACCGCGGCTGGCTCGTCGTCTATCACGGCGTGGAAGCGCGCGAGACAGTCGGCATCTACCGCAGCTTCTGGGCGCTGCTCGACCGCGACGACCCGAGCCGGATCGTCCGCCTCGAGGACCAGACGCCGCTGCTCGAGGCGAACACCGAGCTCACGCACGCGATCGCCCACCAGCTCTACCTGCCGACCCCCGTGGTTTTCACCACCGGCATCGCGGACGGCGGTGACGGCTACGTCATCGCCTCGGGCGAGGCCGATCTCGCGTGCCGCATCACACGGCTCCCGAAGTCGAGGTTTGCGTGAGCACCTGGTGGCAGCGCGGCGTCATCTACCAGGTGTATCCGCGCTCCTTCTCGGACAGCGACGGCGACGGCATCGGCGACCTGCGCGGGATCACCTCGCGGATCGATCACCTCGTGGAGCTCGGCGTCGACGCGCTCTGGATCTCCCCCATCTACCCTTCCCCGATGGCGGACTTCGGATATGACGTCGCCGACTATTGCGATGTCGATCCGCGCTTCGGCGCTCTGGCCGATTTCGACATCCTGCTCGCCGCCGCCCACCAGCGAGGGCTGAAGGTCATCCTCGATTTCGTGCCGAATCACAGCTCGGACCAGCATCCCTGGTTCCTCGAGAGCCGGAGCTCGCGCACCGATCCGCGGCGCGACTGGTACGTGTGGCGCGATCCCGCGCCCGGCGGCGGCCCGCCCAACAACTGGATCAGCGACTTCGGCGGCTCCGCCTGGGAATGGGACGAGGCCACCGGCCAGTACTATCTCCACGCGTTTCTCAAGGAGCAGCCGGACCTGAGCTGGCGCAATCCCGACGTGCAGCGCGCGATGTACGACGTGCTGCGCTTCTGGTTGGCGCGCGGCGTCGACGGCTTCCGCATCGACGTGCTCTGGCACCTCGTCAAGGCAGAGGGTCTCCCCGACAACCCGCCCAATCCCCACCACCAGGCGAGCAAGGGCGAGATGGACCGCGTCCTCCAGCTCCACTCCACCGATCAGCCCGAGGTGCACGGCATCGCCGGCGAGATGCGGCGCATCGCCGACGGCTTTGGCGACCGGGTCCTCATCGGCGAGATCTACCTGCCGCTCGAGCGCCTGGTCCGCTACTACGGCGTGGAAGCGCCGGGCGTGCACCTGCCGTTCAACTTCCAGCTCGTCGGCGCGCCGTGGAAGGCGGACGTCCTCGCGGGGCTCATCGCAGCGTACGAGGCGGCGCTCCCGGCCGGGGCGTGGCCGAACTGGGTGCTCGGCAACCACGATCGCTCGCGCATCGCGACGCGGGTCGGCGAGGCGCAGGCGCGCGTCGCCGCGATGCTCCTGCTCACGTTGCGCGGGACCCCGACGCTCTACTACGGCGACGAGCTGGGGCTCACGGACGTCGCGATCCCGCCGGCGCTCGTCCAGGATCCGCGCGAGCTGCGCGAGCCGGGGCTCGGCCTCGGTCGCGATCCGGTGCGCACGCCGATGCCCTGGGACGACACGCCGGGCGCTGGCTTCACCACCGGCACGCCGTGGCTGCCGCTCGGCGCGGACTGGCGGACGCGCAACGTCGCGCGCCAGCGGACCGAGCCGGGCTCGATGCTCACGCTGCACCGGCAGCTGCTCGCGCTCCGGCGGCGCCATCCGGCGCTGGCCCTCGGCGATCTCACGCTGCTCGAGACCACGCCGCCCGACGTCCTCGCCTACGAGCGCCGCCAGGACGACGCGCGTGTGCTCGTGGTCCTCAACCTCGGCGCGCGCTCCCGGGAGGTGGTGCTGCCAGCCTGGGCGCACCCTGCGCAGGTGCTCCTCTCCACGCTCGACGCTCCCGCCGCCCCGCGCGGCGGGCTCCTCGTCCTCCGCCCCGACGAGGGCTCGGTCCTCGGCTCACCTACCGCTGCTTCCTGAGGAGACCTCGATGCGTATTGCCATGCTGGCGCCGATCTCGTGGCGCACGCCGCCGCGTCACTACGGTCCGTGGGAGCTCGTGACCAGCTTGCTCACCGAGGCGCTCGTCGCCCGCGGGGTCGACGTCACGCTCTTTGCCACTCTCGATTCCCAGACCGCGGGCACGCTGGCCGGGGTGTGCCCTCGTCCGTATTCCGAAGATCCTGCGATCGACGCCAAGGTCTGGGAGCTGCTGCACGTCGCCCACGTCTTCGAGCGCGCCAAGGAGTTCGACCTGATTCACAATCAGGCCGATTTTGTCCCGCTCGCGTTCTCGCGATTCGTCGACACCCCGATCGTGACCACCATCCACGGCTTCTCGTCGGAGCGCATCGTGCCGGTCTTCCAGCGCTACCAGGACCGCGTCTCCTACGTGGCAATCAGCGACGCCGACCGCCACGCCGAACTGCGCTACGCCGCCACCATCCACCACGGCATCCCGCTCGCCGACTTTCCGTTCGATGCCGCCGGCAGCGAGGACCTCCTCTTCTTCGGACGCATCCATCCGGACAAGGGCGCGGCCGAGGCCATCGACGTCGCGCAGCGCGTGGGCCGGAGGCTCGTGATGGCGGGGATCGTCCAGGATCAGGCCTACTACGACCGCGAGGTGGCCCCCGCCGTGGACGGCACGAAGGTCGTGTACGGCGGCCCCGTGGGCGGCACGGAACGCACGCGGCTCCTGGGCTCGGCGCGCGCCCTCCTCCATCTCGTGAATTTCGACGAACCGTTCGGCCTCTCGGTGATCGAGGCGCTCGCCTGCGGCACGCCGGTCATCGCTCGCAATCGCGGCTCGATGCGCGAGCTCGTCGATCACGGCGTGACGGGCTTCCTCGTCGACGATCAGGCCGGCGCGATCGCTGCGGTCGCTCGCCTCGGTGAGATCGACCGCAATGCCTGCCGCGCGGCAGTTGCCGCACGCTTCACCGTCGATCACATGGCGGACCGCTACCTCGCGCTCTACCGCACACGGATCCGTTGACCTTGCCCTCGGCAGCCTGCGGGCGCATGGTATGTGCCAGTTGACGAGGTCCATCCACACCATCGCGATGCTCGGCAATCACCTGCCGCGGCACTGCGGCATCGCGACGTTCACGACCGACCTGATTGATGCCATCGAGCGCGAGGAACCCGACCTCGAGTGCTTCGTGCTCGCGATGAACGACGTGGGAGCCAAGCACGCGTATCCCCCTCGCGTTCGCTTCGAGCTCGCCGAGGGTGACGTCGATGCCTACCGGCGCGCGGCCGACTTCCTGAACGTCAGCTCGGTCGATGTCGTGTCGGTCCAGCACGAGTACGGCATCTTCGGGCCGAACGCCGGCGGCCACATCCTCGAGCTGCTGCGCGATCTCCGCAAGCCGGTCGTCACCACCCTGCACACCATCCTGGCCGCGCCGAACGCGACGCAGCGCGCGGTGATGGATACGCTGACCTCGGTGTCCGACCGGCTGGTGGTGATGAGCACCGACGGCAAGGGTCTCCTCCAGTCGGTGCACGGCATCGACGGCGCGAAGATCGATGTCATTCCCCACGGCATTCCCGTGGCGCCCGATCGCGGCAGCAAGGACAAGCTGGGCGTCGAGGACAGCTCGGTGATCCTGACGTTCGGGCTGCTCTCGCCGGACAAGGGTATCGAGTACGTCATCGACGCCATGCCCGCGATCCTGGCGAAGCATCCGAATACCGTCTACATCGTGCTCGGCGCGACCCATCCGCACATCAAGCAGCAGCAGGGCGAGTCGTACCGGCAGATGCTGCAGTCGCGCGCCGAGCGGCTCGGGGTGGATGCCAATGTCATCTTCCACAATCGCTTCGTGAGCCACGAGGAGCTCGTCGAGTTCCTCGGCGCGGCCGACCTCTACGTCACGCCGTATCTCAAGGAGGAGCAGAGCACCTCGGGGACGCTCGCGTATGCGGTGGGCTGCGGCAAGGCCGTGATCTCGACGCCGTACCGCTATGCGCGCGAGCTCCTCGCCGAGGAGCGCGGCATCCTCGTTCCCTGGCGCGACTCGGAGGCCATCGGCCGCGAGGTCGTGGCGCTGCTCGACGATCCGCGCAAGCGCAGCGCGCTCCAGCTGCGCGCCGCGACGTTCGGGCGATCGATGGGCTGGCCGATCGTCGCGCGGAGCTACATGCAGTGCTTCGAGCAGGCGCGCGGCTCGCATGCCGAGCGCGCCCGCGCCGGCCTCGCCGCCCGCAAGCTCGCGAAGCGGCGCCCCGAGCTGCCCGAGCTCGATCTGGCGCACGTCCGTCTCATGACCGACGACACCGGGATGCTCCAGCACGCGACCTTCGATATCCCGCGTTATACCGACGGCTATTGCCTCGACGACAACGCACGGGCGCTCCTCCTGATGACGCACCTCGAGGAGGCAGGCACCGAGGTCCCGCAGGTGATTCGCTCGCTCGCCACCCGCTATCTGGCATTCATGAATCACGCCTTCGACGAGGCGACCGGAAAGTTCCGCAACTTTCTCTCCTATTCACGCGAATGGCACGACGAGCCAGGCTCGGAGGACAGCCAGGGCCGCGCCATCTGGGCGCTCGGCACGGTGGTGGGCCGTTCCCTCGACCCCGGGCGACGCGGCCTGTGCACGCGCCTCCTCAAGGCCGCGCTCCCGGCGACCGCCGCGCTCGACAGCCCGCGCGCGTGGGCCTACGCGCTGCTCGGCATCGACGAGTACCTGCGCGCGTTCGCGGGCGACACGGGCGTCGAGGCGATGCGCAAGGAGCTCTCGCACAAGCTGATGGTGCGCTTCCGCGAGTCACGGGGAACCGACTGGCCGTGGTTCGAGGATCGGCTGACGTACTGCAACGCGCGGCTCCCGCAGGCGCTGCTCGCCTCCGCTGCGCGGATGGGGGACGCCGCGATGTCCACCGTCGCGCTCGAGTCGCTCGACTGGCTGATCGCGCAGCACGTCGGCGCCGACGGCAAGTTCGCGCCGGTCGGCTCGAATGGCTTCCATGTGCGTGGGGGCGTCCGCGCCGGCTTCGATCAGCAGCCGGTCGAGGCGTGCGCGATGGTGTCGGCCTGCCTCGACGCGCATCGCCTGACCGGAGAGACGCGCTTCCTCGAGAGCGCACGCCACGCCTTCCAGTGGTTCCTCGGTCAGAACCCACGCGACGCGCAGGTCTACGACGCTCGCACCGGCGGGTGCCGGGACGGTATCCACGAGGATCGCCTGAACGAGAACCAGGGCGCCGAGTCGACACTCTCGTTCCTGACCGCACTCGCCGAGATGCGCGCAGCCGACCGCCTGGCCGCGCGCCTGGTGGCGCCACCGCTCAGCTCGCGCTGAGCGAAACCTCGGGGTCCGTGGGGGCGTAGAGTGAGCATGCCCCCGGCCTGCTCCCGCAACCTCGCGTTTCTCGGTGTCCTCACCCTCTGCGGCGTCGTCCCGGCGTGTACGCCGCAGTCGCAGGGCACGCAGGGCGAGCCCCCGGCGAGCGCCACGCCCGTGCTCGGAAACGCCGCGCCGCCCTACGTCAAGGCGTCGCCAGAGGCGCTCGCGAAGCTCACGCCGCTCCAGCGCGACGTCACGCAGCATGCCGGCACCGAGCCGCCGTTCCGGAACGTGTACTGGGACAACCACGCCGTCGGGCTCTACGTCGACATCGTCAGTGGTGAGCCGCTCTTCTCGTCGCGCGACAAGTTCGAGTCCGGCACCGGCTGGCCGAGCTTCACGCGGCCGGTCAACGGGAAGCACGTGATGACCAGCACCGATGCGACGCTCGGGATGACGCGCAACGAGGTGCGCTCCGCCGGCGCGCAGTCGCATCTCGGCCACGTCTTCGACGACGGGCCGCGACCCACCGGGCTCCGCTACTGCATCAACTCCGCCTCGCTGCGCTTCGTCCCGCTCGAGCGGCTGGAGGCCGAGGGCTACGGCGCCTACCGCGCCGCCGTGGAGGGCGAGCAGTGAGTAACCTCGGTCGGCTCGCGCTCGCGCTCGCCGCGTGCGCGCGTCCGAGCCTGCCGACCGGCGCCCTGCGCCAGCCGACGCCCTGCGCCAGCCCGCGCTCGGCGGCGCCGCGAGCTGGCTCAACGTCGATCATCCGCCGGATCTCGCGGAGCCGAAGGGCCGCGCGGTGGTCGTCGACTTCTGGACCTCCGGCTGCATCAACTGCATCCACACCCTCGCGACCTTGAAGAAGATCGAGGCGCGCTTCTCCGGCCAGCCGGTGGTCGTGATTGGCATTCACAGTCCGAAGTTCGATGCCGAGGGCGAGAGCGCCCGGCTCGCCTCCACGCTCGATGCCTACGATCTGCCCACCGTCATGGTGCTCGACACCGAGGGACGCGTCGTCTCGAAGGCCACGGGCGAGCCCGATCTCGCGGCGCTCTCCACGCAGATCGAGGGCGCGCTCGCCGAGGGCGGCGCGAAGCTCGCGCACGGCCCGCTTCCCGGCACCGCGAGCGCCGCCGAGGCACCAGCGCGCTCCGCTCGTCATGGGAAGTCCTCGCGCGGGAAGGGCAGCTCTACGTCGCGCTCGCCGGCTCGCACCAGATCGGCGTGATCGATCTCGGCAAGCAGACCGTCCATCGCTTCGCCGGCTCCGGCCGCGAGAGCTCCGCCATCCGCCGCGTCGCGCTCGCGAGCGGCGCCACCACCACGCTCGTCGGCAAGTGGCTCTCCCGCTCTCCGGTCTCGCCGCGCCCACGCGCGGCGTCGCGCTCGCGGCTGCCGCTGCGCCCATCACGCTCGATCCCAGCGCGCCCGAGCTTCGGCTCGCCTGGCGCATCGCGGGCAGCGCGCCCGCGACGGCGCGCATCACGTGGCAGCTCCCCCGCAGCAAGCACCGGGATCAACGAGGACGCGCCGGCGGCGCTGCGCTGGGTCGCGGACCGCCGACGGGGCGACGCTCGACGGCGTCCTCGACGTCGTCACGTGCGATGTCGCCACCCACCGCGTCTGCATCCCGCTCCGGCGCAACGTCCGCGCCACCATCACGCGCGGCGCGAGCCAGCTCGTCGCCCAGGCCGCGCTTCCTGCGGCGAAGAAGGGGCACGCGGCGTTCGTCGCTCCCGCCGCGTTGCTGGCTTGCGGCGCTGCGCCGTCGTGCGCCGCCACCGACAGCCGTGACACTGGCGCTGGCGCGACGCTCGCGTTCGGCCTAGACAAGGGAGATGGACGGCCCGACCGCGCAGCAGATCGATCTCTTCCGCGCCGTCGAGGACATCCACGAGCTGACCTCGGCGATCGTCATCCTGCTGACCGACCGCGACGGCGTCGCGGTCGCGGTCGCGGGCGACGAGGACGACTTCCCGCCCTCCCTCCGCGCGGTGCTCGGCGGTGAGAACCTGGCGCGCGCCGGCAGCGTGCGCGCGCTCCTCGAGCCGATCGGCGAGGACCTCGCGATGTGCCCGCTCAACTTCTCGATCCTGCCGGTCGCCGACGCGCATCTGCTGACCATCGCCTTCGACGTGGAGGCGAGCTTCGAGACGGTGCAGACCGTGGGCCGCGAGGGGGTGGCGATGCTCACGGAGATCCTGCGGGCGTGACGTCGGGCCGCGCGACGACGCGCGCGCGTCAGCACGAGCGTGAGCGCGAGCGCGAGCGCTTCAGGTCCAGCGTACGGGGCCTTGAAATCCCCTTCGCTCGCGCTCGCAACCGCCGATCACGGCGTTACATCTAACGCATGGCGCGTCGGGCAAACGTCGCAGTTCTCGTCCGTACGTCCCGCGCGATGCGGGTGGCGCTCGAGGTCGTCGCGGAGCTCGAGCGAGAGCGCGGCGTCAACGCGGGGGGACCGCAAATGTCGACGCGGGAGGTCCGGGAGGCGGAGGGATCACGAAAGCGGGTGAGCGACGGGGCGCGCGCGAGCGACGGGGCGCAGGTACGAGCGAGGACACCTCGGCGGGATGGCTCGCGCGACGGAGCGGAGGTCTCGACGACGGCGCGCCGCTAGCCTCCGCGATCGCGGCGCGTGCCGGGCGCCGCGCGGCGGGACCCGACCACGAATAGGCGCGAGCGCTCGCCAGCACCGAAGATGCGTCGAGGATCGGAGGCGGTCGTGTATCGCGCAAGCGGACGACGAGATACTCCACTGCCGACAGCGGCAGTGCGACGACGCGGAAGCCTCTGAAGCGGCGCCGGGTGGCACGGAGCCCGAGGACACGGACCACCGGGCGGTCGAGGCCGTCGGTCTGACGGCCAGCAGCGCCGAGCGTCCCGCTCTGACCAAGCCCCTGACCGTCGACGAGGTGCGAGAGGAGCTCGCGGGGCGACGAGAGACCGCCGCGCGCGCCCACCCCACGTCCGACCCGGATTTCGCGAGCGCGAGGTCCGCCAGGCACTCGAGACGACGGATGAACGGAGCAGGCTGGACGTGGCGTCGCTCCTGCGCGCGGCCCTGACGACCCTGACCGCCCGCGCGCCCGTCGTGCGATGGCGGAGCGACGCGCCCCCGGAAGACTCGCCCCGCGCCCCGAGAGCGCGGACGCGCAGAAGGGGCCTCGCGGCCGTTTCACCGAGCCGAATCTTTCACGCAACTCCGCTGGGCGCCGGACGAACGAGCGGCATGGCGCACGTCACCAAGCCCCAAGATCTCGTGGTTCGCCTCCTCGATGGCCGCAGCGAGCGGCGCGTTTTGGAGCTCGAGGCCGGCCAGCACAGACCCCCCTTCGCGGTGGGCCGTAACAGCGCCTGGACCGTGGATGCAGGCCACGTCGCCGCCGCGCACGTCCTCTTCGCGTTCAACGGCTCCGAGCTCTACCTCAGCGCGGTCCGGGGTGAGCGCGCGCTGCTCGACGGCAAGTCGCTCGGCCGCCGCTGGGTGGTCGCGCCCGTCCCGTGCGAGCTCCGCTTCGGCGGCGCCCGACTCGTCGTGCGCACCCGAGCGGGCGACGAGGAGACCGTCTCGCCACTCGCCGACTCGAAGCGCCTCCGCCACATCGACGAGCAGCACACCTCGGTCGACGAGGCCCGCCTCGCCGAGGCCCTTCGCCTCTCCATGGAAGACGCGCACATGCCCGCCACCGCCCAGGTCGACGTCCCGGTGGTCGCGCCGCGCGCACCGCGCGGCACCCCTCCACTGCCTCCCCTCCGGCGCCCCGCCATCCGCGCGATTGTCCCGAGCTCCCTTCTCCTGCGCGGCCCCGACTCGCGGTCGGAGTGATCGCGGGACCGTACGCTGAACGTTTCCAGCGCGGTGGCCGTTCCTCTCGGCATGTCCCACCCGAGCTTTGCGCCCTCTGCGGCGCTCGACTACGCCGACGACCTCCTCGAGACGCTCGCCCCGCCGCGCTCCGGCAAGGGCCGCGCCCGTCTCTCGCTCGTGCCGCAGGCAAACGCGTCCGCGGCCCTCGCGCCGGTGGAGGAGGCGTTCCGGAAGCTCAACACGCTGCCGCCCGGCGCGTGCAGCAACGACGGGGACGAGCTGACCGAGGACGAGCTCTTCGCGATCTGGACCGCTCACCTCTGCTGAGCCCCAGCATCCACTAGCCCACATAGATCGCGCGCGCGCGGAAGCGCAGCGGTGGCTCGTCGTACTCCTCGAGGGCGTGCGCGATCCAGCCCGCCGTCCGGGCGAGGGCGAAGATGGCCTCGGTCGCGCCGAGCGGCATGCGGGTGACGAACGCGACGACGGCGAGGGCGAAATCGACGTTCGGTCGTGCGCCCGCGACCGTCACTCCCGCGGCGAGCACGCCGTCGATCAGGACGCTTTCCTTCCGCGACCCCAGCGCGTGCGCGCGCTCGAGGAGATGCACCGCCCGCGGATCCTCGCCGCGGTAGACGGGGTGACCGAAGCCCGCGAGCGGACCCGCGGCGAGCGCCCGCGCGACCGCCGACTCCGGTGACGACGCCGCGGCGTCGAGCAGGAGACGATGACAGCCGAGCGCGGCGCTGCCGTGCAGCGGGCCGTTCAGCGCCCCGAGCCCCGCCAGCACCACGGCATACGGATCCGCGCGCGTCGACGCCGCGACGCGCGCCGCCATCGTGGACGTCGCCAGCTCGTGGTCCGCGAGGAGGACCAGCGCGGCATCGACCAGCCGGGTACTCGCCGCCGTCTCGGCCTCCGGAGAGACACGCGCCCACAGGCGCGCGGCGATGCTCGTTGGCGCGTCGCGGGTGGCGCGGGTGGCGCGGCCCCCGGCGCGCGGCAGCGTCTCGACGAACGTGGCGATGAGCCGCCGCGCGTGGGCGCGCACGGAGGCGGGCTGCAGGTCGACGCGCAGCGGCAAGAGGGGCGCGGTCGCCGCCGCTGCCGCCGCGAAGCGATCGAGCGCTCCGCTCGCGGCCGGAAGCACCTGCCGCAGCGCGCGCAGGACCTTCCGCGCGTCCGCCGGCGCGACGAACGAGCCGTGGTCCGGCGCGTGCGGTAGCTCGCCCGTCCACAGCAGCTCGGCGACCTGCTCGAACGAGGCCGAGCGTGCGAGCTCGACGGCATCACGCCCGCGGTAGAAGAGGCGCTCCGACTCCACCCGGGTGATGGCGGTGGCGAGCGAGACGTCGATGCCGCCGACCCGCGTGGTCCCCTTCCGCGGTCGCCCGCGGCGCGCGAGCGCGTCGACCTCGGCCGGGTCGAAGCGGCTGGTGCGGCAGTTCTCGGCGAGGGTGCGCGAGAGGATGCCGCGGCTCACGTACGCGTAGACGGTGCGGACGTCGATCCCGAGGCGCAGCGCGACCTGGTCGCTCGTGAGCAGGTTGCGCTTCATCAACGTGGACGATAGTCAACGTTGACGACCTGCGCCACCGGCGCCACGGTGATGGTCATGACGAACGATGATGACGCCGTCCTGCGCGCGTTGTGGGCAGCCCTCGGGGATACCGCCCGGCCGCTGCCCGAGACGCGGATCTCCGGACCCGTCAGCGGATTGCCGTCGGTCCACCACGTGAGCACGATGGCGACCGCGCTGGTCGCAGTGGCGACCGCGGCCGCCGCCGAGCTGCACGCTGCACGCACGGGGGAGGCGCTACGCGCGGTGGAGATCGATCGTCGGCACGCGGGCGCCGCCTTTCGCAGCGAGCGTCTCGTCACCCCGCTGGGCTGGGAGCTGCCGCCGGTGTGGGACCCGATCGCCGGTGACTACGCCGCCGCGGACGGCTGGATCCGCATCCACACGAACTACGCCCACCATCGCGACGCGGCGCTGCGCGCGCTCGGCGTACCCGGGACGAAGGAGGACGTCGCGCGCGCCATCGCCGGCCGCACCGCCGAGGACCTCGAGTCGGCGATCGTGCGCGAGGGCGGCGCGGCCGCGATGTCGCGGAGCGCCGCCGCGTGGGCGGCCCACCCGCAGGGCCGGGCCGTGGCCGCCGAGCCGCTCGTGCTCACCGCGCGCCAGGCGCTCGCGAGCGACGTACCCCTGGCGCCCGCCGGCCAACCCCTGGCGGGCGTGCGCGTGCTCGATCTCACGCGCGTCATCGCCGGGCCGGTCTGCACCCGCTTCCTCGCGGCCCACGGCGCCGACGTGCTGCGCATCGATCCCCCGGGCTTCGAGGAGGTCGGCGCGCTCCTCCCCGAGACCACCGCCGGCAAGCGGCGCGCGACGCTCGATCTGCGCTCGCCAGCAGGACGCGACGTGCTCGCGCGCCTGATCGCCGAGGCCGATCTCCTGGTCTGCGGCTACCGCAGCGACGCCCTCGCGCGCCTCGGGCTCGACGAGGCCATCCTCCGCGCTGCGAACCCCGCCCTCGGGATCCTCCAGCTCGACGCGTACGGGTGGAGCGGCCCGTGGCGAGAACGCCGCGGCTTCGACAGCCTGGTGCAGATGTCGGTCGGGATCGCGGCGCGCGGCGCGGAGGCCATCGGCGCAACGAAGCCGACGCCCCTCCCCGCGCAGGCGCTCGACCACGGCGCCGGCTACCTGCTCGCCGCTTCCGCGTGCCGCGCCCTCACCGACCGCTCGCGCGGCGAGGCGACGACCGCGAAGATCTCGCTGGCGCGCGTCGCGTTGCTCCTCGCGAGCCTGGGGGATGACGGCGACCCGCGCGTCCCGGAGCTCGCGGACGCCGAGCTCGATGCCTACCGCGAGCACGCCGCGTCGAGCTTCGGCCCGTTCCGTCGCCTGCGGTGTCCGGGAAGGATCGTCGGCCTGCCCGCGCCCTGCTGGAAGAGACCCGCCGGTCCGCTAGGCGTGGACGAGGCGCGCTGGTAGCGCTCGCTCGGCCCTCGAACGACGGCACGTCGCGTACGCAGGCTCACGATCCGAAGCCCGTCGCGAGGGCGACCAGCGGCGTGAACCCCAGCACCGCGAGTGATCCGGCGCGCGCCCGCACGACGTGCGCGTACATCCGCAGGGCGGCCGTGCCGAAGCCGGCGCCCCCCCACCCGAGCGCGGTTATTCCGCGGCGAACGCCGAAGCGTCGCGATCCGCGGTCGAACGGTCAGGCGGCGAGCAGCGCCGTCTGCGGCGTCAGCACGATGGGCTTCTCGTGCCCCACGATCACCCGGGGATCGAGGTGGATCACGAGTCCCGCCTTCTTCGCCTCGATGCAGAACCCCACGTCCTCGGACGTGAAGTCGCGGACGCCGCCCGGCATGTCGACCCAAACCGGCCGGAACCACGGGTACTCGAGCCGCTCGAAGACGCCGCGGCGGATCAGGACAAAGCCGAATCCGCAGTAGTCGACCTTCACGAGGCCCTCGCGACGCGCGAGCGCCGCCGGGGTGAGGAACTCGAAGTGGCCCGCGACGCGGAACGCCTCGGGATCCATCTTCTCCACCGCGGCGAAGCGCTGGCCGTCGGCCATCAGGTAGACGCCGCCCGCGATGTCGACCTGGTGCTTCAGCAGCGCGAGAAAGTCCTCGAAGCGGAAGACCACGTCGCTGTCGATCCAGAGCATGTAGTCGTAGTCGACCGTGCCGCCCCATGGCGCCTGCTTCGGCCCGCGCCGCGTGTCACCCCCCGCCACCTTGTTGCGCGCGTAGTAGACGACGGCGTCGTAAGTGCGGCTGATCACCAGCTTGATGCCAGCGTCGCGGCAGCGCTCCGAGAACTCGTTCCAGGCATCGAAGAAGCGACCGCTGAACTCGCGGCCCGGAATGCACGCGACCACCGTGAGAGGCTTGCTCGGGGGGAGCGCCACCACCGTCGCCGCCCGCGGCGCCGGCGCGACCTGGGCGACCGGCGTGATCGCGAGCGTGGCGGCCAGCGCGCCGCGGGCGATGGCCTTCACGAAGTCGTCGTCGTCGCCGGAGACGGGGACCAGCCCGCGCACGAATGCGGGGAGCTCGGCGCCGCCGGGCACGCACACGAGGTTCGCCTGCGGTTGGTACGCGGCGAAGACGTCCTCGGTGCTGCCGAAGAAGTTGTCCGCGCGGTAGTAGCGCGCGACGTGCCAGAAGGCGCGGTAGCCGAGCGCGCGGATGGCGGCGAGGCATGCGGCGGAGCGCTCCACCGTGTCGTTCTCGACGAAGAGGATGGGGCGGTGGCGCGCGATGGTCGCCTGCGCGCCCTCGAGCACCTGGACCTCGAAGCCCTCGGCGTCGATCTTGAGGAGGCGACACGCCGGGAGCGCGAGGTCGTCGATGGCGATGCAGGGGACCTCCTCGCCGTCGGCGCGCGCGCTGTCGGTGATCACCGTCGCAGCGCCGACGTTGCACGGCGCGCTGGGATCGAGCGTGGGGATGCGGACCATGCCCGCGGCGCTGCCGGCCGCCGCCCGCACGCAGTCCACGTGCAGGAGGCCGTTGGTGGCGGCATTCGCGGAGAGCAGCGCGTGCGCGGTGCGCTGCGGCTCCACCGCGATCACGCGGCCGTGCTTGCCGACCGCCTTCGCGAACGGGACCATGTGGCTGCCGATGTTCGCGCCGACGTCGACCACGAGGTCGCCCTCGTCGAGACACTCCACGAGCAGCTCGATCTCGGAGGCACACCACTCGCCGTGGACGTCGAGCGCGCGGCCCACGAACGTATCGTTCACGAGGTAGCTCATGGTGCCGTAGCGCGTCAGCTTCGTCGCGACGTCGCCGGCCTCGGCGAGACGCGCGGGCGAGGGCCCGCCATGGGCGCTCGCGAGCGCGCGGCTGCGTCGCTCCGCCGGGGGATGGTGCGGCGCGGCTGCGGTGTAGAAGCGCTGCGCGGCCTCGCGATCGTTCGCCGCCTCCAGCCAGAGCCCCAGCTCGTAGGCCGCCACGAATGTGCCGGCGCCGAGCGTGCCCGGGAAGCGCTCGTCGCCCCCGATCTCGAGGCAACGCACGAGCGCGGCCCTGGTCTCCTCGAGCCGACCGAGCGCGCGGTTCGCGCGGAACGCGAGCAGCGGGAGCTCGGTGAAGGCCGGCCAGCGCGGCCCGCACGCCTCGACGAGGCCGAGCGTCTCCTCGAAGGCGCCCGCCGCGAACAACGCCTCGCCCAGCGCGAGCGCGAAGCGCGGACCTTCGGGGCCGTCCACGTCGCCGCCGTCGAGCGCGCGGTTCGCGAGGGCGACAGCGGACCGGGCATCCACGTCGAGGAGCAGCTCGGCGAGCTCGAGATGGATGAGCGGGTCGGCGGGCGCGACCGCCAGCGCGAGGGCGAGCCGGTTCGTGCGCACATTACGGGTGCCGAGCGCAGACGCCGACGCCATCACGCGCGCCCCCACGTCGATGCGCGGCCCCCGCGACCACGGCGTGAGGTCGCCCTCGAGCACGGTGCCGCCGCGGAAGAGGCGCGGCTCGATCCGGCGCCGGATCGTCTCCCCGCGGAGCTCGAGGATCCGGATCTGGCCGGTCGCCCGCTGCGCGCCGGCCTCGTCGTCCCCGGCAAAGGTCGCGATCACCGCGAGCGCGCCCGGCTCGAGCCGCTCGCCGGCGCGCAGGAAGAGGAGCGCGTCCGCCTGGCTCTCTGCAAAGCGCTGCGCTGCGGCACCGACATCGGCCACGAGCACGATGGTCGCGTCCAGCTCCGGCGACGGTGCCAGGGTGGCGCGGGTCTCGGCGATCCGCTCGGCATCGTCGGTGAGGCCGAGGGAGAGGACGCAAACAAGAAGGTTCGGACGCTTCACAGGGGTACATCCCCAACGGCGCGCGTCGATTTTTCTTCAGTCCGGCGCCCCTCCGTCCGTTCGGGGCGACGCTTTCTTGCTACGCGTGGGGGATGACGTTCTCCACCACCTCGTCGCTCCAGGAGATCTACGCGCCCCACGGCCGCTGCTTCGGCTGCGGCCCCGCGAACGAGCAGGGCCTGCGCATCCGTAGCTTCCCCACCGAGGACTCGGCGAACGCCCATCTCCAGTGCGACTTCACCCCTGCGAAGCACCACGAGGCGTTCGAGAACGTGCTGAACGGCGGCATCATCGGCGCGGTGCTCGACTGCCACATGAACTGGACCACCATCTTCCACCTCATGAAGAAGAACGGGCTCGACCACGCGCCGTGCTGCGTGACCGCCGACTTCAAGGTGACCCTCAAGCGGCCAACGCCGCTCGGGCCGGTGCACGTCGATGCCCGCGTCGTCTCGTCAACCGAAGATCGCGCGACCATCGAGGCGGTGATGACGGCGGGTGGCAAGGTGACCGCCATCGGCACCGGCACGTTCGTCGCGGTGCGGCCCGACCATCCCGCGTACCATCGCTGGTAGAGCACTACCCCAGCGACGAATCCGCGCGGCCCCGGTACGGTGGGGCAGGCTCACGGTCCGCCCGCTCGTCATCGCGCTCTCCACCCTCGTGACGGCGGAGGCCGGCGTCGCGACCGGGCCGGTGGAGGCAGGCGCGCCGGCCGTCGATCTCTCGCAGTGCGCCGGCTGCCAGCTCGCGCCCGTTCCCGCCTGGACGTTCGAGGGAATCTACAAGGATGCAACCTGCACGGAGCCGCTGGCGCAGCTGGTGACGCCCGCCTGCACCGTGGTCCCGGCGCTCGGCGCCGCCGTGAGCCTCACCTACGTCGACGAGGCGCCGCCGCACAAGGCGAACGAGACGGCGACGGTCACGCTCGTCGACCAGGTCGCGGCCGAGGCGCCGCATTACCGGAAGACCGCGAAGGGCTGCGTGCGTGCGAACGAGGGCGCGGTCGACATCACCCCCACGAGCTGCGCGAACGCGAAGGTCTGCCGCGACGTGACCGGGGCGCTCACGTGCACCACCTGCCGCACGTTCGCGAGCGGCTGCCCCGACTACGAGGAGACGCGCCTCTACGCGACCATCAAGGACGACAAGAAGCCTGCAGCGGGCGGCGGCGGAAATCTCGCCCGCCTCGCGCAGTGCTGCAACGCGCTCGCCGCGCAGGCGCGGGCGATGGGGCCGTCGCCCGAGGCCGGGATGGTCCTCGCGGCGGCCGCGCAGTGCAACGTGCTCGTGCAGCAGGCCGGCCCCAACGGCAACGCACCCGAGCTCGGCGCCCTCCGCAGCATCCTCGCCGGCCGCAACGTTCCCGCGATCTGCGCCGGGTTCTGAGCCGAGCGATCAGGACTCGCCGCGCAGGCGCCTGAGCAGGAGGCGGATCTGGCCGGCGCCCTTCCCTTCGGGGTGCCGCGCGAGGACCGCCTCGAGGATCTGCTCCGAGGCCTCCTTGTTCGCGTCGAGGTGCCCCTGCACCACGCTCACCAGCGACGCATCGGCCGCGGGGCTGATCGCGCCGCCGTTCGCGAGCGCTCCGAGCTCGGTCATGTCGGCGGCCTCGAGCGCGCGCGCGTCGTAGGAGCGCGCCGCGGCCCGCGCGACGTCGGCGCTGGGGTCGGTGATCATCTCGCGCAGCGCCACGCGTGTCTCGGGCGAGTCGACGCCGCGCAGGGCGCGCGCCACCGACTCACGGACGTTGGGCTCGCTCTCCTTCGCCACCGTACGCAGGAGCGGTACGTCGCTCGCGCGCGCGGCGTTGCCTACCGCGGCGACGAGCGCGATCTTCGCCTCTGCCGAGGTGGCGGCCTTCACGTCGGCGACGAGCCGCGCGTGGATGGATTCGCCGAGCGCCCTGGCGGGGCCCGACGCATGCGCGGCGAGCGCGCCGAGCGTCAGGCCGGTGACCCGGCGCAGATCGGGGTCGCCCGCGATGGCCGGGCTGTCGTAGAGGTCGACCGCGAAGACCAGCGACTCGCGCGTCGGCGCGGTCACGAACCCGAGCCGCTGGATCATGCGGCCGTAGACGCCGAGATCGGCGCGGCTCTCCGGCGCCTCGAGCGCGCGGCGCATGCCCGCCTGGGCGACCGGGGTCCCGGCCGATGCGAGGAGACCGAGCATGAGCTCTCGGCTCCGGCCGTCGAGCGCGGGATCGAGGAACTGCGTCGCCATCACCTCGCAGGCCTCGGGATGGAGGCGCAGGAACGCCGCCGTCGCGGTGAGCATTCAGCGCGCCGGCGGCAGGCCCTTGCCGTACGCGGTCAACATGCGGCTCACCTCCTGCTGGGACGTGTGCGCGGCGAAGCGCTCGTCCATGCGCTGGCGGAGCTCGGGGGCCTCGGGCGCCGCGCCCGGCTCGATCTGCTGGGCGGCCGCGCTCTCGACGGCGAAGCGTTCGGGGACGTCGACCTCGTTCTTCTCGCGGAACGTCATGGTGAAGACGGTGTGGTCGCGACGGAGCCCACGCGGTCGAGATGCACGTCGGAGCCGCCGGCGAGGACCGGCACGAGGCCGGCGGCGCTGCCCTGGGGGAGCGCGGTCGCAGAGAGAACGCGTGTCGGCGCGCGGCGCAGGTAGAGCGGATCGCTCGCGTCGACCGCGTAGTGCATCTCGAGCTTGCCGACCGAGTACGTCTCGATCGACTGCCATGCCGCCGCGCTGGCTGCGCTCGCCGCTCCGCCGAGCACGACCTGGGACTCGGCGATGACGCTCTGGAGGAGCTGCTCGAAGAGGGCCGGATCGCCGGCGCGGAATCGGAGGTGACGGACCTCGCCCCGCCCGCTGACCTCGACGAACGCCTCGCGGCCGTCGAAGGTGTCGTGGATGGTCTCGGGCGTGTTTAGCAGCGCGTTGCCCATCGCCGCGAGCTTCACGTCGTGCAGCGCCGAGACGGAGACGCCGAACAGCCACGCGTCACCCTGCTGGCCGTAGGCCTTGAAGGCGAGCAGGCCGTGGAGCGCGCTCTCCGAGCTCGCATCCATCGTGCCCGCGCCGCCGCCCGCGCCAGTCATGTCGACGGTGCTCGCCGAGCGCACCGTCCAGTCGAAGTCGTAGAGGTAGCGCGTCCCTCGCTGCCAGCCGAAGGCCGTGGGGGTGCGTGAGGCGTCCGCCGACGCCGAGGAGTCGCCGTGCGCTCGCGCCAGCCAGGCGCCTCCGGTGGCGAGCGCCAAGTCGCTGCACAAGCCGAACGCCGGTGTGCCGACCTCCTCCGTGCCCGTCCAGACCCCGACCGGGCCGGCGGTCTGGACGCCCTGCGGATCGCGGTTGAGCGGCGTCTTCATCGTCCCCGTCTTCAGCTGGAGCTCCCCGCCGAGGTAGCTCGCCCCCACGTACCAGGGCCCGCCGCCCGCGACGCGCGAGATCGCGGAGATCGCCGCCGTCGACAGCCAGGCGACGAAGGTGCGGCCGGGGAACGTGGCCTGCGCCGCCTCCATGCACCGCTGGTCGCCAGCGGCGAGACCGCCCGCGCCCGGCACGCCGCTCATGTCGAGGCGGCCGTTGAAGGTGCCGGACGTCTCGAACGCCTGCTTCGGCCTCGCGTCGACCGCGGCGTCGACGGGCGCGTCGACGAGCGCGTCGACGAGCGCATCGACCGGCGCATCGAACCGGGAGTCGACGCCGGCGTCGCGGCTCGCCTCGCTCGCGTCCACGCGGATCTCCGCGTCCGCGCGCAGAGCGCCGCCGTCCTCGCCGTCGACCGCGAGCTCGCCGTCCTCGAAGCCGAGGATCGCGCTGCAGCCGGTCGCGACCACGAGCAGCGCCGCGACGAGCCAGCGCCTCACCACGACCTCCCCAGCGCGATCGAGGTGGGCCCGAGCGAGAGGCTCGTGCGGGCGAGCGAGAGACTCGTGCGGGCGAGCGAGAGGCTCGTGCGGGCGAGCGCGATGCTCGGCCGCGGGCTCGGCGCCGTGAGGTAGAGCACGGCGCCGGCGCCGAGGAGAACCGCGCCGCCCACCGCCAGGCCGGTGGCGACGCCGGCGATCGGGCTCGCGCTCGAGCGCTCGTCGAGCCCGCGTGACGTGCAGCGATCGTTCACGCATCCTCCGTCGGTGTTCGACTGATCGTAGCGACGCGACGCCAGCGCGCCGACCACGAGGCTCGCGGCGAGGCCTCCGAGCCCGACGCTGCCCGCGACGATGGCCCATGTGCGCTGCGGGGAGCGGGACGGCGCAGTCGCAGGCTCGGGCGGCGGCTCCGTCACGGGGAACGGCGCCGGAACGGCGACGGCGCCGGGCTCGCCGGCCAGCGCGAGCACGGGGATGGCGACGGTCCGCTGGCCCGCGTCCAGCTCGACGACGACGCTCGACGTCCACGGCTGCCGATGCGGAGCGCGCGCCTCGATGGTGTGCGGCCCGGGATCGACCGGGACGGCGGTCCCGAACGCCGCGGCGTCGACGGCCGTGCCGTCACGCTGCACGACGAGCCCCTCCGCCACGGGCGAGGTCAACGCGACCACGATGCGCGACAGCCGCGGCGCGAGCGCAGCGGCATGCGTGCGTGCGAAATCGGCGCGCTCCTGCTGCCCTGTGCCGAGCTTCGGCACGAGGTTGAAGCTCGCGAGCAGCTTGGGACAGCCTTGCGCGTAGTCGCCTTCGCTCGTGAGCCGCTTGCCGTCCTCGAACAGCGCGAGCGCCGCCGGGTTGTCTGCGCCCTGCGCCTGCGCCGGCGTGGGCCGGGCGAGCAGCAGGGCGAGCAGTGACGCGACGACCGCGCCGCGTCGCGATTTCCGGGAACGAACGAGCCACGTCATGATCAATCCCACCCCTCGAGCGGGCCCTTCTTCGCACGGACCACCGACGACGCAGCAGACGCCGACACCGAGGGCGCAGGCGACCTCCCCGCCCGCGCCATCGACGGCGCACCGGCACGCGCCATCGCCGGTGCGGCCGCTGCATGCGCGAGCGACGACGCCGGCGCGAGCGGCGACGCCGGCGCGAGCGGCGACGCGGGTTGAAGCGCGGCGGACGGCGCGGTGGTGGTCGGCGGCGCGTCGCTCGTGACGCTGCGGCTCGCCGTCGGCGAAGCCCGCAGCGCGAGGGCCACGAAACCGGCCGTTGCCGCCGCCATCGCCATCGCGATCGCGATCGCGACCGCGATCGCCGCTCGCCGCCGCCCCGCCGTCGCGGGCCGGTGCAGGTCCGGCAGTGTCACCGCCGTCTCGGCGACCAACCCGCGCTCGCGCGAGCGCTCGTCGGCGGTGTGCGCCGCGGCGCGCAGCTCCCCGCGCCGCTCCGCGCGACGCGCTCCGAGCACACGGATAGCGCTCCGCGGGATCCTTCGCGAGCGCGCGCCGCGTGATCTCGCGCAGCGCCCGCGGGATCGCCGGTGACTCCGGGAGCTCCGGCGCGGGATCCGCCGACGCGATGGCGAGGATGATCGCGAGATCCGTCTCGCCGTCGAACGGCCGCTCGCCGCAGAGCAGCTCGTGGAGCACGATGCCCAGCGCGAAGACGTCGACGCGGCCGTCGATCGGACCGCCGTCGATCTGCTCGGGCGAGAGGTACGCGACCTTTCCCTTGATCACGCCGGATGCCGTGTGGTTCGTCCCGCTGCGCTCGGCGGGCCGCGCCACGCCGAAATCGACGACCTTCACGAGGCCATCGCACGTGACCAGGATGTTCTGGGGCGAGACATCGCGATGGACGACGCCGCACGGCTCGCCCGCCTCCGTCTTCAACACATGCGCGGCGTGGAGCCCGCGCGCCGCCTGAGCGAGCAGCCGCGCGACGACGCCGCTGGGGATCCTGCGCCCGTGCTCGCGCGCCAGCGCGGCGAGCTGGGCAAGCGACTCGCCGTCGACCGCGTCCATCACGAGGTAGACGATCCCGCGCTCCTCGCCGAGGTCGAAGACCTCGCAGACGTTGGGATGCTTGATCCGCGCGGCGATCTGCGCCTCGCCGAGGAACATCGCCTCGAAGCGCGGATCGGACGAGAGCGCCGGGGCTCGAGGCGTTTCGCTTCGCGCAGCGACCGGACGAGGTCCGCCGGGCGCGTCTCGGCACCTTCGTCACGCCGCGCTGAACGGCCCGGGGACGACGGATCCTCGCGCGGGCCCTCGGCGACCACGGGCCACGTGCGAGACGCCTGGCGCACACGCGACCAGGCAACATCGCGCAGGACGGCGTAGAGTGCGCAGCCAAGCCCTTGAGTCACAAGTCTGCCCGCAAGAAGGTCCGCTACCCCGCCACCCACGAGGAGCGTGTACCGTTCCTGCACGAGCGGCGTGATCTCAAGATGGCGTCGACGGCGCACGCCTACGTGCGCGGCAGCACGGCGCGGTTCTACGAGTGGCTCGCCACCCGCGCAGGACGAGCGCTGCCCACCGGCCCGCTGGTCTGGATCTGCGGCGATGCGCATGTCGGGAACATGGGGCCCATCGCGCGGAGTAGCGGGGACATCGCCGTCGAGATCCGCGATCTCGATCAGACGGTGGTCGGCAATCCCGTCCACGACCTCGTGCGGCTCGCGCTCTCGCTGGCGATGGCCGCGCGGAGCTCGGACCTGCCCGGCGTCATCACCGCGCTCCTCGTCGAGGAGCTGATGGAGGGCTACCTCGAGGCGCTCGGCGGGCGCCCTAACGCCTCCACCGCCAGCGAGAGCGCGGCCGTGCGCTTCGTGGTGCGCGAGGCGAACCGGCGCCGCTTCCGTCACCTGCATCGCGAGCGTCTCGGGACCGCGCTCCGGCTGCGGCTGGGCAGGCGGTTCTGGCCGCTCTCCGCGGAGGAGCGCACGGACCTCGACGCGTTCCTCGATCGCGAGCGCATCCGCACGCTCGTGACGACGCCCGACAGCCGCGACGACGACGCCGAGATCCACGTGGCCGACGCCGCTTTCTGGGTAAAGGGATGCAGCTCGCTCGGCCTCTGGCGCTGCGCGGCGCTCATCGACATCGTTGGCAAGAAGGGCCGCTCCGGCTTCTCGCTGCTCGACATCAAGCAGGCCGTCTCGCCACTGGCCCCGCGCGCCGAGGGCGCGATGATGCCAACGCACTTCGGCGAGCGCGTCGTGCAGGGCGCACGCGCGCTCGCGCCGGCCCTCGGCGAGCGGATGGTGTCGGGCACGATCGGCGGACGCACCGTGTTCGTCCGCGAGCTCCTGCCCCAGGATCTGAAGCTGGAGCTCGAGATGCTCGACGAGACCGAAGCCCGCGCCACCGCGCGCGCGCTCGCGCGCCTCCTCGGCACGGCGCACGTCCGGCAGATGGACGCGGCGCACCGCAAGTCGTGGGTGAAGAGCCTGCGCGGGGCGACCTCGAAGAGCATCCACGCTCCGAGCTGGCTATGGCGGTCGGTCGTCGATCTCGTCGGCGTGCACGAGCGGGCGTACCTCGACCACTGCCGTCAGTACGCCCTCGCCAGCGCGCGGGCCCAGGTGGAGGCGAAGTCATGAGCGCTTTTCGCACCGCGCTCGGGGCCGTGCAGACGGACGTCGATCCGGAGGGGCGCCGCTGGCTCTTCGTCCCCTATGATCAGCTCACGGCCGAGGTGGGGCCGCTCTCCCGCGAGGATCCGCGTGAGCTCGGCATCGTGGTCGTCGAGTGCCCGGCCAAGGCGCAGCGGCGCCCCTACCACCAGCAGAAGCTCGCGCTGGTGCTCACCAACCTCCGGCACTTCGCGCTCGAGCAAGCCGCACGCGGAGTCGCCGTCCGCCACGAGGTCGCCGACTCCTACGCGGCAGCGCTCGCGAAGGTCCTCCCCACGACCGGGGCGCTCCGGGTCATGCGACCTGCCGAGCGCGAGCTCCGGGTCGATCTGGAGCCGCTCGTCGGGCAGCGGAAGGTCGAGGTCATACCCCACGAAGGGTGGCTCACCACGACCGAGGACTTCACGGAGAGCCAGGGCGAGCCGCCCTGGAAGATGGATGCATTCTACAGGCATGTGCGGCGCCGCCTGGACATCCTCATGGTCGGCGGCAAGCCGGAGGGAGGAAAGCTCAGCTTCGACGCCGAGAACCGGAAGCGCTGGTCGGGGTCGCCGCCCGCCCCCACGCCGCCCTCGTACCCGGTCGACGACGTCACGCGCGAGGTCTGCGATCTCGTGCGAGATCGCTTCGCCGCGCACCCCGGCAGGCTCCAGCCCGAACGCCTGCCGGCGACCAGCGCCGACGCGGAGCGCCTCTGGAGCTTCGCGAAGAGCGCGTGCCTCGCGAGCTTCGGCCCGTTCGAGGACGCCATGTCGACCGAGTCGCGCACGCTGTTCCATACGTGCATCTCGCCGCTGCTGAACAACCTGCGGCTGCTCGCGCCGCGCGTCGTGGCCGAGGTCGCCGGCCTGAAGAAGCTACCGCTCGCGAGCCGCGAGGGATTCGTGCGCCAGATCCTCGGCTGGCGTGAGTACATGCGCCACGTCCACGACGCGACGGACGGCTTCCGCACCATCCGCGGCGAGCCGCAGCCGACGAACGCGGAGGGCAGGTCGATCACCTCGTTCCTCGGGACGAGCGGCGCGCTCCCGCCGGCCTACTGGGACAAGCCCTCTGGCTTGCGCTGCCTCGACGAGGTGGTGCGCTCGGTCTGGGAGGATGGCTACAGCCACCACATCACGCGCCTCATGGTGCTCTCGAACATCGCGCTCCTCCTCGACGTCTCGCCGCGGGAGCTCACCGACTGGTTCTGGATCGCCTACGTCGACGCCTACGACTGGGTCGTCGAGCCGAACGTGCACGGCATGGGCACGTTCGGGGTCGGCGAGCTGCTCACCACGAAGCCCTACGTCGCGGGGTCGGCCTACATCCACAAGATGAGCGACTTCTGCGAGGGCTGCCGCTTCGATCCGAAGACGACGTGTCCACTGCCCTCGCTCTACTGGGCATTCCTCGGCCGCCACCGTGAGGCGCTCCGCGGCGTCAACCGCATGAAGCTGCCGATGGCCTCGGAGGGGAAGCGCAGTCTCGCGCAGAAGAAAGGCGATGCCGCGACCTTCGAGCGCATCTCGCGCGCGCTGGCCGCCGGTGAAGAGCTCGCGTGGAAGCTGGGGTGACGCCGAACGCTCGC
>JAYTHX010000159.1:0-5501 GCA_043732195.1 Polyangiaceae bacterium
CGCGCCGAGCTCTATCTCGCGGTCGCCGAGCGTGATGAGTGGCACACCGCGGAGACGACCGCGCGCCTCGAAGAGGCCTTCACCGCTGCGGGCCTGCGCCACGTGATCGAGCTGTACCCCGACGCGAGCGAGCGCCACCTCGAGCGGGTGATGGCGCTCTTCGCGCGCCGTCGCGAAGGGTGAGCGGGGAGCGCCCAGCTCTCGCTTGGCGCCTTCGTGGCTTGGCGGCCCGCCCTCCTCGCTCGCTACTCCTTCTCCGCCTTGATCCCGTGCTCCTCCATCTTCGCGTACAGCTGCGGGCGCCCGATCCCCAGCTGGCGCGCCGCCTCCGAGCGGTTGCCGTGCGCGCGCGCCAGCGCCTCCACGATCATGCGTTTCTCCAGGCCGCTCACCGCGTCGCGCAGCGAGGCCGGCGCCTGGCTCACCGGCGGGAGCGAGGTCCGGCCCGTGCGGTTGCGCACGCCCTCCGGAAGCGACGCGACGTCGATGATCTCCCCGCCCAGCACCGCCGCGCGCTCGATCACGTGCACCAGCTCGCGCACGTTGCCCGGCCAGTCGTAGGCGACGAGCGCCTCCATCGCCTGCTCCGATGCCGCGCGCGCCGGCATGTCCTTGAGCGCATGCGCCACGAGCAGCGGGATGTCGCTCTTCCGCGCGCGCAGCGGCGGGACCTCGATGTCGATCACCGCGAGCCGGTAGTAGAGATCTTCGCGCATCACGCAGCCCGGCTCTCCCGGATGCACCGCCTTGTTCGTTGCGGCGATGATGCGCGCCTTCGCGGTGAGCTTCTCGCTGCCGCCCACCCGCTCGAACGTGCCGTCCTGGAGGACACGCAGCAGCTTCGTCTGGAGGGCCGGGTCGAGGTCGCCGATCTCGTCGAGGAAGAGCGTGCCGCCCGCCGCCAGCTCGAAGCGCCCGAGGCGCCGCACGTTCGCGCCCGTGAAGGCGCCCTTCTCGTGCCCGAACAGCTCGCTCTCGATGAGCGTCACGGGGAGCGCGGCGAGGTTCACAGCGATGAAGCGCTCGTCGGCGCGCACCGAGTAGTCGTGGATGGCGGAGGCGACGAGCTCCTTGCCCACGCCGGTCTCGCCGGTGATCAGCACCGACGCCGTCGAGGCCGCCGCGCGCCCGATCAGCTTCCAGATCCCGAGCATCGCCGCGCTGCTGCCGACGAGCCCCTTCTCCCCGCTCGGCGCGACCGTCGGCACCACGAAGGTCCGCGCCAACGCGCGCTGCTTCACCGCACGCTCCACCGTCGCGAGCAGCAGCGGGAGGTTGAACGGCTTCGTGAGGTAGTCGAACGCGCCGTCGCGCATGGCGCGGATGGTGCGCTCGCTGTCGCCGTAGGCGGTGGCGACGATCACCGGCACATCGTGCTTCGATCCGTCGCGTAGCTCCCTCAGGAAGTCGAGCCCGTCGCCGTCCTTCAGGCGGATGTCGAGGAGGATGCAGTCGGGATCCGCCTCGGCGAGCCGCGCGCGCGCCTCGCTCAGCCCCGCCGCCGTGACCGCACGGTAGCCGAGCGTCCCCACCGCGGAGGCGAGCCCCTCGCGGAGCCCCTCTTCGTCCTCGACGATCAACACCGAGGCCGCGCTCACGTCGCCACCACCGACAGCGCGAAGCACGTCACCTCGTTCGCTCGCGCGTAGACGACGTCGCCCCCGTGCGCCCGCGCGATGGCCCGCGAGATGGCGAGGCCGAGCCCGGTGCCCGCAGGCTTCGTGGTGAAGAATGGCTCGAACAGCTCGGCGGCGCGGCCCTCGGCGACTCCCGGCCCCTCGTCCTCGACGCGCACCACCACGCGCGCCCCTTCTCGCGCGACCCGCGCGACAACCTTCGCGCCGCGCGGTGACGCCTCCACGGCATTGCGTAGCAGGTTGTCGACGGCGCGCGCCATCGCATCCGCATCGATCACCGCGGGACCTACGCCCGTTGCCGAGAGCGCGATCCCGCGCTCCTCGGCCCACGGCGCGAGCCCTTCGGCGCGCGCGAGCACCAGCGAGCCGAGGTCGGCCTCACCCTTGGGCCCCACCGCGCGCCCCGCGACCACCAGAAGATCGGCGACGAGCCGATCGAGGCGATCGATCTCGCTCGTGGCGTGCGTGATCGCCTGCACGACGTCGGCCGGCAGCGGCGCCGAAGACGAGGCCGACGCCAGATCGAGCCGCAGCTTGATCGACGCCAGCGGATTGCGCACCTCGTGGGCCACGCCCGCGGCGACGCGCCCGAGCGCGGCGAGCCGCTCGTTCTGCGCGAGCTCGCGCGCGAGCTGCTTCTCCTTCTTCCGCGCATCTGCCAGCTTGCCTGCGAGCTCCGCGATCCCGTCGGCGATGGCATCGAGCTCGCGCACCGCCGGCCGGGGCACCGGCGCGCGCAGATCGGAGGCGAGCGCCTGGAGCGCGCCGCGCAGCGCCGCCGCCCCGCGGTTCACCGTGACGATCGAGTAGAGCGCGGTCCCTACCAGCAGCACCGTCGCTCCGGTGAGCAGCGCGACGATCCGTTGCCACGTCGCGAGCGACGGGAGCGGCCGCACCACGTACGTCACCACCACCACCGCACCGTCGGGCAGACCGCTGGCCGCCGGTGCGATGACGGGCCGCGCCGCGACGACGTGCGTGCCGTCACCCTCGGCGATCTGGTCGACGACACGGCGGCCCTCCGCTCGGCTCTTCGCCACCGCCGCGCGCGCCGGCTCGGCCATGCGCGCGGGGACGCCGGCCGGGGGCGTGTCGCCGACCCACACGCCGCCGCGCATCGCGATGATCCCGGAGCGGATCGGCTCCGTCAGCTCGGACGGCGTGCGCGCGAGCCGGTCGACCTCCTCCGTCAGCGCATCACGCGCGCGCTCGACACGCTGCGCAGTGCTCGTCGTCAGCAGCTGCACGAGCGCCACGACGGAGAGCGCTGACGTGAGGACGCCGAGCAGCACGATGGTGAGCATCCGGTACCGGATGAGACGATTCATAGCGGTCCACGTCCCGCTCTCGCAAGGGTGATTCCCGCGTCCAGAACCCTGAAAAACAGGGCGATCAGCGCGATCGAGCACGGCCGAGGACGTACCGATTCCGGACACCTGTTCAGAACGGGAACGGTTCGCGGCGGAGCGGGGCTGCATCCGCGCCGACAAACCGGCACCGCGCGCCTCGCCCGCAGGTGGCGTGCTTGTTGCGGTCACGCGGCGCGCACCTCGATGCTCGCGTCGCTTCTCCTCCCCATCCTGATGCAGGCGGCTCTCGCCGAGGCGCCGCCGCAGCGCGTGCTGCGACTCGACGACGCGGTGCAGCTCGCGCGAAACAACCAGCCCACCCTCCAGCAGGCCCGCGCACAGACCGCGGCCGCAGAGGGCCGCGCGACGCAGTCGAAGCAGCTGTTCTATCCGCAGCTGACCGCCACCGCGTCGTACCAGCGCGTGCGAAGCGCGAGCTTCGGCGGGCGCGGCATCGCGACCACCACCGGCGTCGGGGGCACCACCACCGGCACGACCGTCGGCAGCACGCCCACCTCCATCACCGGGAGCACCGACTCGGCGGGCGTGGATGTCTTCACGTTCGGCGGCAACGCCACGCAGCTCATCTGGGACTTCGGCAGCACGTACAACCGCTCGCGGGCGGCAAGCCGGCTCGTCGAGTCGTTCGCCGCCAACGAGAAAATGGCGACGCGCACGGTGGTGCAGGACGTGCGGCGCTCGTACTTCACGGCGCGCGCGCAGAAGGCGCTGGTGGTGGTCGCGCGCGAGTCGCTCGACAACTTCCAGAAGCACCTCGCTCAGATCCAGGGCTTCGTGCAGGTCGGCACGCGCCCCGCGATCGATCTCGCGCAGGCCAGCACCGACGTCGCCTTCGCGCGCCTCTCGCTCATCAGCTCGGAGAACGCCTACGCGGTGGCGCGCGCGCAGCTCGGTCGCGCGATCGGGCAAGTCGACGACGTCGACTACGACGTCACCGACGACGAGCTGCCCCCGGTCGACGGCGAGGACTTCACCACCGACCGCCTCGTGATCAAGGCGTACGGCGCGCGCCCGGAGATCGTCGTCTACGAGAAGCAGCGCGAGTCGTTCGAGCTCACCGCCAAGGCGTTCCGCGGAAACTATGGCCCCACGCTCTCCGCGGCCGCCGGCGCGTCGGAGACCGGCACCGATCTCGGCAGCCTCGGCCCCGCCTGGAACATCGGCGTCACCGCAGCGTGGCCCCTCTTCCAGGGGTGGCTCACGCACGGTCAGGTGCGTGAGGCCGAGGCAAACGCCGACGCATCGCGCGCGCAGACCGACGGCGCGAAGCTCCAGATCCGCGTCGACATCCAGCAGGCGCAGCTCGGCATCCGCGCCGCCAAGGCCTCGCAGACCGCGACCACCGAGGCGGTCACGAATGCCCGCGAGCGACTGCGGCTCGCGGAGGGACGCTACGCATCCGGCGTGGGCAGCCCGATCGAGCTCGGCGACGCGCAGCTGGCGCTCACCACCGCGCAGGCGCAGGCGGTCCAGGCGAACTACAACCTCTCGTCGGCGCGCGCCGATCTCCTCGCCGCCTTGGGACAGCGATGACGAAGACCGTTCGACTCGTGGTGGCCGTGCTCGGGGCGGCGTTGATCGTGGGGGTCATCCTCTTCATGCGCAACCAGAGCGCGCGCGCCGGCGGCGGCGCGGGCCCGGCCGGCTCGGGCTCCGCAGGCGGCGGGGGCGAGCGCGTGATCCCGGTCACCACCGCGGTGGTCACACGCAAGGACGTCCCGGTGATCCTCGAGGGCCTCGGGACCGTCACCCCGCTCGCCACCGTCACGCAGAAGTCCCAGGTCGACGGCCGGCTCGAGAAGGTCCTCTTCACCGAAGGCCAGGCGGTGAAGAAGGGCGACGTCATCGCGCAGGTGGATGCGCGGCCGTTCGCCATCCAGCTCCACACCGCGGAGGCCTCGCGCTTCCGCGACGACGCGCAGCTCCGCAACGGCAAGCTGAACCTCGCTCGCTACGAGACGCTGCAGCAAGGCAACCTCATCCCGCAGCAGCAGGTCGACGACCAGCGCACCGCGGTCGACCAGCTGGAGGCGGCGGTCCGCGCCGACGGCGCGCAGATCGAGAGCGCGCGCCTGAACCTCGACTACGCGCGCATCACCTCGCCCATCGACGGCGTCACCGGCCTCCGCCAGGTCGATCCCGGTAACCTCGTGCACGCCGCCGACACGAACGGCATCGTGATCATCACGCAGATCGACCCCATCGCCGTGGTCTACACGCTGCCGCAGGACGATCTCCCGCGCGTGCAGAAGGCGCTCGCGGCCGGCAAGGTGAGCGTCGAGTCGTACGCCCGCGACGGCGTCCAGAAGCTCGCGACCGGCGAGCTCCTGCTCGTCGACAACCAGGTGAACGCGCAGACCGCCACCATCCGCCTGAAGGCGGTGTTCCCGAACCCCGACCACGTGCTGTGGCCGAACGCGTTCGTCAAGGCGCGGATGAAGCTCACCATCATGAAGGGCGCGCTCGTGGTGCCGGCCTCGGTGGTGCAGCGCGG
>JAYTHX010000160.1:0-16283 GCA_043732195.1 Polyangiaceae bacterium
CGGGCAGACGGGCAGACGGGCTGACGGGCTGACCTACTGCCGGCCGGTGGACTCGCGCTTCACGGCGAGGGTCGAGCCGCAGCGGCAGTTGCGCAGCTCGATCTCGCCGTCCTCGGCGCCGTCCGCGTAGCCGACCAGGGCGAGCGTGGCCCAGGAGTCGACCGTCCACGACGCCCCGCAGCGGCAGACCTTGGGCCAGCTAACGTGGGCGTCGCTCATCGCCAAGACATACAAAGCCCTGCCGTGACGTCAACGTGGCGAAGGGCCCCAGGCTCAAGACTGAGGATCTCCGCAATGTCACTCCGGCCGGGCGGGCGCGACATCGATCGTCGTGATGCGCCAATCGCCGTCTTTTCGCAGGAGAAAGTGCACCGGCCGCCTGTCGACCCGCCGCTCGCCCCCGCGCTCGCCGGTCACGACCGCGAGCGCGTCGACCTTGGCGGAGGACGCGGTGGCGTCGATCTTGATGGTCATGCCGGTCAGCGAGCAGTCCGCGGACTGGAAGACCAGGCCGGCCTTGGTCGCGTCCTCGACCAGCGCCGCGCGGCTCGTGACGCGGATCCCGAGATCCGACACGTCGACGTAGACGTCGTCCGTCACCGTCGCCTTCAGCTCCGCGCGGAGGCGCCCGGTGCGCGAGAGGATGGTGTCGTCGCTCTTGATCACCACCGCCTTCGCGAAGCGATCGAGCACCTTGCGCACGCGCTCCTCCTCCGAGGGGCGAAACAGCGTGAACCACAGCACGACGGCGGCCGCCGCTGCGCATCCCACGACGATCGCCCACTTCTTCGTCATCCGTTCTTCTCCGGTAGCTCGACACGGAAGGTGGCGCCGCTATGCCCCTCGCCGTTGTCGAGCAGCGCGATCGTCCCCGCGTGCGCGGCCACCACCCGCCGCGCCAGCGCCAGACCCAGGCCCGTTCCGCCGGCGCGCGCGGTCACGAGCGGCTCGAAGATGGTGCTGGCGATCGCCGCCGGGACGCCGGGCCCGTCGTCGGCGACCTCGATGACGACGCGTCCGTTCTCCGCCCAGGCGCGCGTCACGATGGTGGGAGCGCGCGGGGCGCTCGCGGCGATCGCGTTCTCGTAGAGCACGTGCAGGCAGCGGGCGAGCAGACCCTGGTGGGCGCGCACCTCGAGCCGCACGGGATCGATGCGGTCGTCGTAGGTCGCGCCGCTCTCGGGCAGGTCCTCCCGGGAGGCCACCACCACCTCCGCGAAGAGCACCGGCTCGGCGTGGGCCGGCTCGCCGCGCGCCAGGGCCATCAGATCGTCGACGATCCCGTGGGCGAGGCGGGCGCTGCGCTCGATCTTCCCGAGATGCGGCTCGCTCTTCGTCAGGTCCTGTTTCGCCAGATACACGTTGGCGGAGATGATTTGCAGGGCATTCCGCAGCTCGTGGGCCACTTCGGCCGCGATCTCGCCGATCGCCACGAGCCGGGCCTGCTTCTCGTCTCCGGTGAAACCCATCGGAGGCCATCGAAGCACATCGAAGCACATAGCCTTTTCGTTTCTCGACGAAACGGCGTAGCATTTTTCGAGCCGTCGCGATGTCCGCCAACGAGTCGAAGATCCCGGTCGGGACCCTCCTGGTCGGCAAGTACCGGGTGGCGCGTGAGATCGGCCGCGGGGGAATGGCGGCCGTCTACGAGGCGGAGCAGCTCTCCCTCGGCAAGAAGGTCGCAGTAAAGATCCTCGCGTCGGAGCTTGCCGCGTCGACCATCGTGATCGAGCGCTTCTTCCGCGAGGCCCGCGCCGCGGCCAGCGTGAAGAGCCCTTACATCGTCGACGTCTACGATTCGGGCCGTCTCGACGACGGACGCCCGTTCATCGCGATGGAGCTCCTCGAGGGCGAGTCGCTCTACGACCGGATGGCGCGGGTCCGCATCATCGACGTCGATACCACGATCCGCGTCATCGTCCACACCGCGCGCGGCCTGGTGAAGGCGCACGGCGCCGGCATCGTGCATCGCGACCTCAAGCCCGAGAACATCTTCCTCACCACGGGCGAGGACGGTGACGACGTCATCAAGATCCTCGATTTCGGCCTCGCCAAGTTCTACGCGCCCGTGAACCCAGAGGAGAAGGCGGCCAAGCGCCTCACGCGCGAGGGCGCGGTCTTCGGGACGCCGGCGTACATGTCGCCGGAGCAGGTGAAGGGGCAGGGCAACGTCGACCACCGCGCCGATCTCTGGGCGCTCGGCTGCATGGCCTACGAGTGCCTCATCGGCCGGCCCGTCTGGAACATGGATCAGGGCGTGGCGATGACGTTTGCCGCCATCGCCACCGGGCCCATTCCGGTCCCCTCGTCGGCGCGCGCCGATCTCCCGCCCGCGCTCGATGCGTGGTTCCGCAAGTGCCTCGAGCGCGACCCCGATCGCCGCTACCAGGGCGCGCGCGAGCTCGCCGATGCATTCGTGGAGTCGTGGGGCCATCGCCCCGCCTCGAGCGCCAGCTTCCCCAACGTCAACATGAGCAGCGGCTCGGGCAAGCACCCGCCCGCGGTGCGCGCCGCGGTGCCGGGGGAAGGGGAGCTCCAGCTCGTCGCCGACACCGTCGAGGCCACCCTCCAGCAGATGCCGGGGCCGCCCTCGAACCGCGGTCCGGCGCGGGGCGGCCGGAACGGCAGCGTGGCGAGCGATGCGTCGCTGCTCCAGCGCCAGTCGGGCGAGGTCCCGCCCGCGGGCGACCGCGAGACGCCCGCCCCGCGCTCCCGCACCTCGCCGGTGCGCGTGGTGCTCAGCGCGACGTTCCTGGCGGGAAGCATCTCCGGCGCGATCCTCGTCTGGCTGCGCTTCCTCAATCCCCAGGTGTTCACGCCAGTGGTGCAGTCCACGGCCTCGGCCACGCCGAGCGCTGCCCCGTCGGGCACGGGCGGCACCGGTCCCGTCGCCGAGGAGCCGAAGTGGGCGCCCGCCATCGCCGAGGCGCAGCGGCTCTTCACGTCGGGGGATCTTCCAGGCGCGCAGAAGAAGCTCGCCGACGCGAGCGCGCTCGGTCCGCCCGGGGCGGTCGTCGCCCGCGTCTACGGCGAGCAGTTCAGGTTCGTCGCGAGCAAGGAGGCCACGGGCATCTGCAAGGTCGCCGCGTTCTCGCGCCCGCGCTTCGGCACCGAGCGCCGGGCCGAGCGCCCCGCCGTTCGCACCACCCCCAAGGGCATGCTCGTCACGTGGACCGACGACCACGCGCTCCGCGAGCACGACCACGTCTACGGCGTCCTCCTCAACGACACCGGCAAGCCGATCGGCCCGGTGCGCGATCTCACGCCCGAGGCCACCGATGCGCAGCGCCCGCAGCTCGCCTCGCAGAGCGCCGACGCCGATCGCACGGCGATGCTGTACTGGGACAAGTCGGGCAAGGAGGCGGGCGTGCGCGTTCGCTTCCTCGACGCCGACGGCCGCATCGATGGCAAGAACGGCGGCAGCCACATGGTCGGCGCCGCGAATCGCCCGGGCGACTACTGGCCCTCGATCGAGCGTGCCCCCAAGGGCTTCTTCGTGGTCTGGCAGGACGATCGCGACAAGGAGAAGGAGTACGACCTCTTCACGCGCGCGCTCTCCAACGAGCTCGACACGCTCTCACCCGAGACCCGCCTCACCGACTACTATGCGGCGCCGAAGACGAAGCAGACGCCCCCGCGCGTGCGCTACCCGAGCGTGGCGGTCGCCGCCGACGCGCTGATCGTCGCGTACCGGCTCGAGACCGACAAGGACAAGGAGCGCGCGATCGTGCGCCTCCGCGTCCCGCTCGCCGAGCTGGACAAGCAGAACGGGCTCCCCGAGTCGAAGGAGTTGAACCGCGAGTCGCGCGTCTTCGGCGACGTGAAGCCGGTGAGCGCCGACAAGTCGCCGGCCGATGCCCCCGCCATCGCGTGCGGCACCGAGGGCTGCTTCGTGGTGTGGCACCACGAGCAGGGCGGGGCCTCGGTGGCCGCCATCGACCCGAACGTCGGCAAGGTGCAGTGGCACAACAAGTTCACCGAGAAGGGCGGGCGGCCCTCGATCGCCGCGAACGATGGGCAGGTCGCGATCACGTACTACGAGAAGGGCTACATGAAGATGGTATTTCTCTCGCGTGACGGCGTGAGCCAGCCCAGCACGCTGCTGAAGGTCTTCGACAACAACAATCCGCGTCCGTCGCTCTCCGCGGGCGCGAAGAAAAACGAGTGGAGCGTCGCGTGGCAGGACGCGGACGCGGCGAAGGCGCCGCCCGAGGTCTTCGCGGCGCGCATCGTCTGCCGCACCCAGTGACCGACATCGCCGCGCCGCAGCCGGAGCGGTCGCGTCCGCTGATCGAGGCGCTCGTGGTCTCGGCGATCGTGACGGGGTTGGTGACGGCGGCGTCGGCGTTCCTGCCCGATCGCTACGTGGCCACCGCGGTGGGCTTTCTCTTCCTCGGCGCGACCTGGGCGCTCGTGTGGCGCGGCGACGACGCGCGGGTCGAGCGCTCGGGCCTCGCGCTGGGCGGCGTCGTGCTGCCGGGGCCGATCGATCGCGTTCGCCTGGTGCGCAGCGTGGGCACGGCGCTGTTCTGGGCGGCGCTCTTCGCGGCCGTCACGTTCGTGCCGTTCTTCTTGGGCTGGCGCACGTTCTGGCATGCGAAGGGGCACTTCGGGCTGCACGTGCAGGTGTGGGAGGCGCTGAACGAGATCTTCGGTCAGCTCGTGATCATCGCGCTCCCCGAGGAGGCGTTCTATCGCGGCTACCTCCAGTCCCGGCTCGACGAGGCGTTCCCGCAGCGCATCCGCGTGCTCGGCGCGAGCGTGGGGCCGGCGCTGATCGTGTCGAGCGTGATCTTCGCGCTCGGCCATTTCGCGACCATCCGCGAGCCTGCGCGCCTCGCGGTCTTCTTCCCGTCACTCGCGTTCGGCTGGCTGCGCGCCCGCACCGGCGGCATCGGCGCGGGCGTCGCCTTCCACGCCTCGTGCAACGTCTTCAGCGAGGTCCTCGGTCGCGGCTATCGTTTGTACTAGGCTAGCGGCGCGATGCGGGCGGCGCTCTTCGACATGGATCGCACGTTGGTGCGCAAGGAGACCCTCTCCTTGTACGTGCGCTACCAGCGGTCGATCGGCGAGGCCACGCGGCGCGATCTCCTGCGCGTCCTCTACTGGGTCACGCAGTACACCATGGGCATGATCGACGCGCCGGAGGTGGCGACGCGCGCGCTGCGCGTGCTCGAGGGCACGCCCGAGGCCGCGATGGCCGCGCGCTGCGACGACTGGTTCCGCCGCTACGTCGAGACCCACGTGTGCGATCTGGGTCGGCGTGCGGTCGAGCACCACCGCGAGCGGGGCGACCTCCTCGCGATCGTCACCGGCGCCTCGCCTTACGTCGCGTGGCCGCTCGCGCGCCGCCTCGGCATCGATCACGTCGTCGCGAGCGAGCTCGAGGTCGGGCCGCAGGGCCTCTTCACCGGCCGGTTCGTCGACCCGCTCTGCCTCGGCGACGGCAAGATCGTCCGCGCGCGCCGCCTCGCGGAGGCGCAGGGCTTCGAGCTCTCCGCGGCCACGTTCTACACCGACTCGTTCACCGACCTCCCGCTGCTCGAGGTGGTCGCGGAGCCGGTGATCGTCAACCCCGACCCGCGCCTCCAGCGCCTCGCCAAGAAACGAGGCTGGCGCATCGAGCGCTGGTAGCGGGTCAGGGTGGCGGGGCGATCATGTTGCGGACCACCGAGCTCACGGCTTCGCGCGAGAAGGGCTTCGGGAGGCACACGTTGTGGCTCTCGCGCAGGAACTCCTCGGAGCGGCGGGAGAACGCGCCGCCCGTGAGGAACACGATGCGCGCAGCCTGGTCCGGCGAGCGCATCGCGAGCGCGTCGAAGAAGTCCATGCCGCTCATGTTGGGCATCATGAGATCGCAGAAGACCACGTCGAACGTCTCGTGCGTCAGCCGCTCCAGCGCCACGCGCGCGTCCGACTCGAGCGTCACGTCGTGATCGTTCACGAGGATGCGTCGGATCGCCTTGCCGATGGCGATCTCGTCGTCCACGACGAGCACGCGCGCGCGCTGACCCGTGGTGCGAGCCGGCGGAGGCAGCGTGGGCGAACGCCGTGGCGCGGGCGGTGAGAAGGTCTTTGCGGGGGGCAGCGAGACGCGGAACGTCGTGCCCTTACCGAGCTCACTGTAGACGTCGATGTCGCCGCCGAGCGATGTCACGATGCTGTGGCAGATCGCCAGGCCGAGCCCGATCTCGGCGTTCTCCAGCGCGGTCGTGAAGAACGGATCGAAGATCCGGTGCAGCGTCTCGTCGGCCATGCCCGGGCCGTCGTCCGTGACCTCGGCGACCGAGCGGCCCGCCGCATCGGTCCGGGTGCGGAGCACGATGGTGTGGTTCGCGGCGCCGCCGTCGCCCGTCGCCTGGGCGGCGTTGAGCAGGAGGTTCATGAAGACGCGCGCGAGCTGACCTTCTTCGGCGAGCACACGCGGGGCCGCCCCGTACTCCTTGCGGACCGTCGCGTGGTGACGCACCGCGTGCGCAGTCATGCGCACCGCCTCGTCGATCGCGACCGTGACGTCGAGCGGCGCCTCGGCCGACTCGGCGCTGCGGCTGAAGTGGCGCAGGTTCGCGACGCTCTGGCGAACGCGCTCGCCTCCCTCCGCGGCATCCTCGAGCGCGGTCACCAGCTCGGCGACGTGCTCCGGGGTGAGCTTCCCATCCTTGGCGTTGCGCAGCGCCTCCAGCGTGAACTGCACGTTCGCGACGATCGAGGCGAGCGGGTTGTTGATCTCGTGCTGCATGCCCGCCGCCATGGTGCCGATGGCTGCCATCCGCTCGGTCATGCCCAGGCGACGTTCGAGCTTGCGGCGCTCGCTCACGTCGCGAAAGACCATGACCGTGCCGAAGCTCTGTCCGCTGTCGAGGGCGATGGGAGAGACGCTCCCTTCGATCTCGATGTCGACGGCGGGCGTGACCCCGGGGCGCGTCGTGACGAGGCGAGCGTGGCGCGGCAGCGCGTCGAGCCGCGAAAGACCTGCGGGCGTGAGCCTCGTGAGCGTGGGCAGCGCGTTGCCCCGGGCGTCGACGAAGCGCACCACCTCGTCCACCTTGCGGCCGATGGCCGTCCCGTCGTCGACGCCGATGATCGCGGCCGCCGCCGGGTTCAGGAACAGGACGCGGTCGTTCGCGTCGGTGGTCAGCACCGCGTCGGCGATGGAGTGGAGCGTGGTCGCGAAGCGGCGCTCGCGCGTCGCGAGCGCGTCCTCGAGAGCCGCCTGGTGGAGCGCGATCTCGACGGCGATACGGAGCTCGCGCGAGTTGAACGGCTTCTTGAGGTAGCCGAGCGGCGCGGTCTGCTTGGCGCGGCGCAGGGTGTCGTCCTCGGCGAAGCCGGTGATGTAGATCACGCGCGTGTTGCCGAGCTGCCGCAGTCGAGTCGCGGTCTCGATCCCGTCCATCGCGCCGTCGAGGTGCACGTCCATCAGCGCGAGCGCCGGCTTCATGCGCGCCGCCACCTCCAGCGCCCGGACGCCAGACGAGGCGGTCTCGGGCACGTCGTAGCCTGCGGCGATGAGGACTTCGCGGATGGTCTCGGCGACCGTCGCGTCGTCCTCCACGACGAGGATCGTGGCGGACATGACCCTGTCATGGTGGCGCGTGGCCGCAAAACCCGCAAGGAATGCGTGGAAATCGCGCGCCGAGACAGCCCGCGGCGGTTCGGGTAGCTTCCCCGGCCGTGACATTCGACGTCCCCCTTGCGCTCATCGATGACCTCCTCCGTCGCGCGCTCGCCGAGGACCTCGGCGCTGGCGACGTCACCACCGAGGCCTGCGTCCCTGCCAGCGCGGTCGTCACCGCGGACGGCGTGGCCCGCAAGGCCCTCGTCGCGAGCGGAATTCCCGTGGCCGAACGCGTCTTTGCGCTGGTCGACCCCACGCTCAGGTTCGAGGCCAGGGCGGCGGAGGGCGCCCGCGTCGAGCCTGGCACCGTCCTCTGGCGCGTCGAGGGCAACGCGCGCAGCATTCTCATGGGCGAGCGCGTGGCCCTCAACTTCATCCAGCGGATGTGCGGGATCTCGACGGCGACGCGTCGCTATGTCGACGCCCTCCCGGCGGGCTCGAGGACGCGCATCACGGACACCCGCAAGACCACGCCGGGGCTTCGCCTGCTCGAGCGCTACGCGGTCCGGCGCGGCGGCGGGCACAACCACCGCAACGACCTCGGCTCGGCGGTGCTCATCAAGGACAACCACATCGTCGCGGCGGGCGGCGTGCGCGAGGCCATCGAGGCGGCGCGCGCCCGGGCCCCGCACACGAGCCGGATCGAGTGCGAGGTCGACTCGCTCGAGCAGCTGGAGGTCGCCCTCGCGGCCTCCGCCGACATCGTGCTCCTCGACAACATGGACACCCCGACCGTCGAGGAGGCCGTCCGGCGCACCCGCGGCCGCGCGCTCCTCGAGGCATCGGGCGGCATCACGCTCGAGCGCATTCCCGAGCTCGCGAGGGCCGGGGTCGACGCCATCAGTGTCGGCGCGCTCACCCACTCGACGCCGGCGGCAGACGTCGGCCTCGACTTCCTCGGATGATCGCTGCGGACGGGCCCGGCGAGCGGGCCTTCGCGGCGGATCTCGCCCGCGCGCCCGCCGTCATCGCGGCCCGCGGCCTCGGCCTGGGCGCCCCGCTGGTCGTGACCGAGGAGACGGCGTCGACGAACGACGATGCAAAACGCGGCGCCCGCCAGGGATCGCCGCACGGCGCGACGTGGCTCGCGGAGTCGCAGACTGCCGGTCGCGGTCGGCAGGGCCGCGTGTGGACCTCGCCGCGCGGCGACAACCTCCTGTTCTCCGTGCTGCTGCGCCTCGACTGTCCGCCCGCGCGGGTGCCGCCGCTCTCCCTGGTGTGCGGGCTCGCGGTGCGCGACGCGGTGGCGAAGGCGCTCGGTCCCGCGCACGATGCTGACGTGGTCGTGAAGTGGCCGAACGACGTGCTGGTGCGCGGCAAGAAGGTGGCCGGCATCCTCGTCGAGTCGGCGCTATCGGGCGCGAAGGTCGAGTACGTGATCGCGGGCATCGGCATCAACGTGCTCGGCCGCTCGCTGCCCGACGAGCTGTCGGCGATCGCCACCTCGATCGCGCTGGAGGGCGGGGCGGATCTCGATCGCGCCGTCGTCCTGGCCGACGTGCTGGCAGGCCTCGAGCGGGACGTCGCCCTGGCGGCCGCGCGTGGCCTGGGGCTTGTGCACGCCCGGCTCTCGAAGCACGATGCGCTCGCCGGTCGGGCGGTGGAGAGCACGGACTCGCCGCTGCGCGGTACGGGCTGCGGCATCGATCTCGAGGGCCGTCTCCTCGTCCGCACCGCCGACGGCACGGTGACGAAGGTGACCGCGGGCGAGCTCCGTCTCAGGCCGGTGACTGCAGCCCGCGAGGGATGAGCGCGCGCTCGAGCAGGAGGAACAGCCCCTCGACCACCAGCGCGAGGCCGGCGGCTGGGATCGAGCCCTCCAGGATGGTCGGCACGTCGTTCAGCGAGAGGCCGGTGCTGATCGGCTCACCGAAGCCGCCGGCGCCGATGAACGCTGCGATGGTGGCGCTGCCCACGCCCACGACGGCGCTCGTCTTGATGCCGGCGAGGATGGTGCGTGAAGCGAGCGGCAGCTCGACGTGCCGGAGGCGCTCCGCCGGTGAGAGGCCGATCGCCACTGCTGCCTCGCGCAGGTCGGCCGGGATCGACGCGAGGCCGGCGTGCGTGTTGCGCACGATCGGCAGGAGCCCGTAGAGGAACAGCGCGGCGAGCGCGGGGACCGGCCCGATCCCGAGCAGCGGGATGAAGAAGCAGAAGAGCGCGAGCGACGGGATGGTCTGCACCACCCCCGCGACGCCGAGCACCACCGCGCCGAGCCGTCGCCGGCTGTAGGCGAGGATACCGAGCGGCACACCGAGCAGCGTCGAGAGCGCGAGCGAGACCGCGACGAGCATGACGTGACGCGGTCCGTGCCGCTCGATCACCTCCAGCGTGCCGCCGAGGAGCCCAGCGCGCTGCGCCGAGCCGGCCGTGATCACGCTCGCTCCCAGCGAGTCGGAGGCGACGCGCGCGAACGGCACGTTGTCGAGCTCGGCGCGCGCGTTCATGCGCTGCATCGCGGCCGCGTCGATCGAGCGCTGAATGCGCTGCAAGACGCGCTCGAACGCCGGTACCCGCTTCGGCAGATCGGCGCGGTAGACGAGCACGGCGTCGTAGGGCGGGAAGAAATGGCGGTCGTCCCCGAGGACGACGAGATCGAAGCGCGCGATCTTGGCGTCGGTCGTGTAGACGTCGACCACGTCGGCATCGCCTCCGTGGATCGCCTCGTAGGCGAGCGCGTGATCGATGGCCGAGAGCGTGGTGGGGTGCAGGCCGTAGCGCTCGGCGAGCCCCGGCCAGCCGTCGCGCCGGCCCACGAACTCGTGGCTCAGGGCCACGCGTAGCTCGGGATGGCCCGCGAGATCGGAGACCTTCGAGAGCCCGAGCTTCGTGGCGAGCGCCTTCGTGACGGCGAGGGCGTACGTGTTCTCGAAGCCGAGCGGCTCGGACAGCGCGAGACCGCGGCCCGCGAGCGCGGCGCGCAGGGCCGGGAGATCGGCGGCGCCGTTCTTGACCACCGCCTCGGCGAGCGTGCCGGTGTACTCGGGGTAGACGTCGATGGCGCCGTCCTCGATGGCCCGGAACACCACGGCGGTGCCGCCGAGGCCGAGCGCGTGCTCCGCGGTCGCGCCCTCGGCCTTCGCGAGCTGGGTGACGATCTCGGCCAGGATGTACGACTCGACGAAGCGCTTCGACCCCACACGCAGCGCGGGCGCGGCGCTCGCGACGCGCTCCGCGCCGAGCAACAGCGCCAGTACGATCGCGAGCCACGTCGCGAGGCGCGGCCTCATCGCAGCGCCTCAATGAGGCTGCGCTGCGCCCCCAGGAACTCGGCGACGAACGGATGCGCCGGCGTCTCCACGAGCTCCTTCATGGTGCCGTGTTGCAGCACGGCGCCGTCGCGCATGACCGCGATCGTGCCCGCGAGGTAGGCGGCCTCGGCCATGTCGTGCGTGACGACGAGCACCGATTTGCCGAGCGCCTCGAAGACGCGCTTCAGATCCTCCTGGAGCGCCGCGCGCACGATGGGATCGAGCGCGCCGAGCGGCTCGTCGAGCAGGAGCAGCTGCGGATCGAGCACGAGCGCGCGCATGAGCCCGACGCGCTGGCGCTCGCCTCCGGAGAGCTGGCGCGGATGGCGGTCGAGCCGCGCGTCGTCGAGGCGGACGATCGCCGCGAGCTCGGCCACGCGCGCCTCGAGCCGCTCCGGCGTCAGATCACCGCCGAGCCGCGCCACGAGCGTGACGTTGTCGCGCGCGGTGAGGTGAGGGAAGAGCCCGCCGTCCTGGATGACGTACCCGACGCGGCGCCGCACGTCGCGCGCGGTGGCGGGGGTGACCACGACGTCGCCGACGCGCACCGCGCCGCCGTCGGGCACGACCAGCCCGAGGATCATGCGCAGCAGGGTCGACTTCCCCGAGCCGCTCGGCCCGATGAGCGCGAGGCGCTCGCCGTCCTTCACCGCGAGCGACGTCTCGTGGATGACGGTTCGTCCGGCGAACGTCTTCGTCACGCGCTCGAGCGCCAGCGCGTTCATCGGCCCAAGCTACTACGACGACGCCGCGGCCTCACGGGACCTGGAAGCAGTACAGAAACAGGCTCGCGCCGCACGCGCCGCGCGAGCCGCCGCGATCAGCGCCCAAGGGCCGCCTTCACACGCTCCCCGATGACGCGCGCGGCGTCGGCGACGGGCACGAGCTCGGCCTTCTTGGGGTCGGTCTCGGTGCGGGCCTTGAGCTCGATGTTGCCGTTCGCCAGGGATTTCGCGCCGATGGTGATGCGCAGCGGCATGCCGAGGAGATCGGCGTCCTTGAACTTCACGCCCGGGCGCTCGTCGCGGTCGTCCCACAGGACGTCGAGGCCCTGCGCGGAGAGCGCGTCGTAGAGCTTCTTCGCCTCGGCGGCGACGTTTTCTTCCTTGCCCAGCGTGACGAGCTGCACCTGGTAAGGCGCGATGCTCATCGGCCACTTGATGCCGTTCTCGTCGTGGTTCTGCTCGATGGCGGAGGCGATGAGGCGCGACACGCCGATGCCGTAGCAGCCCATCACGATCGGCTTCTTTTCCTGCTTCTCGTCGCTGTAGAGCGCGCCCATCTGCGCCGAGTAGCGGGTGCCGAGGATGAAGATGTGCCCGCCCTCGATGCCCTTGTAGCTCTTGAGATGGCCGCCTTCGCAGTTCGGGCAGAGGTCGCCGGTGGCGGCGAGGCGGATGTCCGCCACGTCGCCCTGCCAGTCGCGCCCGAGGTTCACGCCCGTGAAGTGCTGGTCGGTCTCGTTCGCGCCGGTCGCGGCGTTCTTCACCTGTGCGGCCGCGCGGTCGACGACGATCTTGCCCTTGAAGCCGACCGGACCGGCGAAGCCGACCGCGGCGCCTGTCGCCTTCAGCACGTCGGCCTCGGTGGCCATGAACACCTCGCCCACGCCGAGGTGACGCGCGAGGCGGATCTCGTTGAGGTCGTGATCGCCGCGTACCACCGCGAGGACGAGCTCCTTGTTCGCGAGGTACACGAGGGACTTGAGGAACTTCTCCTTGGGGAGGCTCAGGAACTTCGACACGTCGTCGATGGTGCCGACCTTCGGGGTCGCGACCTTCGCCCGCTCGGCCTCGGCCTCGGTGCTCAGCGCGGACTCGGCGACGCTGGCGCTGGAAGCCGTGGCGATCTCGACGTTCGCCGCGTAGTCGCACGTGTCGCACGCGACGATCGCGTCCTCACCCGAGTCGGCGAGGACCTGGAACTCGGCGCTGGTCGAACCGCCGATGGCGCCGGGATCGGCCGCCACCATGCGGTACGTGAGGCCGATGCGGTCGAACACGGCGCAGTACGCCTTGCGCATGACCTCGTAGCTGGCCTTGGCCGACTCCTCGTCGACGTCGAAGGAGTACGCGTCCTTCATGAGGAACTCGCGGCAGCGCAGGAGGCCGCCGCGGGGGCGGGGCTCGTCGCGGTACTTCGACTGCACCTGGTACAGGTTCATCGGCATGTCGCGCCAGCTCTTGATCTCGCGGCGCGCGATGTCGGTGACGATCTCCTCGTGCGTGGGGCCGAGGTGGAACTCGCCGCCCTTGCGGTCCTTGAGGCGGAACAGCGTGTCGCCGTAGACGTCCCAGCGCCCGGTCTCCTTGAAGTACTCGGCGGGGAGGAGCGCGGGCATCAGGATCTCCTGCGCGCCGGCGCGGTTCATCTCCTCGCGCACGATCGACTCGATCTTGCGGAGCACGCGGAGGCCGAGCGGGAGAAAATCGTAGAACCCCGCGCCGACCTTGCGGATGTAGCCGCCGCGTACGAGCAGCGTGTGGCTCGCGTTCGCGGCGTCCGCGGGAGCTTCCTTGACGGTGGGGATGAGAGCGCGGGAATAGAGCATGACCTGCGCGGATCTAGCACGGCCGCGCGCGCGGCGTCAGCCGCCGAAGATCTCGCGCGCCATGAGGCTGGGCGGCACCGTCGCGCGCATCAGCACGTCGGTGTGGAAACGCTTCAGCGTGAACTTCGTGCCCTCGCGCTGCTTGTAGCGCTCGCGCATCTTGAAGATCATCTGGCGGCCGGTGAGGTACGCGAGCGGCTGCGTCGGGCTCATCGCGTAGCGCTTCACCTCGGAGAGCGCGAGCTGGCGCTCGAGATGGACGTCGTCGGTGAGCATCTTCACCGCCTGATCGAACGTCATGTCGGAGACGTGGAGGCCGACGTCGATCACGACGCGCGCCGCGCGCACGAGCGTCCATTCGAGCTGGAGCAGGCGCTCCTCGTCGGTGTAGTAGCCGAGCTCCGCCATCAGCTCCTCGGAGTACAGGGCCCAGCCCTCGGAGAAGATCGCGTAGTCGAGGGACTTGCGGATCAGCGAGGGATGCCGCCGCGCGAACGAGAGCTGCAGATGGTGCCCGGGATACGCCTCGTGCACGGACGTGTCGACGAGGTCGCCGTGATCGTTCTCGCGCAGCATCTCCTCCTGCTTCGCCTTGGAGAGCGCCTTGTCCACGGGCGTCACGAAGAAGAAGCCCTTCGTGGTCGTGGTGTCGAACGGCGGCGGCTGGTCGTAGGCGGCGGTCACGGTGCTGCGCAGGAACGGCGGCGTGTCGATGACGTCGAGATCGTCGCCGGGAGGCAGCTCGATCGCGTCCTTCTGGATCAGGAACGTGCGCGCGCGCGTGACCTCGGTGCGATAGGCCTCGAGCAGCCCGTCGGCGGTGGGGTGATTGCCCTTGAGTCGCGCCACCACCTCGGGCCAGCCCTTGGCCTTCGGGTCGAGGCGCTTCGCCACCTCGGTCATCTGCGCGTTCGTCTCCGTGAAGAGCCGCTTGCCCATCGCGAGGATGTCGTCCGCGCCCTCCTCGAGGAAGTAGTCGTTCTTGAGCAGGAACTCGAAGAGCTCGCGGCCCGCCGCGAAGCGTCCGTTGGAGCGCGGGAGCACCTCCTTCTGGAGATACCTCTTGTAGTCCTCGTACGCGTTGACCGAGGCCTTGAGCGCCGCGTCGATCCGCAGGCCTTCGCCGGGCAGCGAGGCGACCAGGAACGGGCGCTGCGCCTCGAGGAACGCCTTGGCGCTCGCCGCGCGATCGACGCCGACCTCGGTCCACACCCGGGGCGGGTTCAGCAGGTTCGCCTTCGCCGCCGCGATGATGCTCGGCACCTTTTCGAGCCGCGCCACCACGTTGCGCGCGCGCTCCGCCGCCGGCGCATAGTCACGCGCGGTCATGAGGAAGATCACGTTCAGCGGGGAGACGTAGAGGTTCGGCTGGCGCTGGAGCGGCCGCTGCACGCGCTTCGTGCGGATGTCGACGTCGAGGGTGCCGATCAGCATCGCGAGGTCGGTCCGCGCGGCTGCGCTCGCCTTCGGCGTCTTGAAGCGCTCCTTCAGCGCCTTCAGCATGACCTCCTCGCGCTCCACGCCGCGGTCGTGGCCGGCGATGGTGCGGTCGTCGAGCTCGGCGTCGTTCTTGTGCAGGCCGAGGCTCGTCGCGGTCTCGGGGGAGATCTCGACGAGCAGGTCGAGGTACTCCTGGCCGGCGCGCTGGATCGCGGCGTCGTCAGGGTCGGCGACGTCGGCCGGTCGCGTGGTGGAGCCGGGCTCCGCAGGGCGATCGGAGGAGGCGATCGGGGCGACGGGGCGAGCGCCGTCCGACGCGGGCGTGCAGGCGAGGGAGGTGAAGAGGAGGAGGGCCAGGGGGAGGAGAAACGGCGGGCGCGGGCGCTTCACGGTGGGAGCGCATCCTACCGGAGCGCCATTCGCCAGTCGATCCGCGGACCGTGCAGAGACGTAGTTTTGCAGAACGGCTTGATCTGCGGCTGCGAGCCGCCGATTCTAGGGCCTTGCAGTTGCGGGGGTCGGGGGTTGGGGGTTGGGACAGGGCGTCGTCGGGCGAGTCGAGAAAGGCGAAGAGAGAAGTATGGCGTTGGAGAGGGAAGACCGAGACGCGGCGACGCTCGAGGCGGGCTACGCACGATCCCACCGGATCTACGAGCTCTCCGGGATGGTGGGCACGCTCGTCTGCGGTACCTGGCTCCTCGTCAATATCCTGCAGTGCAACGTCCTGTCCGGCTGGTGGGTCCCCCTGGCCGCGCTGCTCGGAATCCTCGCCGCCGACTTCACCTCCGGCTTCGTGCACTGGATGTTCGATACCTGGGGCTCCACCGAAACGCCCTTCTTCGGCAAGCTCGCGATCCGCACGTTCCGCCACCACCATGTGGATGCGAAGGCGATCACCCGTCACGACTTCGTGGAGACGAACGGCCACAACTTCACCCTCTCGTTCCCGGTCGCCGTGGTCGGCCTCGTCGTCGTTCGTCCCGCCACCGCCACGCTGGTCGACGTCTTCATCGGCATGGCGCTGCTCGGCCTCGTCGTGTTCAACGCGTGCACGAGCCAGATCCACAAGTGGGCCCATCAGGACGAGCGCCCCTACGTCGTGCAGCTGCTCCAGCGCGCGCACCTCATCATCTCGCCCGAGCACCACGCGCTGCACCACGCGGCGCCGCACACCCGCAACTACTGCATCACGCTCGGCTGGATGAACGGCCCGCTGCGCGCGGTGCGCTTCTTCGAGACGCTCGAACGCCTCATCACGGCGGTCACCGGCGTCGTCCCCCGCGTCGACGACCTCGGCACCGCGGAGGCCCTCCACGTCGCCGCGGAGCTCGAGCTCGAGCGCGACGTGGAAGCCGAGAGCGTCGCCCCCGCCCCGGTCGTCATGCGCGACGGATAGCGTCAGGCCGAACCGGGCGCGTGCGAC
>JAYTHX010000161.1:0-5492 GCA_043732195.1 Polyangiaceae bacterium
TCGAACGCGACGCTCATCGTGTGGCGCACGCGCGTGCCGCCGCCGACCGACAGGATCATCTTGTGTTTCCGCCCCTCGCGGAGGAGGCGCAGCTCCTCGACGAGCGGCCGCACCGCGCCCTTGCCGCGATCGAAGATCGACTGGCCGCCGATGCCGACCATCACCACGTCGGGCATGATCGCGAACTCTTCTTCCGAGCTCGTCTTGGCGATCACGCGGCGGTCGACGAGCGACTCGCGCATGAGCGCGGACTCGATGTGCGTTCGTCCGTCGTCCGAGACCAGCTTCGTCATGGCTTTCCTCTTGTCACTTCCGGGCCCTCGGGGCTCATCACATCGGGTGTCACAACTGGCGGCGCGCGCGGGACGAGAATGGCCCGGATGAGGGGTGAGCTGACCAGCCCCGATAGTACCCCGAACGTGGTGTGGATGATGAGCCCGGGTACGAGAAAGGCCCACGCCACGGCCGGCGGTTGGACCGCGAGCGTGATCGTGAAGATGGTGGCGAAGCGCCCGAGGCCCATCAAGCCGCCCAGCACCGACCAGGCGAAGGCGCCGGGCTGGCGCGTTCCGTGGGTGCGCAACAGGACCGGAACGAGGAGGTCGCAGAGGATGCCGGGCGCGACATGCTTCAGGATCTCGAAGATGCCGTAGCGACCGTCTCCGAGCAGGAACGCGACGGTCCCCATGACGAGGCCCGTGAGCGTCGCGCCGAAGCGCGTGCGCGTGCGGAGCGCGGCCACGACGTAGAGCGGCGTGAGGAGCACGAGCTTGTGGCCGGGGGCGAACGGGATGCTGGGGAGCACCTTGAGCGCCTTGATGCCGAGCATCGTGAGCGAGAGGCCTGCAATGAGGGCGATGTCGCGGGTGAGATCGCGGTCGCGCGGGGGGCGGCCGGTCTCGGCGTCCATCTCGTCGACGTACTGCTCGGCGCGCGCGATCTGCCGGTCCATGCGCGCGACGATGGGGCCGACGTCGCCGCGCGCGATGCGCTTCAGCCCGGCCCAGAAGCCCGCGAGCACGGCGCGTCGGCTCTGCCCGCCGCGTCCACCGCCACCACCACCGCCACCGCCACCGCCACCGCCACCGCCGCCGCGCCCGCGCATGCGCTCGTCGGTCCCGAGCAGCGCGAGCACGGCGTCCATCGACGCCGCGATCACGTCCGGCGCCCCGAGCTTCCGCAGCCCGAGCGCGATCGCCCGCGTGTCCCCGGTGCGCGCGATGCGCGACGCGAGCACCACCGTGACGACCCGCAGCACCATGAGCACGCCCGCCACGAGCCCGCCCAGGTTGACCGGGAGGTGCGCGAACCCGAGATCGATCCGCGTCCAGTGGTCGACGAGCTTGTCCTCCGACGTGAACGCGTACGACGCGAGGATGAACGCCGTGAACGCCCAGAGCTTGGTGAGCTGCCGCACCAGCGGCTGCACGCCGTGCCCCAGCGCGAGCCACGCGCCCATGTGGAGGACGGTGATCCCCGCGGCCACGCGCGCGTCCTTGATCAGGAACACCGTGACCGCGGCCACCGCCAGGTAGAGCACGCGGAAGCGCGGGTCCACCGTGCTCGTGCTCATCGCGTCACTTACCGGCCGTCTGCTCTTCCTTCGTCTTGAGCGGAGGACAGACGCTGCGCAGCACCTTGTTCTTCACGGGCGGCAGCGACCGGAGGTACTTCACGATGGAGTAGACCTCGAAGTCGGTCATCTCTGCGAAGTGCTTCATCTGCGGGCAGAGCTCGAGGTCGTCGTTGTCCTGCCCGCTGCGGATGGCGCGCGCCAGGAGATCGTCGGTGTAGCCCTTGCTCGTGGGGTCGGGCTTCTCGAGCGCCGGCCCGATCCCGGTCTCGGGGTCGGGGGTGAGGTTCGGCGGATAGAGCTCGACGCGCGGGTCGTTCACCCCGGCCTGCACGAGCGCCTTGGCGGCGCCCGACATGTTGGCGGTGTGGCAGTCGACGCACTTGCGCTTCTGCACCGCCTCCGCGCCCTTCGCGGCGGTGGCGTTCTCGCGGCTCGTCGGGTCGGGGGCAGGCGCGTCTTCGCTGCTGCTCCCGCACGCGCTCGTCACGATGACGAGCGCGAGTCCCAACGCCGCACCTGCGACGTGCTGCCAGGTCATTCTCATCGGCCCGTAGTCTACGTCACTTACCGCAGGTTCCCGCCGTGTACTTGGTGATCGCATCGTCGACGAAGGCCTTGATGGAGGCCTCCATGGCGGGCGTGACCTTGAACATGGGATGGGAGTAGGCGAGGCCCTTCTCCACCGTGTTCGTGGACTTGCTCATGACGCCCGGGTTGTACTGCGGAGCTCCCGCGGGGGTGGTCGAGACGTACTGGCGGATGAACGGCGGGTCGAACTTCTTCGTCTGCTCGAAGGTATAGCTCGGGTCCTTGCTCACGTTCGTGTTGCCGATGGCCATGATGAAGCCGGTGACGTCGTCGGCGGCGTGGCAGGTGCTGCACGGTTTGTTGTCACAACCGGTGCACTGGTTCGCGTTCTCCTGCTGATTCGTCGGGTTGTTGCCGTTCTGCCGGCGGACCGTCTTCAGCTGGCCGAAGTTGATGGCGTCGAACTTCGTCTTGTCGAAGCAGTTGCCGAACTTCCCGAGCACGTTCGTCTGGGTCTTGGTCCCGCCGTCCTTCGCCTCGAGGGCGATCCACTGCGCGAAGAGGTTCTTCTCCGGTGCCGTGAGCTCGGGGGCGCCGCCGCCCGAGTGCGCGCCCTTCACGACGATGCGCGAGGTGGCGGTGGCGAAGCCCTGGAGGTAGACCATGTCGTAGGTCTTCGACGCGTCGGCCTTCACCATCCACGTCGGGTTGCCGGTGCCGCCCGCCTGGTGACAGCCCGAGCACTTCGTATCGAACACGGGCTGGAGGTTCTTCGCGAAGAAGTCCTTGCCGGCCGCGCTGTTCGTGGGGAGCGTGCCGGGGACCGCGGGGTCGCCGGGGTTCGCGGGCGAGCCCGGGGGCTTGGTGGTGCCGGGGGTCTGGGTCGGCGCGGGGTCGTCGCCGCCGGGGCCGAGCGTTCCAGACTCAGCGCCGCCGCCGCACGCTGCGACGGCCGCAGCGGTGGCGAGCGCGATACCGAGGAGGTAACGAGCGTTCATGATCAGACCTCCTCGTTCTTGCGGCGTACGGCGACGATGACGCCGGCGACGACGAGGAACAGGAAGGGGGCGCCGCCGGTGCTCGAAGAAGAGGAGCTGGTCGAGGAGACCGAGCAACCGCCGTTGTCGCCGCCGAGCGCTGCGCGGCCGCCGTTGCCGTCGGGGCTCGTCGCCTCGCCGCCGATGACCGTGCCGTTGTCCGACGTGCCGTCGCCGCTCGGGTTCGTGCCCGGAGTGGTGGTGCGAGGCGAGGGGCCGGTGCCGTCGGGGTTCGCGCCGGGCTTGTCGGTGACGCCGCCGGGCGTGGTCTGGATGCCGGCCTGCCACGAGGCGGGCACGAGCGAGAGGTAGATGCTGTTGCGCTTGCCGATCGTCGCGGCGGCCGCGTCGGTGTAGCCGGTGATGGTGGAGAAGGAGAAGGTCTTCACCTCGGGCATGAAGCCGTTGGCCGTCTTGCCGAAGCCGGGGTTGGGGACCATGCCGAGGCCGTTGATGAAGCCGCGCGCCTGGTTGTTCGGGTTGCGCTTGCCGCGCGCCTGCACGTTCGCGACGTCGGAGTACGTCGAGACGGCGTGGAGCTTTGCGGAGTCCTTGAGGCCTAGCGAGCCGTCCGTCTTGAGCGGGATGAGCTGCTCGAACGCGCCCTTGGTCCCGGTCGACGAGCCGCCGATGTACGCCAGCGCGGGCTCGGCGTTGGGGCCGTAGGTGGTGGCGAACATCGTCGAGTGGCGGCCGTAGGCGGCGGCGTTCGCGAGGGGCTCGCCGATGGGCGAGAGGTCCGCCTGGCTGAAGAGGCCGAGGAGCGAGACCTGCGAGCCGCCGCCGTGGCCGTTCTCGCCGTTGCGCTGGCGGTTGATCGACGCGCTGAGCTGGTAGCCGATGGCGAGCTTGTCGCCGACGATCGCGATCGACGGCTCGGCGACGTACTTGTTCGCCTTGGGGTCGGAGCGCACCGCGATCTTGCTCGCGACCGTCGCGCCCGTCGCGATGTTGAACTTCGTGACGCGGAAGCCGATCTCGGCGGGCTGGTTGTTCGCCTCGACCTCGGCGATGAAGCCCTCCGTCGCGTCCTTGGCAACGGCGACCTGCGGGCGGCAGTGCTGCGCGGTGTTGGAGTAGCGCTTCAGCCAGTCCATCTTGACGTTGCCGGTGTCCTCGATGGTCACCTTGAACGCCTCGGCCGCCTGGTTGTTGTACTGCATGCCGACGACGAAGGAATTCGGGCCGACCTGGACGATCGAGTGCGGGCCGCGCTGGTTGTTCGGGTTCTGGACCTGGATGCCCTGCTTGAGGGCGGTCTGGATCAGGTTCGTCGGCTTGAGGAGGTTGTTCGCGCCGCGCGTGTTGTTGGTGATCGGCTGGATCTTCCCGTCCGTCTTGTTCGCGATGAACATGACCGGCTGCGGGTTGTTGTTGACGCCGTTGTCCTCGCTCGCCGCGATGAGCACCGTGAACTTCGACGTGAAGGCGATCTGCGGGCGCATCCAGGTACGCTCGCCCTCGAGGGAGGGGAGGTCGACCGTCACGCCCGGGGTGACCCCCTTGTCGGTGAGCGTCGCGAGCGCGAAGCCGCCCTGCATGTAGCTCGGGTCGTTGGCGTTCTTGTTGGGCGTGGCCGCGGAGCGCGTGAACGCGCTGCCGAGCAGGATCGACGCGGGGTCCGATTTGTCGAACGTGAACTGGGGATCCATGATGCCGGCGCCGGTGTTCTTGCCGATGCGCGGGGCGCCGTCCTTGACGGGACCGAGCGCGTCGCCCTTGACCCAGACCGAGCTGTACGTCTGAAGAATGACCGTATCGCCGGCCGCAACCGGATCGGCATGAGCGTAGTCACCGGCGAAGAGAGCCAGCGTCGCGACCACACCTGCACAAATACGTGACGTCTTCATGATGCATCCTCCAAACGGAACAGGGTCAATCGCGTGCAGTGTTCGACGCGAGCTGCACGCTCAAATCGGTGTCCTCGGAGATCGCGCTCAGGTCGCGATGGCCGGGCTTCGTGGTCTTGAAAACCTGGAGAGAGCTGATCAAGGCGTCCTTGTCGGTCGCGCCAGGCTCCTGAGCCTGCAGACCGGCGGGGACGTGGACGCGGATCTTGCCGTGGTTGTGCTTCGGCAAAACGAAGAAGAACTCGGGAGCGATCGTGGAGATCTGGTCGCCTTCGGCGTGCGCGATGACGTCGTCACCGGCGACGAGCTCGACGGCCTTGATGCCGGCCGGGTCGACGCCCATCTGGCCGAGGAGCTTCGCGACGTTGTACTTCTGGTCGCCGGCGGCGGTGGTGCCCATGAGCAGGCCGTCCTGGAGCGCGCGGCGCTTCACGAAGCCGACCATCTTGCCGTCGACGTAGATGCGCGTGCCCTTGACGGCATCGCCCGAGGCGTAGGGGA
>JAYTHX010000162.1:0-16274 GCA_043732195.1 Polyangiaceae bacterium
GCGGCGAGGAGGATCGGCTGCGCGGCCTTGAACGTGCGCCGCACGCTGTCCGCTTCGTCCGACTCGAGCGCGCGGCCCATCGCCTGCATCGTGATGGCCAGCGCGAGGCCGACGATCCGCGGGTCCTTCTGCGCCTTCACCGCGTCGGCGAGGATCGCGGGGGCGGCCTCGCCCATGCCGAGTTCGACGAGCATCGCGGCGACGAACGCGGCGGGCTCGGGCGAGGTCGTGTCGAGCCGGTACGCCTCGGCGGCGGAGGCGAAGGACGCGACGCGGAGGAGCTCGGCGTCACGCCCGAAGTCCTCTTCCTCGGAGTGCTGCTGGCGCGGCGGCGGACGTAGCATGCGCGCGAGGTCGAGCCACTTGTCGGACTCGGGCTTCTCGACCACCGCCTCGAGCGCGCGCAGCAGCTCGGGGCGCGCCACCTCCTTCACCTTGTCGATGGCGGAGAGCGCGCCCTGCGCGTCGGCGCTGCGGAGATGGATGGCGGCGAGCACGGTGGCACCGGTCTCGAGCGCGCGGACCGCCTCGAGGCCCTCCTCGCGCGAGACCTGGGTGCCGCGGGCGCGCCGCGCGGTGCGCACGGCGGCGGCCTTGTCGATGAAGTCCATCGTCTTCGCGACTGCCTCGTCGCGCGCCTCCTTGCTGGGCTCGAGCAGGTGACGCTGCACCGCGGCGGCCTCGAGCGCGCCGGCGGTCTGCATCACGCCGCCACCGGCGGTGTCGCGCGTCCAGGCGCCGATCGCATCGAGGTGGGCCTTGATGTCGGTCTTCTCGGCGGGCGGGGCGACGCGGCTCAGCATCTCGTACGAGGCGCGCGCGCGGCCTTCGTCGCCGCGCTTCGAGAACTCGTCGGACGCGGAGCGCAGCGCCTCGTAGCCGTGCGAGCCGAGCATCTCGTTGGTGAGCTCGCCGGCATGGACGAGGTACATCGCGCCCGCGAAGGAGGAGACCGCGCGCTCGCGCTCCTTGCTCTTGAAACGAGTGGCCACGCGGGTCATCTGGCGGCCGACCACGCCCTGTAGACGAAGCGCGCGCTCCTTGCTGCTGGGCTCGCTCGCGAGGAGGTCGCGGACGGCGCCGGCGAAGGCCTCGTCACTGACCTCGGTGCCAGCGACGGTCGCGCGCTCGGCGCTGTGCATGGGACGGCCGTAACGACCACGTGCGGGGCCGCACGCCGCGATCGTCATGGCTACGAAAAAGAGACTCGCGAGCCGTCGCATTGGGGTTGGGAGTGTATCTCGGGTTACCGCGGGGAAGCTAGGCAAGAGGCCGGAAGATGGGCCTCGGGGCGTGGGAATGAACGAGGCGGTCCGTTCGTTGCCCCGGACGTTCTCTTGTGCCCGACGCCCGAGTGCTGACGCGGGAGGCCTGCTCTTCCTGTAGCCTCTCACCTCCCATGCCGCACGCGCATCTCCTCGTCGTCGACGACGAGCCCTCCATTCTCACCACGCTCCAGAAGGCGCTCACGCTCGAGGGCTACTCGGTCGATGTGGCCGGCGGGGTCAAGGTCGCGGCGGACAAGCTGAAGAAGCGGTCGTACGACCTCTGCCTGTTCGACGTGATGCTGCCCGACGGTGACGGGCTCGGCCTGTTGTCGCAGATCCGCGCGGCGAAGAACGAGGTGCCCGTCATCATGATGAGCGGGCACGCGACCATCGACACGGCGGTGAAGGCGACGCGCCTCGGCGCGATGAGCTTCCTCGAGAAGCCGCTCAACACCGACGCGCTGCTGATCGCGGTCGAGACGGCGCTGCGCCTCCAGCGCGCGGAGAGCGAGGCGCGCGAGCTGCGCGCGGCCAGCGGCACGACCGGCGAGCTCGTCGGCGAGAGCGGGCCGATCAAGAAGCTGGTGGAGATGATCTCGCGCGCCGCGAAGAGCTCGGCGAGCGTGCTCGTGACGGGCGAGCGCGGGACGGGCAAGGAGCTGGTGGCGCGGGCCATCCATCTCCTGTCGCCGCGCGCGAAGGGGCCGCTCGAGAAGCTGAACTGCGCGGCGTTGCCGAGCGAGCTGATCGAGAGCGAGCTGTTCGGTCACGAGGTCGGCGCGTTCACGGGCGCGACCAAGCAGCGACGCGGCAAGTTCGAACGCGCCTCGGGCGGCACGCTCTTCCTCGACGAGGTCGGCGACATGCCGCTGCCCATGCAGGCGAAGCTGCTACGCGTGCTGCAGGAGCGGGAGATCGAGCGCGTCGGCGGCAGCGAGACCATCAAGGTCGACACGCGGGTGGTGGCGGCGACGAACCGGGACCTCGTGAAGGCGTCGGAGACCGAGGCGTTCCGCCCGGATCTCTACGATCGCCTCAACGTGGTGCCGCTGCACATCCCGCCGCTGCGCGCGCGCCGCGAGGACATCCCGCTGCTCTCGCGTCACTTCCTGGCGCTGGCCGCAAAGGCGAACGACCGCCCCGGCATCACGATGGAGGACGACGCGATCCAGGTACTTGCATCTTACAGCTTTCCCGGCAACGTCCGCGAGCTGCGCAACCTGACCGAGCGGCTCGTCATCCTCACGCCGGACGACGTGATCCGCGCGGCGGACGTGCGCGCGGTGCTCCCGGGCGGCACGGCCCCGAAGGCGCAGGGCCTGTACCGCGCCGGCGTCCCGTTCCGGGTGCTGGTGGAGGAGGCGGAGCGCCAGATCATCCAGGACGCGCTCACGCACCACGGCGGTCAGATGGCGGCGACGGCGCGCGCGCTGGACCTGGAGCGGAGCCACCTCTACAAGAAGGCCCGCGCGCTGGGTCTCCGCAACAGCGAAAAGAGCGAAGACGACGAGGGGTGATCGTGACGCGGCCCGGTTCGTGCTGCTCGCGTGGTTTTCCGGAACGGACCGCAGCAGATTTTCCGGAGCGCTCCGTCAGGTCGTGACGAAGCCGAAGAAGACAGGCATCACCGTGCACCTCGTGGCGCTGGCGTGGCGCGCGGACTGAGCGCCTGGTCACACGAACGCGTGGTCAGTGGACCAGATTGCAGAGGGCGGAGTCGAGGTCGCACGTCCGGCGATGGAGCTCGTCGGCGCGAGCGGTGAGCGCCGGATCTCGCTGGCGATCGAGGTGCTGCGCGAGGATCTCGCAAGCGAGCGCGACGCGGTAGGTGCATCCCTTCTCGGCGAGGCGAACGCCGCGAGGAATGTCCTTGTGCCATGCGCCATCGGGCATCCCCGGGCTGTCGCCGGTGAGGTAGGCGCGAGCGTACACGGCGACGAGATCCTTGTCCTCGCCCGGTGACCACCAAGGACGTGCCGCGGCCGCGAGCAGGACGACGAATCCCAGCGAGAACGCCAGCCAGCCGTTGCGCGAGCGACGCGCGGTCAGGAGCGTTCCGAGGGTAGCTCCAGCGGCGAGACCACCGACGTGGGCCGCGTTGTCGAACGGCAGTACCGTGAGGCCCACCACGGTGAGGATGCCGAACTGGAGCGCGATGGATCGCACGCCACGATCGGCGAGGAAGGAGCGAGTGTTCGCGAAGTGGCGACGGCGGAGCGCGAGCGTCGCGCCGACGACACCGAAGAGCGCACCCGACGCGCCTGCGGACGTGTGCGGATTGTGGAGAAATCCGACGATGACGCTCGTGCAGCTACCGCCGATCCCTGCGAGCAAGTAGACGAGGAGGAACCTGCCGTGTCCGAGCGCGCGTTCTAGCGCCGTCGACCAGCCAATCGACATGTACGTGTTCACGGCGATGTGCACGAGTCCTACATGGACGAACATGCACGTGACGAGTCGCCAGTACTCCCCGGCCCACACGTGAAACGGCTCGACTGCGCCGAACCGAAGCAGGGTGCTCGGATTCGAGGAGCCTCCCGCGAAGTACTCGGCCCAGACGAAGATCCCGATGTTGATGGCCGTGACGAGGTACGTGATCGGCGACGCAATGATCCGCTCGAGCGGCCCCGTCGAATTGCCCGCGCCGGCCTGAGCGGCGACGCGAACGCGGACGGAGGGCGGCGCGTCGACGGGGTCGCGCGGCAGCGGCCCTCTCTCGGCGGGGTCCGTCATCGACGGGCAGACTAGCACCGGGGCGCAGCGTTGTTCCGACGTGCCTGTGGTGGAGGTTGGAACCGACATGAGGACGCGGCGTCGCCGGCATCTCGTCCGGCGACATTCTTCCCGTCCCGCTCCTGCGGCCACGCGGCGCAGTGCGACGGCGCCGAGCGCGATTGCTACGGTGGCCGTCGCGTCCGCCGCCCGGAACGCTTCGGCTTCGGCTTGCGCACGCCCTGACCCACCAGCAGCGCGGGCACGAGCGCGAACGCGCGCTCGCCGCACGCGCTCGCCTCCGGGAAACGCTCCATCGCCACGACGTCCGGACGGAACATGAGCCGGAAGAGCGCGGGGTGGTCGAGCGCGAACTCGACGTACGATTGCCCTGCGCGCAAGAGAGCTTCGGCGGCCTCGGCAGCGCGATCATGGTCGCGATCTTCGGCGTCATCGCGATCCTCGTGCTCCAGTTCCGCACGTTCAAGAGCACCCTGATCGTCGCGTCGGTGATCCCGCTCGGCGTGATCGGAGGTCTCGTGGCGCTGCTCATCAGCGGCAACACGCTCTCCTTCACCGCGAACATCGGCTTCGTGGCCCTCATGGGCATCGAGGTGAAGAGCTCGATCCTGCTCGTCGACTTCACGAACCAGCTCCGCGAGGAAGGCGTCCCCCTCGACGACGCCATCCGTCGCTGATCCCGCTCGTGCTGGAGCGCTCGGCGCTCTACTCGCCCCTCGCCATCGTGATCCTGGGCGGCCTCGTCAGCTCGACGCTCCTCGCGCGCGTCGTCACGCCGGTACTTTACAAGCTGCTCGCGCCCACCATCGAGGTCGATGCGCCGGCTTCCCCTGCGGCGCCCGAGCCGCAGGGGGAAATGCACGAAGCACACGCTGCGCAATGAGCGCATCGCAAGCACGCGCGCAGACTGCGCAACCGACCGGACTCCCCCCCCATCGCGATGCGCCGCGATCCTCGCGCGCTCCCGCGACAACCACACCGCCCCACCACCTGCAAAACGTCCTCGTTCGCGACGGCCGACGCTGGAACGAGGAGTGCTAGGCGGAGCGCATGGATCTCCGTCACGCCGCCGTGGTCGCGTCCCTTGCCATGCTCGCCGCATGCAGCAGCAGCAGCCCGGTTCCTTCGCCCACGGGTGACGGCCCCACCGCGCTGAGCCGCTCCTTCCTCCACGCCGCGACGCACGCGTCCGTCCCGCGCGATCTCCTGGTCGCGATCGCGAATGTCGAGCAGGGCCTCGACCTCCCGGCGCAGCGCCTCGATCTCGAGGCCGACAGCGCGGTCCCTGCCGCGGGTCCGCTCATGCTCCGGCGCGGCAAGCTCGACACGCTCGCGCGCGGGGCCGCGCTCAGCGGCACCAGCGAGCTCGCGCTCCGTCAGGATGCCGACCGCGCGCTGGAGGCCGGCGCGCTCGTGCTCGCCGAGCTCGGCGACCGCACCGGCGCACGCGCGGACGATCTCGCCTCGTGGAAGACGGCGCTCGAGGAGCTGAGCGGCTACGCGGACGCCGCGCACCGCGAGGAGTACGCCCATCGCGTCTTCGCCGCCCTCGCGCGCGGCGGGCGCTTCCCCGCACGCGACGGCGAGACGATCGATCTCCCCGCGCACGATCTGCCGCCCACGCTGACGCTCGATCTCTCCTCGCAGCTCCACACGCTCGCCACCGCGCAGTACCCCGGCGCGCAGTTCTTCCCCACGAGCTGCGTCGACAAGTGCACGCTCGGTCGCGCCGGCAACGCGGTGGAGTACATCGTCATCCACGACACCGAGGGTGGCTGGGACGCGAGCGTCGCCACGCTCCAGAACGATCCCGGCAAGAGCGTCCAGTACATCGTCGGCACCGACGGCCGGGTCGGACAGTTCGTGACCGAGGACACCACCGCGTACCACGCCGGGAATTTCTTCTACAACCAGCGAAGCGTCGGCATCGAGCACGTCGGCTACTCGAAGAAGCCGTTCGCGGAGGCGGAGTATGCCGCGAGCGCGAAGCTCGTCGACTACCTCGCGAAGAAGTACGCGGTCGCCCGCGATCGCGCGCACGTCATCGGCCACGATCAGATCCCGAACGGCTCGCGCATCTCGGAGTCGGACGCGGCGTGCGCCAGCTCGCCGGCGACCTGCGAAGGCGACATGAACTACGGCGGCGCCTCGCATCACACCGACCCCGGGGTATGGGAATGGGCGACGTTCATGAAGCGGCTCGGCGTCGCCGCAAAGTGCAACGACGTCACCGATCTCTGGAACTGCTCGAGCGACGGCACGCAGGCGTTTCGCTGCGCCGGCGCCAAGGTCACCGTCGAGCTCTGCGACGGGCCCGGGGCCTGCGAGACGAAGCCCAACGGTCAAGACGACCTCTGCCACGTGAAGCCAGCGACCACGCCGCCCACCACCCCGAGCGAGCCTGCCGCGGCCCCCGACGGGACGACCACGCCGACCGAGACGACGGGCGCCGCCGTGCCGGCTCCCGACGGCGGGCAGACCACGTCCATCGACGCCGGCAGCGGCTGCACCACCTCGCCCCGCGGGCGCAACGAGGGCCTCGCCCCGGCGCTGCTGTTGCTGGTCTCCGCGCTCGTCGTGGTGCGTCGACGCCGGGCCGCCTGATGCTCAGCAGTCGACTGCTGCGGGCGTACGCTCTATGCTCGCGCGGTTAGATGTCGATTGACGCCATCCGCTTCTTCGCTGCCACCGACGTCGGCAACGTCCGCGAGCACAACGAGGACAACTTCCTCGTCGACAAGAAGCTCTCCTTGTTCATGGTCGCGGACGGCATGGGCGGGCACGCCGCCGGCGAGGTCGCGAGCGCCATCGCGGTCCGCACCATCCACGAGGAGATCAAGCGCGAGCGCGACCTGCTCATGGACTTCGTCGCCGGCGCGCGCGGCGCCTCGCGCGTCACGAACAAGGACGTCCTCGCGCTCATGGAGCACGCCGTCCAGCGCGCATGCGCGCGCATCCACGAGGAGGCGCAGGCCGATCCCCAGAAGCGCGGCATGGGCACCACGCTCAGCGCGCTCATCGTGCTCGGCACACGCGGCTTCATCGCGCACGTCGGGGACAGCCGCATCTACATGGAGCGCAGCGGTACGGTCCAGCAGATCACGGAGGACCACACCGTCTACAACGAGCTGATCAAGCGCGGCAAGCTCACGCGCGAGCAGATCGACAAGGTCGGCCACAAGAACGCCATCACGCGCGCGGTCGGCGTCTACGAGCGGGTCGACGTCGACACGCTGATGATCGAGGTCCTGCCCGGCGACCAGTTCCTCCTCGCGAGCGACGGGCTCACCGGCTACCTCGAGACCACCGACGAGCTCGCCGGCTACGTCTCGCGCGACGGCGACACCGCGACCAAGGCGCTCGTCGACCTCGCGAAGAAGCGCGGCGGCAAGGACAACATCACCGTCGTGCTCGTGCGCCTCGGCGGCGAAGCGAAGGGCGACGAGGAGCGCGCCAAGCGCCTCGCCCTCAAGCGGGACGTGCTCGCGCGCATGCCGCTCTTCGCGCGTCTCGGCGATCGCGAGCTGCTGCGTGTCATGCAGTCGGTCGAGGTGAAGAGCTTCGACGACGGGCAGGTGATCATCCGCGAGGGCGACAAGGGCGACGAGCTCTTCATCGTCCTGAGCGGCAAGGTCAACGTGTCGCGTGGTGGCGAGACCCTCACGCGCTTCGGCGCGGGCGAGCACTTCGGAGAGATGGCTCTCATCCGCGCGGTGCCGCGCTCGGCGACGGTCACGGCAGACGGCGGCGCGGAGCTCATCGTCATCCGCCGGCCGGACTTCTTCGAGCTGCTGCGCAGCGAGCACGAGATCGCCGTGAAGATGCTCTGGCAGTTCCTCGGTGTGCTCGCGGATCGGCTCGACCAGACGTCGAGCGAGCTGCGCCACGCGAAGCAGGAGCTGAGCGCGTCGGACATCACGGACGAGGCGACGGTGGAGATCTTCCCGGGCATCGAGGGAGGCGAGCACACGGCCCCGTTCGGCCGACGCTGAGGATCGCGCTCGCGCTGGTGGCGGCCGGAGCGATCGCGGGGTGTCGCGACGCGGGCAACGCGGCGCCTGATGCGACTGCAAGCACGAGCGCCCACCCGACGGCGACCGCGACCGCGACCGCGAGCCCGGACGCGAGCCCGGGCTCCGCATTCGGCGCGGCGGGGCGCGCGCCGTGTCGCATCATGGCCGGCGAGGGCGGACCGCCGCCTGGCGCGGATACGACCGCGTGGCTCGATCTGCCTGGGAAGTCGAACGTCACCGTGCGCACCATCGAGACCGGACGCGAGCTCCGCTACGAAGGGCCCGGACGCGTGCGTGCGTGCAGCGGGGACGTGGCGCTCGTCGCCGAGGGGTCCGCGGTCGGACTGCCGGGCAGCGGCGAGGCGCCCGGCGGCGAGCAGTGGGTGGCCACCGCGTGCGGCGTCGCACGCTGGGCGGCCGGCGTGCATCGCTTCTCCGGTGCCCGCGATGCGTGCACACTGCATTCCTCCACGGGCTCGATGAACCTCTACGTCGCGTCCGACATGACCGCGGAGGAGATCGTCGACGGCGGCGCGCCCCTGCCGGTCGAGGCTGGCGCGGCCTCCGCCCCCTGGCGCCGCATCGACGTCCGGCAGTCGTTTCTGCTCAAGGGACGCGGCCCGCTCGACTCCGCGACCGCGACGAAGAGCGCGCTCACGGCCTGTGAGCGCGCGGCCGCGAACGTGCAGAGCCTGTCCGCGGGCCTGACTGCTCCCGAGGCCGGAACGAACCCCGGCAACCTCGCCGCGGAGAGCGTCGCAGCGCGCGGGATCGCGCGCGCAGCGTGCGCGGTGGCTGCGGTGCGCGTCGCCCTCGGCGGTTCGAAGAGCGACGACGTGGCCCGCCTCGACGGCGCGAGCACACGCTGGCGTGCGCCGCGCTAAGGGTGGTACCTTTCGCGGCGATGCGCGGGTCAGGGCGGCAGCCGCATAGCGTCTCCGGCGCCCTCGCGGCCGTGCTCGCTCCCGCCATGGTCGCCGGCCTCGCCATCGTCGCCATGCCCCGCGCGGCGCTCGCGGACGAGCCGGTCTCGGCGCGCGAGAAGCGACTGATGAAGGAGACCGGCGAGAACACGACGGTCATCGACGCGTTCGACGAGGACGACCCGTTCGACGCGAACCTCTCCCTCGCCTTCCGGCAGCAATGGAAGAGCGCGGACGTCCGCCGCGAGACGAGCGCCCAGGGCGTCGCGCAGTATCGCCAGAGCATCAGCACGCTCGAGATCGGCGCCGACATCGGTCTCTTCCGCGATCTCGCGCTCTCGTTCCGGCTGCCGCTGATCCTCGCCGACTCGCGCGAGCTCTCCGATCTCGACGGCTCGGCCGCGAACCCGCAACGCCTCCAGGATCCTTCGGGCGATCAGCTGTTCTCGGTCCCGTTCAAGAGCCCCACGCGCAGCGGCATCGACCAGCTCGCGGTCGGCCTCGACCATGCGATCCTCAACCAGCTCCGCGATCCCGCCATGCCCACGTGGGTGCTCGGCGCGGAATCCCGCTTCTCGGTAGGGCCGCGCCTCCATGCCTGCAATGCTGCCGGCGCCGTGCAGTGCCCCGACCCCGCGAACCCGTCGGCGCCCGGACGCGATCCCGGGATCTCGCGCGGCATGACCACGCTCGCGCTGCATACGATCTTCGCGAAGCGCTTCGGGTACGTCGAGCCCTACCTCGCCTTCCGCGGGCAGATCGAGCTGCCCGCCGGCAACAGCGACTACGGCGCGACCAACGACGTGAACGGCACGTTGCTCACCCGGCCGCCGGTGGTGGGCACGTTCACGGTCGGCACCGAGGTCTATCCGTACGAGAACCGCGAGTCGTTCCAGCGGCTTTCCGTCGACTTCAAGGTCCACGGCACGTACCACTCGCCGGGCCGCGAGTACTCGGAGCTGTTCGACGCGCTCGGTTCCTCGCAGGCGCGCTCCCTGCGCGACGGCAACCCCAGTGCCTTCAAGGGTGACGCCACCACCAGCACCGCGGATCCCGCGGCGCCGAAGGTGTTCTTTACCGGCATCACCGATCAGCAAGCGTATGGCTCGTTCGGCGGCGCGCTGGGCGTTACCATGCAGGCTGGCGAGTACGTGAAATTCAACGCAGGCCTCGGCCTCACCTACGCGCAGAGTCATCTCATCACCGCGTCCGACGCGTGCAACCCGGACGTGAAGGGCGGCCCCGGCACGTCCGGTCCGTGTCGCGCGGGCGGCGCGAGCAGCGGCGGCAACACGGCCACCGGCACTCCCAATCCGAACCATCGTCAGGTCATCGACCTGCCTGGCCGCCGCTTCTCGGTCGACGACACCACGATCGTCGACCTCTGGGTAAGCGGCACCGTGATGTTCTGATCGTGCGCCCGCTCCTCCGCAATCTCTCGTGTGCGCTCGCGAGCACTGCGCTCGTCCTCGCGACCACCTCGCCGGCCGCCGCACAAGCGCCGCCCGAGCCGAGCCCCGCGGCGAGCTCCGGCACGCCCACCGTCGCGACGACGGAAGCGCCGCCGCCGCCGCCCGTCGATGCCGAGAAGCCGATCGTCGTATGGCCGACGCTCACCCCCGCCGGTGACGATGCCGGCTCGGTCGCGCTCCACAAGCCGGCGGCCGCCGAAGGCAACGTCGCCGCGCGGGCGCAGGAGCTCGACGCCACGCTGCGAGACGCCGTGCAGGACCTGGGTTTCACGCTCGACGTCGCCGACCAGGGCCCCACGATGACGCGCGCGCGCGATCTCGATCTCATCGAGCGCGCCGGCAAGACGAGCTCGAGGAGCGGTCCGCAAGATCACGGCACCTGGGTGGTGAGCGCGCGCCTCGAGCCTGCCGGCGGCGACACGTTCATCCTCCGCATCCTCGCCGTACCCCCGAAGGGCAAGCAGCTGCGCGTGCGCGTGGAGCGCGTCTCCGCGGTCGACATCTCGGTTCGCGGTCTCGTGCTCCTGCGGGATCTGCTCGCCACCACCGGCTCGGGCGCGAGCGAGGTCGGCCCACGACCGCAGGAGTCGGCGAGCACTGGGCTCATGTCGGGCCTCCGTTCGCAGGGCCGCGCCGTGCTCGCCGCGAACGCCGCGCTCTTCGGCGCGTTCACTGCCTACAGCATCCAGCGCGCGAGCGGCTCCGAGGATCCGCGGCTCCTCTATCCGCTCCTCACGCTCGGGACCGGCATCGGCCTCGGCGGCGCGTTGCTCGTCGCCGAGGAATGGAACATCGGCACGGGCGACGCCTGGACGCTCGCGGGCTCCGCCTGGTGGGGCGCCGCCGCCGGCGTCTTCCTGGCGAACGGCAGACACGTGCAGCCACTCACCGATCGCTACGCGTGGGGCGTGGGCGGCGGCCTGATCGGCCTCTCGCTCGCCACGTTCTCGCTCACGCGCGGCGCCGCCGACGAGGGCGACGCTGTCCTCGTCAACTCCGGCGCGGCCCTCGGTCTCGGCATCGGCGCCCTCGGGGACTTCTTCTACAACGGCGACATCGAGAACCGGACGCCGTACACCGGCGCTGGCATCGGCACCACGGTCGGTCTGCTCGCCGGCGGCACGCTCGCCACGTTCTTCCAGGTCTCGCCATCGCGTGTATTGCTCATCGATCTCGGCGCTGGCCTGGGCGCCGCCACCGGCGCGGCCGCGGCGAGCCCGCTCGTCTTCGAGAACGTCACCGAGAGCAAGACCCGCGGCTTCGTCGCCGCGACCGCAGGCGGCACCTTGATCGGCGGCGGCGTCGCCTGGATCATGACGCGCGAGAAGGCCGACGCCGGGCCCAAGAAGACCGCGCTCAGCCCGCGCTTCGAGCCGTTCGGTGGCGTGGTCGGCGCCTCGCAGACCCGTGAGGGCAACGTGCCCGCCTACGGCGCCGGCCTCCGCGGCACCTGGTAACGCGTCACTCCACGATCTTCAGCACCGCGAAAATCAGCCGCGGACGAGCGCTACGGTCAGCGGGCTCCGCCGCCGCGGGGACGCGGAAGGTTGTACTCGCCGAGGCGCGAGACGAGCGTGCGGCGCGAGATGCCGAGCAGCTGGGCCGCCTTCGTCTGGTTTCCGGCGCACTTTTCGAGGGCCTCGACGATCCGCTGTCGCTCGAACGTCGCGAGGTCCTGGCGGAGCCGCGCGCCCGCTGCAGCATCGCCGACGTGCTCGCCCGCGGGCACCGCCTGCGGGTCGATGGAGTCGCCCGAGGAGAGCAGGACCGCGCGGTCGATCGCGTTCTTGAGCTCGCGGATGTTGCCTGGCCACTCGTAGCTCTCGAGGCGCGCGGTGGCCTCGCGTCCGAGGTCGAGCGGTGCGCGGCCGGCCTCGATGCACGCCTTGCCGAGCAGGTCGCGCGCGATGCCCTCGATCTCCGTCTGACGCTCGCGGAGCGGCGGGATCTCGATCGTGATGCCGTTCAGCCGGAAGTAGAGATCCTCGCGGAACGAGCCCTCGGCGACGAGCGTGCGCAGGTCGCGGTTCGTGGAGGCAATGAAGCGCACGTCGACCGCGTGGGTCTCGACGCTGCCGACGCGCTGGGTCTCGCGGCGCTCGAGCACGCGGAGGAGCTTGCCCTGGATGCCGAGCGGCAGCTCGGCCACCTCGTCGAGGAAGAACGTGCCGCCGTCGGCGGTCTCGAAGAGGCCGGGCTTGTCGCCTTCGCCGAAGAGCTCGCGGTCGAGCAGCGGCTCGATGAGCGAGGCGCCGTCGACGCGGATGAAAGGGCCCGCTGCGCGGCGCGAGGCGCGATGGATGCGGTCTGCAACGACCTCCTTGCCGGTACCGGTCTCGCCCAGCACGAGGACGTGGATGTTGCCGGCCGCGACCAGGCGCACGAGGCGCTCGACGCGCTGCATGGCGCTCTCGTTGGGACGCGCGCCGGGAGGCGCGATGGTCTGCGAGGGCGCGGAGGTCGGCGAGCGCATCGAGCCGGGCGCGCGTGACACCGGCGCGGCCGGACGCATGCCGGAGGTGCGGATGTTCTGCGAGGACGTGTCGCCGCCCTGGATGACGAGGACGACCTGGCCGACCTCGATGACCTCGCCGGGGGCGATGGTGATCGGCGCACCGGAGATCGCCGCGCGACCCGCGACGCGCGTACCGTTCTGGCTGCCGGCGTCCTCGACGCGAGGGACCGGACCGAGGTGAAGGATGGCGTGCTTGCGCGAGACCGACGCGTGATCGATCCGCACGTCACAGGAGCTCGAGCGACCGATGGTCAGCGTGCCGCTGGCCGGGAGTGGACGCGTGAGCGAGCCACCTTCCCAGAACGCCGAGAGCCGGGGCTCGTTCTCGCGTTCCTTGCCTCCGCGAATATCTGCGGTGAGCGCTGTTCGCCCATCGCGCTCGGTTCCATCATCGGACGACGACGACATCTTTCCCCTCAGTAAAGCATACGCCATGGCAACCTCTGCGAGGAGCATGTGCACCTACCTTGCCGTCGCGTTGCTTTGCGCATTTGCGCGAGCTCTTGCGCAATCGGAGCAATCGACCGCGCAGACCGGGTAGGAGTCGCTCGGGGTCGCGCAGAACGCCGGTCCAGATGGAGGCCACCCGGATGATCCAGCCCCCCGATGACGGGGAAGTCATGGATCGACGGGCCACCGAACCTGCCGGTCCTGGGGCAAAAACCCCACGAATTGGCCCGTATTTGCGCAATTGACAGTGGCACACATGTAGCACCAGAGATGGGGTATGCCCGCTCGCAACTCGCTTCGGCTCCTCGGTCTCGCTGGCGGCACGCTGGCCCTCGGTATCGTCGCTGCCTGCTCGGCGCCCGCGCCGGAGTCCGAGCAGGGCAGCGCGTCGGCCGTCAGCCAGCGAGCGTTCGACCGCAACAACGTCCTCGACGACAAGTCGATGCGCGACCCCACCGCGATGACCGTCGGTGATGTGCAGAAGTTCCTCGAGAAGACCCCGTGGGGCACGAAGTCGGGCCTCGCCTCCTACAAGGAGAACGGGAAATCGGCCGCGCAGATCATGGTCGAGAGCGCAAACGCGCAGGGCATCAACCCGATGGAGATGCTGGTCCGCGTGCAGATGGAGCAGGGCCTCATCAGCAAGACCACCGCGCCGGCGGCGGTGGTGAAGATCGCGTTCGGCTGCGGCTGCCCGAGCAGCGCGGCGTGCACCGAGAAGTATCTGGGCTTCGCGAACCAGGCCGACTGCGCCGCGGGAACCTTGCGCCGGTCGATGGACAGGGCGCTCACGACGCAGGGCACCGCGAGCGGCTGGGCGCGCAGCAAGTCGAAGGAGAGCGTCGACGGTCTCATGATCGTTCCCGCCAACGCCGTGACGGCTGCACTCTACACGTACACGCCGTACGTCGGCGAGGCGGGCGGAGGCAAGGCTGGTATCGGCGGCGTCAGCCTCCACGCACAGGTCTGGGATCGCTTCGCGGAGTTCCTCGGCTACAGCACGTGGGCCGCGCCTGCGACGACGACGCCGGACGAGCCGAGCCCCGACGCGGGCTCCGCGCCCGACACGAGCACGCCCGACCCCGGGCCGGAGCCGACCCCGGACCCGACGCCCGACCCCACGGCCGATGCGGGCGCGGACGCCGGCGGCACCGGCACGAAGGGCGCGCCCGAGGACGGCTCGGACGACAGCAACATCCTCAACGGCGGCAACGCCCCTCCCGCGACGAACGCGCCTCCGCCCTCCACGAAGAAGACGACGCCCACGAAGCCCGGGGAGCTGACGCCGGCCAGCGACGAGGAGCTCGCGGGCAAGCCAAAGAGCACGGCGGGCTGCTCGACCTCCGGCACGTCGTCGAACGGCAGCACGGGCCTGCTCGTCGCGGGCGCCGTCGCGCTCTCGGTGCTCGCCTCCCGCCGCCGCCGCTGCGCGCGCTGACCGCGCCGAGCGAGATCCAGCGCCAAGTCCGCCAAGTCGAGATTTTTTCGCGCCCCGCGAGACGAGACGAGACGCTCGGTATGCGCTCTCGTCTTCGCGCGGAGCGCGCCAATGGTCTCACTTGGCGCCTTGGCGGTCTCTTCCCTCCGGCACCGCCCGCAGAGTCAGGTGTCGATGACGCTGCGCGCGAAGGGGACCAGGTGCTCGTTCACTGCGGCGGGGTCCTCGAGGACGGTCATGTGACCGAGGCCGTCGAGCACGACGAGGCGCGCGCCCGGGATCGCACGCGCGATGTTCTCGTGCGTGTCGAGGGGGGTCGCGAGATCCTCGCGACCGCAGATCACGAGCGTGGGCACGCGGATCGCCCCGAGCTTCTCCAGCACGCTCTTGCGATGGACCACCACCGCGAGGCCCGCGCGCGCCACACCCTCGCGATCGAAGCCCATCGTGCGGCGGTAGGTCGTCTCGAGGAGGTCGGGGCGCTCCGCCAGGGTGCGCGGCGCGAACATCAGCGGCGCCACCTCCTTCAGGAACATGCCGTAGGGCAGGCCGACGCGACGGTGCAGCGCGAGGAACGCGCGGTAACGGATGCGCTCCGCGAGCGTCTGCCGCTCGGCGCTCGTGTCGAGCAGCGCGAGCCCCGCCACCTTCACGGGATGCTGGAGCGCGAAGCGCATGCCGACCATCCCGCCCCACGATAGCCCCACCACGACGGCGCGCGCGATGCCGAGATCGCCGAAGGCATCGAGCAGCGCATCGGCGTGCTCCTCGAGCATGAAGCGTGGCGGCGGCTCGCTCTTCCCGTGCCCGGGTCCGTCGAAGACGATGACGCGGCCGAGCGCGGAGAGCGCCTCGAGCTGGCCTTGCCACATCCCGCCGTCGAACAGGAGCCCGTGCAGCAGCACGATCGGCGGGTCGCCGGGCTGCCGCTGCTCACCGCGCTCGTCGTAGAAGAGGCGGCCGAGCCGCGTGCGTACGTAGGGCATCGCTCGGGCGTGATTGTGTCACACGCCCGAGCGAGAGCGCGACGAGATCAGGGGAAGATCTCGCGCTCCTTGTAGACCGCTTCGATGCGCGCGAGCGCGATGGCGTACGCGCTGATGCGGCGGTCGACCTTGTGCTGACGCGCGAAGTCGGCGACCTCACGGTATGCGCGGGTCATCGCCTTCTCGAGCTTCGCGTCGACCTCTTCCTCGGTCCAGCTCTCGGAGCGCTTGTTCTGCACCCACTCGTAGTAGCTGACGGTGACGCCGCCCGAGTTCGCGAGGACGTCCGGGAGGATGTCGATGCCGCGGTCGAGGAGGATCTTCTCGCCGGCCGGGTTGCAGGGGCCGTTCGCGCCTTCGACGACCAGCTTGCAGTCAAGCCAGCGGGCCTCGCTCTCGCCGATCTGATTCTCGAGCGCGCAGGGGGCGAAGATGTCGGCCTTCTGCTTGAAGAACTCCTCGCGCGTGATCGCCTT
>JAYTHX010000163.1:0-16208 GCA_043732195.1 Polyangiaceae bacterium
CGGGGCAGCCGTGAGGCTGAGCGTGTACGGAGCGGGTGCCGGCAGAACGCGTCCGCTCCGTGCCTCGCATCCCCTATGATGCCCCATGGCTCTCCACGACCTGCTGCCCCTCGCGCCGCTCGTCCTGGCTTTGCTCGTGCCCACGACGCTCTCCGTGGCCGCGCTCCTCCTCTCGCGGAGCGCGCCGTTCGTCACCGCCTCCCTCGTGACGTTCGTGAGCGCCGGGCTCGCCTTCCTGGCGGTCTCGCTCCACGCCCTGTTCTCCGTGCTCGGCTACGGCGCGCGCACGCCGCGCATCGGCTCGACGGTCTTCGACCAGATCGAGCTCGACCTCGTCTCGAGCGCGATGCTCCTCCTCGTGTGCACGCTCGCCATCGTCGTCGTGCGCTACTCGCGGACGTACCTCGCAGGTGAGGGCGGGCTCGAGCGCTACGTGCGCTCGCTGCTCTTGACCATCGCGTCCGTCACCCTCCTCGTGATCTCCAACCACTTCGCGGTCCTCATCGCGGCCTGGATCACGACGGAGCTCTTCCTGCACCAGCTCCTCACGTTCTACCGGACGCGCCGGCAGGCCATCATCGTCGCGCACAAGAAATTCCTGCTGAACCGCGTCGCCGACCTCTGCTTCTTCGCGGCGCTCGCGCTCGTGGCGACCGAGGTCGGATCGCTGCGCATCGACGAGGTCAACGCCTTCGCCCAGACCCGAGGCGCGCTCTCGCCCCCGCTCCACCTCGCGACGGTGCTGCTCGTCCTCGGGGTCCTCCTCAAGACCGCCCAGCTGCCGTTCCACGGGTGGATGTTGCAGGTGATGGAGGCGCCGACCCCCGTGTCCGCGCTCCTCCACGCGGGCGTCGTGAACATCGGTGGCTTCGTGATGATCCGGCTGAGCCCCCTCATGGCGCACGCCGCGATCGCGCAGGCCATGCTCGTCGGCGTTGGCCTCTTCACGGCGATCTTCGGGTCCCTCGTGATGACGACACGCGTGACCATCAAGGTGGCGCTCGCGTGGTCCACGATCGCGCAGATGGGCTTCATGCTCGTGCAGTGCGGCCTCGGCGTATGGCACCTGGCGCTCCTCCATCTCCTCGCGCACTCGTTCTACAAGGCGCACGCGTTCCTGACGTCGGGGTCCGTCGTGCAGACGTGGCGGGGGACGTCGCTGGTGCGGCCGCCGCGGGCGACCCCCCGCTTCATCGCTGCGGCCTTCGCGCTGCTCTGCCTCGCGGCCGCGCCGTTCTACGCGGCGTTCACGTTCAGCTCGCTGCATGCCTCCCCTCCGCTCGGGCCGCTCGCGCTCGCGCTGCTCCTCAGCTTCGTTCCGATGATCGCCCGCGCCCTCGCCGCGGGAAGGCGGGCGTTCGCGCTGACCGCGCTCTCCACGGCGGGAGCTGCCGCCGCGTACTTCGCGGGCCACGCGCTCTTCGATCTGATCGCCCCGTGGATGTCGCCTTCGACGGGCCCGCTGAGATCGCCGCCGGTCGAGCCGATCGCGACGTCTTCCTTCGCGTGGTCGGTCGTCGTCACCGGGCTCGTCGCGCTCTTCATCGCCCAGACGCTCGTGCAGACGAGCCCGAACGGCCGCCTCGCGCGCCTCATCCAGCCGCATCTCCTCAGGGGCCTCTACATCGACGACTGGTTCACCCGCATGACGTTTCGCTTGTGGCCGCCGCGGCTCGAACGCGCCACTGTGGCGAGCCCGTCCGCGCGCACGCGCCCGAAGCTGTACTCTCGCTCGCACTGATGAAGGCGCCCGAGCTGCAAGAAGCGGCGGAGCGGGCGTGTGCACGCATCGCGCCGACCTGGCCGCTCGATCGCTTCATCGCGGTCAATCCGTTCTGGTCGCGCACGGACCGGCCGTTTCCTCGCGTCGCCGGTGAGCTCGCCGCGCTCTCCGGCGCTCGCCTGCTCATGCCGCGAGCCTGGTACGCCGAGGAATGGCGCGAGGGTCGGCTCCGTCCCGAGCACGTGCGCGAGGCGATCGCGGAGAGCGGCTCCGACGTGACCGAGGAGCAGCTGACCGCGCTCTTCTGGATCGACGACCCGAGGGCACCGCGGCGACCGCTCGTGGTGGACGTGATGGACGCGCGCGCGCGAAGCGAGCTCGAGGTCTCCTGGCAGGAGTTCATCATGGAGCGCCTGACGCGGTTCTGCGGCTCGTACTTCGACGACGGCCAGGCGCAGATCGGAGCCGTCAAGAAGGGCGGCCTCTACGCGAGCTGGCGAGAGCACGCCCTCGTCGATCGCGGCCCCGCCCTCTTCATGGGCCTCGACGAGTACCGCACGACCGTCGCGTCGCTCCCGCGCACCGCCGATGAGATGATGACGCTCGCCTCGGCGGAGCTCGGGGTGCCCGAGGGCGAACGCGAGAGCTACCTCTCGGCGCTCCTCCTCGACATCAACGGCTGGGCATCCTGGTGCGCATATCTCCGCTGGACGGCGCGGCTCGCGGGCCGCGACGACGACCACATCCGCGAGCTGCTCGCGATCCGCGTCGGGTGGGAGTGGATCCTCCTGCACTCGCGCGGCGAGGAGCTCCGCGCGGACTGGCGACAGGCCCTCGCCAGCTGGCCGGCGTTCGATCGCGCGGCGCAAGCGGCGCGCGCCGACGACTGGATCCTCCAGCGGGCGGTGGAGATTGCCTGGACGTCCCAGGTCACCGCGAAGCTGCCCGCAGGCTTCGCGACGGCGCGCCCCGACCAACCGAAGGTGCAAGCGGCCTTCTGCATCGACGTGCGCTCGGAGGTGTTCATGCGCGCCCTCGAGACGGCAGACGCGGGCGTCCAGACCATCAGCTGCGCGGGCTTCTTCGGTATGCCCATCGAGTACGCGCCGCTCGCCGCCGACGGCGCGCGGCCCCAGCTCCCCGGGCTGCTCGCCGCGAAGTACCGCGTCACCGACACGGGGGTCCCCGCGGCCCTCGAGGCGACGCGCAGGTCGCGCCTCGACGCCGCCCACGCGTGGAAGGCGTTCAAGTCCAACTCGCTCTCGAGCTTCGCGTTCGTCGATGCGATGGGGCTGATCTTCGCGGGCAGCCTCTTCGGCGAGTCCTTCGGTTGGTCGTCGCGCGACGCGGAGGATCACGAGCGCACCGGCCTCTCGCCGGCCGAGGGCAGGGCGCGCACGCCGCGGATCACGAGCCGCGTCGACGGTGCGCCGCTCACCGCAGAGGAGCGCAGTCAGCTTGCCGAGGCCATGCTCCGGGCGATGAGCCTCACCCGGCGCTTCGCGCCCCTCGTGCTGCTCGTCGGTCACGCCGCGGCGACGCGCAACAATCCGCACGCCGCGGCCCTGAGCTGCGGCGCGTGCTGCGGCCAGTCGGGCGAGGTGAACGCGCGCGCGGGCGCCGCGCTCCTCAACGACACGGAAGTGCGCGCGGGCCTCGCCTCGCGCGGCATCGAGATCCCCACGACCACCCGGTTCGTGGCCGCGCTCCACAACACGACGACCGACGACGTCGCGCTGTTCGACGAGAGCTCGCCTACGGCCACGCACGCGCGCGAGCTCGCCGATCTGCGCGCGACGCTCGACCGCGCGAGCGCCGTCGCGCGCCGCGAGCGAGCGCCCCGGCTGGGGCTCGGCGCGCTGTCCGATGCGGAGCTCCACGCCGCGGTCGTCGAGCGCTCGAAGAACTGGGCCGAGGTGCGGCCCGAGTGGGGCCTCGCCGGCAACGCCACGCTCGTGGTGGCTCCGCGCGAACGCACCCGGCACCTCGATCTCGGAGGGCGCGCGTTCCTCCACGACTACCGGGCCGACGAGGACGAGGACTTCGCCGTCCTCGAGCTGGTCATGACGGCCCCCATGGTCGTCTCGCACTGGATCAACTTCCAGTACTACGCCTCCACCGTCGACAACGGGCGCTACGGCAGCGGCAACAAGGTGCTCCACAACGTGGTGGGCGGCCATCTCGGCGTGTTCGAGGGCAACGGCGGAGATCTCCGGATCGGCATGTCCCTCCAGTCCCTCCACGACGGCGAGCACTGGGTCCACGCGCCGCTGCGCCTGAGCGTGTTCATCGAGGCTCCTCGCTCGGCGATCGATCGCGTGCTCGAGCGGCACCCCAAGGTGCGTGAGCTCGTCGACAACGAGTGGCTCCACCTCTTCCAGATCGACGTCGGCGAGCGCGCCATCTCCGCGCGCACGAAGGGCGGCTGGGCGCCGACTGGGACGTCCACTCGCCGGGGCTGGTCTTCGTGATGTCATCCGCCATCGCGACGGCGAATGGCCTGGAAATGGCCCTTCCGGAACGCCTAAGACGGCAAGCCGAGATCGCGCCACGCGAGCATCCCGCCCGCGAGGTTGGCGACGTTCGCGATGCCCGCCTTGCCGAGGATCTGCGTCGCCATCCCGGAGCGCCGCCCCGTCTGGCAGACCACGACGACCGGCCTGTCGGACCGCACCTCGGCAGCGCGCGCGCGCAGCTCCTCGAGCGGAATGTGCTGAGCGCCCATGAGGTGCCCCAGCTCTCCCGACAGCTCCGCCTCGGAGCGCACGTCGAGGATGCGCACGTCCTCACGGTGGGAGGCGACCCAGTCCGGCTTGATCTCCTGGATCCCGGCGTACGTCGTGATCAGCGGCGCCCACGCGGGGGCGATCGAGATCGTGCCCTCCGCAGGCTTTCCGCCGCGGAGGTTCGCGGGGACCGCGATGTCGAGCTGCTTCGGGTGCGGCAGCGCGAGGTTCATCATGTAGCCGACGAAGTCCTCCTCGCGCGCGTTGCCGCCGATGCGCGCGTTGAACCGCCGCTCCTCGCCAACCGTGCTCGAGGTGCGCCCGTCGTAGTCGTGCGCGGGGTAGACGACGCAGTCGTCCGGCAGCGAGAAGAGCTGCGCCTGGATCGACTGATAGAGGAGCGCGGGGTCGCCCTGCTGGAAGTCGGTCCGACCCGCGCCGCGGACGAGCAGCGCATCGCCGGTGAGCACCAGCTTGCGGTCGGGGGTCACGAACGAGAGGCAGCCGTCGGTATGGCCGGGCGTCGCGCGGACCTCGAGCGATTCCTTGCCGAAGCGAAGGACGTCCCCGTGCTTCAACGGCACGTCGATGTTCGCCGCCCCGTACACGCCCGCGAGCGCGGCCTGACTACCGAACGCCTCCTTCATCAGCCACGCCCCGGTCACGTGGTCGGCGTGGCAGTGCGTGTCGACCGTGTAGAGCAGCCGGAGCTCCAGCTCGCGGATGAGCGCGGCATCGCGCACGTGCCGCTCGAAGACGGGATCGATCAGCACCGCCTCCCTCGTGACCTCGTCGGCGAGGAGGTAGCTGTACGTGCTCGAGACCTGGTCGAAGAGTTGGCGGAAGAGCATGTCCGTGCTTCAGAGCTACTCCGCTAGCATGGGCGCGTCGACCGTCGTCGGCACGTCGCGCTTTCCGGCGGAGGCCTTGCGTCCGACGCCAAGACGACCAGCCCGGTGTTCATCGACCAGAAGCGAACAAGCCCGATGCCGTGCTGACCAGACCGAGCCGCACGAAGAGGAACGCGGCCAGTTGTTCGTGTAGGACACGGTGCGGCGGCGCGTTGCGTGGCTGTCCTCAGAGGCACACCGCCGGCGTTCCGGTGCACGTCCCCGCGTCGCAGCAGATGCCGCCGCCGCAGCTCGGGATCCCCGAGCAGTTGACGTTGCAGGCGGCGCCCTTGCAGCCCACGCGCATCTTGCAGGAGTTGTTGCCGGTACAGCTCACCTTCGTCGTCTTCGCGGCGGTGCTCGAGACCGTGGAGGCGCACGCGTTACCTCCGGCGCAGTTCACGATGCACGAGTCGCCGGTGCACGAGATCGGCTTTGCACACGTATCGGTGTCGGTGCACTGGATGTCGCACGCTGGCGCGGTGCAGATGACGGCCCCCGTGCAGTTGCCCGCTCCGACGCACCTCACCTTGCACGCCTCTCCCGCGCAGCGGATGGTGCTCGTGCAGGAGCCCGCGCCGACGCAGTTGATCGCGCACGAGCTCGCGCTCTGGCAATCGATCTGCCCCGTGCACGTGCCCGCGCCGGTGCAGGTCACGACGCAGGGAATGCCCTCCGGGCAGACGATGGGCTTCGTGCACGTGCCGTCGACCCCGCAGGTCACGTTGCAGGTGCCGGCGTCATCGCACGTCCCGGCGTCGGCGCAGAGCGCGGGACACACGGCGGCGGCGTCGATGCGCGGCGCCGCGTCGGCGTCCTTCGTCCCGGCGTCGCCCGGCGGCGGGTCGCTGTCCCTCGTGACGATCACGTCGTCACCGTCGCGGGCGTCGGCCTCGCTCGTGCTCCCGTCCTCGGCGCCGAACATCACCTCGGGGAAGGTGCACGCAGCTCCGGCGAGCGTGCCGAGGCTCGCGAATGCGAGGGCGACGATGAGTCTCTTCTTCATGGGGCGGGTCTCCAGAGAGTCGCGGTCACTGGAAGACCGGCCGACCCACGAAGACGCCCACGCGAGGCCGCCGCCTCGCGGCCGTCACCATGGGAAGATTGCGGCCGTTCGCTCGCGACCGCCAGCCCGGCGACGATCGCCGCGTACGATCGTCGGTCACCGCGAACGGTGCGGCTCTAAGCTGTAGGCCATCATGCGCGTCGCCATCGTCGGGGCTGGAGCGGTCGGTGGGGTGATCGGGGCGCGGCTCCACCACGCGGGGCACTCGGTGGCGTTCCTCACGCGCGGCGATTCCCTCGAGGTGCTCCGAGCGGACGGGCTCACGCTCCGCACCGACGACGGGACGCTCGCCACCGGGCCGCTCGCTGCGTTCGAGGACGCCGCCGCGATCGGTCCGTGCGAGCTCGTCATCGTCACCGTGAAAACCTGGCAGGTCGCCGCGCTCGCGCCGCGACTGCTGCCGCTCGTCGCGCAGGACACGATCGTCGTCCCGGTCCAGAACGGCGTCGAGGCCGCCGACCAGCTCGCGAGCGCGCTCGGTGACGCCGCGGTCGTGGGCGGGATCTGCCACGTCATCGCGTCGCGCGAGGCGCCCGGACGCGTGACGATGAAGGGGCCGACCTTGCAGCTCACCCTCGGCGAGCGTGCCGGCGGCGCGAGCGCGCGCCTCGAGCGGCTCGCGGAGATCCTGCGCGGCGCCGCCATCACCACCGTCGTGCGATACGACATCGCCGTCGCGCTGTGGAGCAAGCTGCTCTTCGTCGAGCCGTTCGGGAGCGTCGGCGCCGTGACGCGCGCGGCGATCGACGTCGTCCGCGCGCTGCCCGAGACGCGCGCGCTGCTGGTGCAGGCGATGAAGGAGGTCCAGGCGGTCGCCGTCGGCAGCGGCGTGCCCATCTCCGACGACGGCGTCACCGAGGCGCTGGCGCGCATCGATGCGATGCCGGCCGGCGCCACGACCTCGATGCACCGCGATCTGCTCGAAGGCCGCCCCTCGGAGCTCGAGGAGCAGACCGGCGCGGTCGTGCGCCGCGGTCGCAGCGCCGGCGTGCCGTGCCCGGTCCACGAGGTGCTGTGGGCGAGCCTTCTCCCGCAAGCGCGCCTCGCCAGATAGGCTGCGCATCATGTTGAAGCTCCACGTCATCATCGCGAGCACGCGGCCGGGCCGCATCGGGCTGCCGGTCGGCCAATGGTTTTTCGAGCGCGCGAAGGCGCACGCCAAGCTCGACGTCACGCTCGTCGATCTGAAGGAGGTCGCGCTGCCGCTCTACGACGAGGCCGAGCATCCGCGCCTCGAGAAGTACCAGCACGCCCACACGAAGGCGTGGAGCGCCACGGTGCGCGCGGCCGACGCATTCGTGATCGTCACGCCCGAGTACAACTTCTCGATGCCGCCGGCGCTCGTGAACGCGTTCGACTACGTCTACAACGAGTGGAACTACAAGCCGTTGGCGTTCGTGAGCTACGGCGGCGCGTCGGGCGGCCTGCGCGCGGTGCAGCACGCCAAGAACCTCGTCACGTCACTCAAGATGGTGCCGCTCGTCGAGAGCGTGAGCCTTCCCTTCGTCGCGAAGCTCGTGGCCGACGGAGCGTTCGCGGCCACCGACGCGCACGACAAGTCGGCGGACGTCGTGCTCGACGAGCTGCTTCGCTGGGCCGAGGCCCTCGCGCCGATGCGTGCCGCGAAGCCCTAGCCCGCGACGCCGGCCGTCGCGCGATTGTACTGGTCCAACCGCGCAGTTTGGACCTCGCAGTACAAACTGGACCGCATACTCCGCAGGGAGGGACAACGACACCGGCAGGGCGACCGTCCATCTCGGACGCATGCGTCGCCCGATGGGCTTCGCGCGGCTCGTGGCCATCAAGGCCATGCATCCTGAGTACGCGAAGGACCCGTCGTTCGCATCGATGTTCGTGGACGAGGCACGCCTCACCGCGCGCCTCCGTCACCCGGACATCGTCCCCACGCTCGACATCGTCGCCGACAGCGGCCACCGCCTCATCGTCATGGAGTACGTCGAGGGCGAGTCGCTCTCCTCGCTGCTCCGCATCGTGCGCGACGCGAACGACCGCATCCCGGTCGCCGTCGCCTCCGCCGTCATCCACGACCTCCTCCTCGGGCTCCACGAGGCGCACGACGACGACGGCTCTCCGCTCTCCATCATCCACCGCGACGTCTCTCCCCAGAAGTTCATCGTCGGCCTCGATGGCCTCGCGCGTCCTCGACTTCGGCGTCGCCAAGGCGCGCAGCCGCGCTGCACCACGGCAACGAAGGCGAGATCAAGGGCTTCGTCGAGATCACGCAGGCCTCCTCTTCCGGCCGCATCGTGGGCGAGAGCTCGGCGATGAAGAAGCTCTACCCGGTGCTCACGAGCCTCGCCGCCACCGACAAGCCGATCCTCCTCGAGGGTGAGGCGGGCACGGGCAAGGAGCTCGTCGCCGAGGAGCTGCATCTCGGGAGCCGCCGCAAGGTGGCGGTCACCACCCCCGTCGGCACCTCCACGCGCATCTGCATCTGGTACGGCCACCGCGAGCAGCTGCTCAACCCCGGCCCGTGCGTCTCGGCGCCCAGGGCGACGCCGCCCAGGGCGACGCGGCCTTCGGCGGCAGCCTCACCGCGGTCGACCTCGAAGGCGACGGCATCGACGCGCTCCTCGCCACCGCGAAGGCGGGCGACGTCGAGGGCGGGCGCGTCATCCGGATCGCGAACGACACCGCCACGACCGCGACCATCCGCCAGCCCGGGCTCGGCGTTCGCCTCACCACCCTCTGGCCCGGGCGCCCGGGCAAGGCCCGCTGGGCCGCCGTCACCGCGTCGGAGGCTTCGGCCGCGGCATTCGCGGATCGCCTCCCCGGGCTCGCTCCACCGGCCGCGTCCGGCGTAGGATGCGAGCGGACCCATGTTCGAGGACATCGACGACCAGAAGCCGGGAATTGCGCCGAAGAAGCTCCAGGTCGATCGCGACGCGAACGACCGCACCCTCGTCTACGCGATCTGGACGCGCAACGCGGGCGGCGGGATGCCCGCGGCCCAGGCGTGGTCGCTCCTCAACGATCGCTACCCGGAGGACGGGCGCTTTCTCCTCCTGCATACGTACGAGGAGCTCGCCGCGACGCGCGTGGACGCGTGGACGCCCGCCGAGTTCCTCTCCAAGGTGCGGCGCGCGCTCGATGCCTCGGGCGGACGGCTCAACCCCGAGGTGCGCGATCTGCTCGTCGTCGCCGAGGACGATCTCCATCCGCTCTCCGAGGAGGACGCGGCCCGCCTCGACCGCATCCGCGCGCGCGTGAGCAGCCGCTCCGGCGATCCCGGCGCCTCCCGCAAGCGTCTCCAGCGCCTCGCCTCGGACGTGGTGCGCGAGCTCCACGACCGCACGGCCGGCGGCAAGGCCATCGGCCGGACCTCGAGCAGCGTGCCCGCCGCCGCGATCAGCAGCGAGTGGAAGACGCAGCTCGACGCCGCGAGGGGCGCACGCACCACGTACGCCGCGACCGCGAAGGTCGTTGCGGGCGACGTGGTCGAGCACCCGAAGTTCGGGCCCGGCGTGGTGCTGGGCGTCGAGCCCGGTCGCGCGCACATCCTCTTCGAAAGCGGGGCCCGCAAGCTCGTCGCCGGCTGATCGGGCGCGGCCCTAATCGGTCTGTTCGATCGCGAGCAGGCCTTCGAGGTGGGCGGTGTCGTTCCATGCGTGGAGGCGCATGCGGCCGCGGTCGTCGCGCTCGATGATGGTGAGCCCCGCGTTGCCGACGCCCGCGAGCGCCCGCAGCCCCTCCGCGCTCACGCCGAGGATCTTCGCGACGTAGCTCTTGATGGCGCCGCCGTGCGAGACCACCAGAACGGGGTCGCGGGCGTCCGTCGCGCAGATGCGCACCACCGCGTGCTCGATGCGGTCCGCGAGCTCGGCGTAGGTCTCGCCGCCGCCGCGCCGGAGATCGAGCCCGTTCGACCACGCCGCCCACTCCTCGGGATAGAGATCCTCGATCTCCGCGTGGCTCCTGCCCGACCACCGCCCGACGTCGACCTCGCGGAGGTCGGGGTCCATGCCGGGCTCGGCGCCGCACGCCGCGCCGACGATCAGCGAGGTCTCGACGGCGCGCTCGAGGTCGCTCGTGAAGATGCTCGTGACGCGCGACTTGTGCATGCGCTCCGCGAGCCGGCGCGCCTGGGCGCGGCCGCGCGGGTTCAGGCCCTTGCCGGTCTGGCCCTGGAAGACCGAGCGGGCGTTGTCGTCGGTCTCGCCGTGGCGCGCGAAGTAGAGGAGGGTCATGAGGATCAGCTCGGAAGCGTGCGAAATGACGCGATTTTGCGAAAGGCTTGCGGGAACGGAGCTGCGCGACTAGTTTTCGCTCCCCCCGTTGGACCGCTTTGGTTCCCCGGCTACCGAGAGCATGCCATGGCGCGCGTCACCGTCGAAGATTGCTTGGAGCGTGAAGAGAACCGTTTCGCGCTGGTCATCCTTGCGGCACGGCGTACCCGGGCCCTCATGAAGGGCGCAGCCCCCCTCGTTCACTCGAAGAACAAGGCTGCCGTCACCGCCCTCCGCGAGATCGCGACCGGCAAGGTGCACTTCGACCGCACGAGCAACGAGGTCGTCCAGGAGTGGATCGATCACGTCGCCCGCAGCGGTATCTCCTGAGCACGAAGCGCCCTCGCTTCACTGCATGAAGAAGCGGGACCGGGAGCTCGAGGCGGGCGCGACTGCCCACTTCGAGGACCCGGAGTACTACGCGATCAGCTACGCCCAGCGGAAAGACGACGTCGCCTTCTACGCGCGCGTCGCGAGGGCTCACGACCGCGTGCTCGAGTACGGCATCGGCAACGGTCGCATCGCGCTGCCCATCGCGCGCGGCGGGACGACCGTCCGGGGCATCGACCAGTCGTCGGCGATGCTCGCGGACCTGCGCGCGCGCCTGAAGCGCCAGCCGGCCGAGCTCCGCAAGCGCATCTCCGCGAAGCGCGGCGACATGCGGCGCGTGAAGCTCGGGCAGCGCTTCCCGCTCGTGATCTGCCCGTTCAACACGGTGCTGCACCTCTACACGCGCGAGGACGTCGAGCAGTGGCTCGCCCGCGTGCGCGAGCACATCGTGCCGCGCGGCGAGCTGGTGATGGATCTGTCGATGCCGATCCTCCAGGATCTCGCGGACGATCCCGGCACCTCGTACTCGATGAAGCCGTTCGTGCACCCCACGGCCGGGCTCGTCGGCTACCGCGAGATGTTCGACTACGACCGCGTGCGGCAGATCCTCTTCGTCTCGATGTGCTTCGAGCCGAAGACCAAGGGCAAGAAGCCCTTCATGGTGCCGCTCGCGCACCGTCAGTATTTCCCGCGCGAGTGGGAGGCGCTGCTCCACTACAATGGCTTCGAGACCGTCGAGGTCGAGGGCGACTTCGAGGGTGGGCCGCTCGAGCAGGAGTCCGACTCGATGGTGTGGCACGCACGCCGGCGGCGCACGTGAGCGTCGCCGAGGGGCTCGCGAGCATCCGGGACCGCATCGATCGCGCGGCGCGGGCGGCCTCCCGCGATCCCGCGGAGGTACTCCTGATAGCGGTCTCGAAGACCAAGCCCGCCGCCGCGATCCGCGAGGCGTACGCGTCGGGGCAGCGTGATTTCGGCGAGAACTACGCGCAGGAGCTGGTGCAGAAGGCGGAGGAGCTCGCCGATCTCGCGGAGCTGCGCTGGCACTTCATCGGCCATCTCCAGTCGAACAAGGCGCGCTTCATCGCGAAGGTCGCGCACGTCGTGCACACGGTCGACGGTCCCTCGCTCGCGCGCGAGCTGGGCAAGCGTGTGGCGAAGGAAGGCCGGGAGCGCCTGCCGGTGCTGGTCGAGGTCAACGTCGGCGGCGAGGCGCAGAAGCACGGCTCCTCCGCTGGCGACCTGCTGGACGTGCTGGCGGCGGTGGAGGCCGAGCCGGGCCTCCGCCTGCGCGGCCTGATGACGGTCCCGCCGAACGATCGCGAGGGTGCCCGCCGCGCCTTCGAGGCGCTGAGCTCGCTGCGAAGCCTCCACGGCGGCCGCGCGCGCCTCCCCGAGCTCTCGATGGGCATGAGCGACGATCTCGAGGTCGCCATCGCGTGCGGCTCAACGATGGTGCGCGTGGGTACCGCGATCTTCGGCAGCCGCTAGCACTCCGAGGCGTGGGGCTGCAGAGGGGAGCGGGTCGTCACCCGCGGCGCCTCCGGCGAAGCGAGCGCTAGCGGCGCGACCAGCGGGCGAACGTGTCGCGCAGGCGGGTGAGCGTGCTCGTGCGGACGCCGCCCGCGCGGATGCGCTCGGCGAGCGCGCGGTTCGCTTCGTCGGTGGCGTCGAGCGCCAGGGAGCGATCGATCGAGTCGCGGGCGTCGTCGCGCTGGCCGGCCGCGAGCTGCGCCGTCGCCAGCACCGCGAGGGTGCGCGCCGTGTCGCCGTCGAGCTCGCAGGCCTTGCGCGCGTGCTCGAGCGCCGCCTCGGGCTGCTCCAGCGCCACGAGCGCGCCGACCAACTCAAGGTGCGCCGGCGTGCAGCCCGGCGAGACGCGGATCGCCTCGCCGAACGCGGCGCTCGCGGCGCGCCAGCGCTCGAGGCGCCGCTCCGCGATCCCCACCGCGACGTGCGCCGCCCACGCCGAGTGCGCGACGGCGAGCCGCCGGGCACGCGTGGAGATGGTGTCGAGGTCCTCGGTCGGCGCCTGGTACGCGGCGCGGAGCACCGCGTCGATCTCGAGCGACGACTGCGGATCTTCGAGCGCGAACTTCGCGCGCTGCGCCTCCGCCGCGATCGACGACGCCGGCGCGATCTCCTCGACGTACGAGAGGCGCCGCACCGCCGACAGCTTGTCGCCCGTCTGCGCGAGCGAGCGAGCGAGCACGAGCGAGGCCCACGGATCGTTCGGCACGCGATCGACGAGGGCATGTGCGAGCTTGCCCACGCGCGCGGCGCGGGCCAAGCCCTCGGGCTCGGCGGCGAGCGAGAGCTGGATGGCTCGCTTCAGGACGTCGGGATGTGCGGGGGAGCGGACCAACACGTCGTCGACGAGGCGCGCCGCCGCGACCGCATCACGCCGCTCCATCACGAGCGACGCGAGGTTCGTGAACGCCGGCGGGTACAGCGGCTGCGAAGGCGAGGCCTCGAGGACCATGCGCCACGCGCGCTCCGCCTCGTCGTGCAAGCCGCGCTCGTTCAGCAGGATGCCGCGCTCGGTGTTGAGGAGCGGGTCCTCGGTGCTGCGGAGGAGACCATCCTCGATGGCGAGCAGCGCGCCCGGCAGATCCCCGCGGGAGCGGCGAGCCTCAGAGAGCAGCGCGTAGAGGCGCGGGCGCTCGGGATCGATCGAGAGCGCCTCGAGAGCGCGAGCCTCCGCGTCGTCCCCGTTGCCGACGCGCAGCGTGAGTGCCGCGATGGCCTCGAGCAGATCGGCGTTGTCCGGCGCGTCCGCGGTGGCGCGCACCAGCGCCCGCAGCGCCGCGTCGGCGAGCTTGCGGTCCGCGGCGGCGCCCGACGCCAGGTCGAGCGCGATCGACGCGAGGCGGCTCGCCGGGAACCGCGCGTCCGGCGCGTCACCGATGGCGCGACCGAGGTGCACCATCGCCGCGAGGCGATCATGCGGCCCGCCGCGCAGCGGATCGTGCAGCGCGCAGCGCTCCGCGCGGAGCACGCTCTCGAGGGCCTCCCACGAGAGGTCGCCGATCTCGCGCATCGGCCCTAGCTCGCCGTCGAGCTGCGACCACAGCTCGTCGAGCGCGGCGAGGAGCGCGCGGCCCGCATTCTCGCCGTCGACCTGCGCCTCGACGCGCGCCCGCGTGCGCCCGTCCTTCGCCTCGAAGACGAGCAGCTGGATGAGGCCGCGACCGTCGGTCGGGGGCTCGAAGGCGCCGGTCACGACGAGGCTCACGCCCGTGGGATCCGCGCTGCTACCGGTGAGATCCTTCCAGGCGCGTGGCGGCACGAAGGCCTCGACCGGACCGGCCTCGCCGCGCGACTGCACGCTCTCGTCGTCATCGTCCGCATCGTCGTCCTCGTCGCGGACGGAGGCGCGGCGCGCATTCGGCGCGCGCGAGAGCAGCTGCGCGAGCGCCACGCTCTCTCCGTCGATCTGCGCGAAGCTGTGAACGAGCGCTGCGAGGCCGAGACCCAGACCGCGCCCGTCGTCGGGAACAGCGAATGGAATCACTACGGCTCTCGGGCTCGCCATCTCCTAACTCAATGCCGTGAGCGGAAGCAGATCACAAGCTGGGCGATCAATCCGCGATCACGATTCACGACCGCGGGATGATCACTGCAGCTCGATCAACGACCGCCTTGACGTGGATTGAAATTGAGTCTCGCGATGACCGAGCCCTTGCCGCTCGGCGGCGGCGCGAAGCGAAGCTTCTCCAGCTCGCGCGCGGCACACGCGAGCGTCGACTGCTCGCCGGTCCACGGGTCGACGTGCGCGCTGGAAACTTGACCGTTCGCGCCGAGGCTCAGCGTGAACGTGCCCGCCGCCTGCATCGGCCGCAGATCGCGGCGCGCCTGCTCCTCGCATGCATGCAGTCCGGGTCGCGCAGCCTCCATCGTGAGGTACGCGCGCGCGGTGTACGAGTCGTTCGTGGTCCCCGAGGTCCGGCGCACACCGTCGCGCGACGTGAACACCGCCGGGATGAGCACGGTGTCCGAGCCCGCGGCGGGCGGCGGGAACCGCAGGCGCGCCGCTGCGCTCTTCATGCACGCGATCGACTCCGTCGAGATCTCGCAGGCCGCGTACTCCTCGACCCTCGCCACCTTGCCGTCGCTGCCGATCCTGAGGACGATCGCGACGCGCCCGTCCTGCGCGGGGTCGCGCACGAGGCCGTGGCGGTAGCACGCGCGAAACTCGCGGTGCGTGGCCTCGATGGCCTGCTCGGTGGGCGTGTAGTTCTTGGTCCGCGTGATGAAGTCCTGATCGATCGGCTCGGGCGCGCCGGCATCGACCGGCGCGACGACGGCCGCCTCCGCGGCTGCGCCGTTCCACGCGGGCGGCTGCGGGAACCAGGGCTGTCCGAGATCGCCGGGCGGCGGACACACCGTGAAGCGGTCGACCCCGAGCGCGCGGATCTCGAGCTCCGCCACCTCGGCCACGGGCGTCTGCCGCTTCGACGGATCGAACGGCACCATGCCCGTCGCCTCTTTCCCGCCGCAGCTCGCGACGAGGCCGAGCGCGAGCGCGCCAGCGAGCAGAAGCATGATGCGGACGGAGGCGCTCGTCATCCTGGGCGGCCGAGAATACACGCGATCTCTGCTAAGGTCGCCTCGTGGCGCGGCCCCGGAGCACGAGGAGCAGCGTCTCGACGAGCTCGGATCCGTCAGGCGCAGCGGGCGGGAGCACGCTCTTCGCGGCCGCGGCACGCCGCGAGGCCGTGAGCTCCGGCGCGGTGCCGCTCGCGGAGCGCATGCGTCCCACGCGCATCGAGGACTACCTCGGTCAGGCCCACCTGGTGACGCCAGGGAAGCTCCTCGCGAACGCCATCGACAAGGATCGCGTGCCCTCGATGGTCCTCTGGGGTCCGCCGGGCGTCGGCAAGACCACGCTGGGCAAGGTCATCGCGACGCGGACGAGCTCGGTGTTCGTCGCATTCTCCGCGGTGCTCGGGAGCATCGGAGAGCTGCGCGAGATCGTCGCCGCGGCAAAAGAGCGGCTCGATTACCGCGGCGAGCGCACCATCGTCTTCGTCGACGAGATCCATCGCTTCAACAAGTCGCAGCAGGACGCGTTCCTTCCGCACGTCGAGGCGGGGACCATCACGCTGATCGGCGCGACCACCGAGAATCCGTCGTTCGCGGTCAACGCTGCGCTGCTCTCGCGCTGCAAGGTGTTCCGCCTCGAGTCGCTCGGCGAGGAGGCGCTCGTGGCGATCCTCGAGCGCG
>JAYTHX010000164.1:0-5455 GCA_043732195.1 Polyangiaceae bacterium
GCAAGGACGGCTCGAGCGGCACCGCGCACGTGGGCGGCGCGCCGTGGACCGCGCCCGGTGCGCCGGCGAACTGCGAAGGCGACGTCGAGTTCAAGTACAGCTACGCGCCGAAGACCACCGGTCCGCGCAAGCGCAAGACCACCACCACCACGTGGTACCTCGATCACATCAAGCTCACCGCCGTGCAGACGAAGGGTGTCACGTTCAAGTCGGTCGACGAGAACGCCAGCGACGACGACGACGAAGAGAAGTGATCGCGGCGCGGCCGGCTTCGCTCGCAACATGCGATGAAGCGCGGGGGTAGCCGATTCCGACCGCGATGCACGAGGTGGAGGCGCTCGACGGCGCGCCGGCTCACGAGCGCGATGCCGACGCCCGCCCGCGTGTTGCCGAGGGTGCGCGCGTCCACGCCGGGCGCGCTGACGAGGATGATCTCGTCGTCGAGCCACTTCTCGCGGACGAGGCCCGAGCGCGCCGCGCGCCGCGCGCCGCAGGTCTCCGCCGCCCCGCTGCACCACGCGCGCGAGGATCACCAGATCGAGATCGCCCGCTTCCAGCGCGTCGAGCAGATCGCCCGGGTTCGCCTCGCGCAGATGGATCTGCACGCCGGGGTGCAGCTTGCGGAACTTCGCGAGCGTCGGCGAGCCGTCAGCCCCATCACCTCGGCCACCGCGCGCCGCCCCTGCTCCTCGGCAACCTGGACCGTGCCGTGCTGTTCCGCCGCTTCATCGATCGCGGCACGGCGCTCCCGATGATCGCGGGCGCCTTGCCCGGCGCCTTCATCGGCAGTCTCCTCCCCGGCGCGATGCCGGCGTGGGTGCTGCAGGTGCTCCTGGTCGCGCTCACGCTCCTCGCGATCGCTCGCGCCCTGCAATGGCTGCGCTACGACGTGCCGCGCTCGGGCCTGGCGCCGGCCGCGTTCGTGATCGGCGGCATGACCGGCACCGCGGGCGTGCTGTACGCCCCGGCGCTTCTTACCATGGGTCTCACCGGCGGCACCTGCGCGGGAACGTCGAGATCGATCGCCGTCGTCACCCACGTCGGCCGCGTCGTGGCCTACGCGTCGAGCGGCTTCTTCACGCGCCAGCTCCTCTTGCCGATTGTCGTCGCCGCCGCGGCGATCACCGTGGGAAATCCGCTCGGCGAGCGCGCGCCGCGCGCTCCTCTCGGAGCGCGCCACCACCCGCCTCGAATACGGCGTTCTCGTGATGGGCGTGGGTGTTTCGCTCGCGGGCGTCGCTTGAGGGAATCACGCGCCTTGACCTCGGCTGGCGATCCTCCAAGAATCGAACGTTGATGAGCGCTCCGTCCACCGATCCCCGAGTCCTCGCGCAGAAGCGGGTGGGACAGACGCTCAACAACAAGTTCACGATCGACCGCTTGATCGACATCGGCGGGATGGCCGCGGTCTACGCCGCGACGCACCGCAACGGCAAGCGCGTCGCCATCAAGATGCTGCATGCGTTCATCGCGTCCCACGAGGACGTGCGCGAGCGGTTCCTGCGCGAGGGCTACGTCGCGAACCAGGTCGAGCATCACGGCGCCGTCAGCATCCTCGACGACGACGTCACGCCCGACGGCGCGGCGTTCCTCGTCATGGAGCTGCTCGAGGGCGACTCGCTCGACGCGTGGATGGCGAAGTCCGGCGGCACGCTGCCCCTCCCCGACGTGCTCGCCATCGCCGACCAGACGCTCGACGTGCTGGCCGCCTTCCACGCCCGCGGCGTCATCCATCGCGACATCAAGCCCGGCAACCTCTTCATCACGAAGACCGGGCTCGTGAAGGTGCTCGACTTCGGGCTCGCCCGCCTTCGTGATCCGAAGTTCAGCGCCGCGCCCACCGCGACCGGCATCGTCCTCGGGACCGCCTCGTACATGCCGCCCGAGCAGGCGCAGGGCAAGACCGATCAGGTGGAGGCCCGCTCCGACGTATTCGCGGTCGGCGCCGTGATGTTCCGCGCGCTCACCGGGCGACCCATCCACGATGGGAAGGCCGCCACCGAGCGGCTATTCCAGGCGATGAAGGATCGCGCGCCGTCGCTCGGCATCGTCGCGCCACACATTCCGACCTGGGTGGTGGGCGTCGTCGACAAGGCGCTCGCGTTCGACAAGGCCGAGCGCTGGGAGACCGCCGATGCCATGCGCACGGCGGTGCGGGAGACATTCGCGCAGCTCAAGACCGATGCCCTGCGCGTGCGGCCCGCGCCTGGTACTGCCGCCCCCGAGCACGATGCGTCGGTCGAGGTCAGCAAGATCTTCGATGCCATCACCGAGCCGAGCATCGTGGTCGACGTGAGCTTCGGCGACGTACCCGTCCCGAAGGGACCGCCGCCGCTACCTTACACGCGCTGAGCGCGGGCCTGCCGGTCGCTCGGCGTCGGCGTCGGCTTCGAGCGCGGGCTGCTGGAGGCCGATCGCGTCGACGTCGGCGGCCTTCACGACCTCGCCCTGCGCGTGCGCCACCAGGCGCGTGACGATCGAGGCCAGCTCTGCGTCCTCCCCCTCGAACGGGTACTCGACGAGGCGCGCGAACGCCGAGCCCTCGATGCCGAGCGGCTTGCCGCGAACCCGGAGGCCCTCGCGCGCCAGCCGATCGGCGACGATCGAGAAGAGATCCTCGGAGCGATCCCGGAGCCCGGGCAGCTCGATGGGCGTGGCGTCCTCGAAGCGCGAGAAGAGCTCGGGAGCGATCAGGGCCTCCTCGAGGAGGCTCGCAGGGGCGCTCGTCGCGGTGAGGGCGATGGCGATGTCGAGCGGCATCGCGCGCTCCCACGGCAGCCGGCGCTCGGTGAGCGCACGAGCGATGAGCACCTGGATCTCGCGCGGGAGCGCCGCGCCGTCGACGAGCACGAGCAGCCCGCGATCGGCGAGCGCGAGCGGTGAGGAGCGCTCGTCACGCCAGCGCTCGAGGTCGTGCTCGCGCGACGAGGTGCCGTCGACGATGACGAGCGGTCGCTCCTTGCGCGGGCCCGAGAGGTGCGCGCGCGCGATGTAGGGGACGGGATCGACGCCGGCGCGGGCGACCACCACCGCGGGCGCGTCGTTCTGGAGGCGCCGCTCGAGCGCGTCGTAGGCCATGCGCGAGGCGGCGGAGTAAATGCCGACGGTGGCGGGGCGCGCGAGCCGCGTCGAGGCGAGCATGTTGCGCGAGCCGTCGAGGGAGGAGGAGTGCTCGAGCGCCGCGAGCTGATCGTGGAGCGACTCGACCTCGATCGTGAGCACCTGCTCGCGGCCGAGATGACGCTCGCGTGCGCTGCGCGCCTGGCACACCGCGACGAACGCATCAGCAAGGAGCTTCGCGGCGTGTACCTCCTCGATGGTGACGGGATCGGTGCGGTTGCCGGCCGGCACGAGGATCACCCCGTCCGGCTCCTCGCCGTCGGCGCTCGCGATGATGGTCGCGAAGAGGATGCCGCGCACCTCGAGCCAGCGCAGGAGCGGACGAAGATCGGCGCGCCGCACCTCGAGCGCGTGCAGCACGTCGACGCGTACCATGCCTCCGGGCTCGCCTCGAGCGAGGTCGAGGAGGAGCGTCGGCAGCTCGCCGTCACGCTCCTGGAGATAGCCCGCGGCATCGACGGTAAACACGCGCGTGGGATGCAGCATCCACAGCTCCGGGCTCTCCGCGCCGTGGCCAGCGGCCTCGCGGAGGCGCGTGAGCGCCTTGGAGATGGCGGCGCGCGTGTCGCGATCGTGCGCGGCCTGCGTCGCCTCGGCGAGCGCATCGAGGAGGAGACCCTTCGCGGGCAGGAGTGGCTCCTCGAGCTTCGGGGCGATAGCGCCGATGGTCAGCGTGGCGAGCGCGATGAGCAGCGCGCCGAGGCCCGAGCCGGGAAGATGACCTTCGCCCGCGACGGCCGCGAGCGTGGCCACGGGGCCGCCGAAGATCGCGAGCGTCAGGACGCGCCTGCCGCGGCGCGAGAGGACCAGCGCATCGGTCGCGCGCGCGAGGCGCACCACGATCGGACACGCGATGGCAAACCCGAGCGCCGCGGCGGCGTCGGCGCGGAGCGTGGTGGTGATGGCGAGCGCGAGGGAGACGAGGAGCCCGATCCCCGCTGCTGCGCCGCAGGCGAGGGCCCGCGGCGGGGCCGATAGCTCGAGCCGGCGGGCGGCAGCGATGAGAAGCGCGGCCGCGCCGATGGCGAAGAGCGCCGCCGCGCCGCCGCCCGAGGCGACGAGTGGCGCGACGTCGGAGGGGCCGTCGGCGAGCCCGGTCCAGACGAGGCCGTCGATGAGCGCCGCCGCTCCCCACGTGGCTGCCACCACCGCCGTGGCGAGGCGCGTGAGCACCGGCACGCCAAAGCCGCGCGCCGCCGTGGCCTCGGTGGCCTTGGGCGCGAGGCCGGGATCACCGTCGATCGCGCCGAGCGCGCGCACCGCCGCGAGGCCCGCGCCGAGCAGCGCGATCTCGCGCGCGCAGGCGACCCACGCCCAGCGCTCCGAGAGCCCGGCGCTCGCGACGGCCATGGCCAACGCGGCCGACGTCCACACGCGGCTGCGCACCGACCTCTCCGTCTCGCCGGGACGGATGACCGAGCCCAGCATGCCCACCACGAGGCCCGCGGCGATCGCGAGCCACGCGCGGGGCGAGGTCTCGGCCGTCTTCACCGCGGTGCCCGCGACGTAGAGCAGCGGGAGCACGAGCACCATCACCCGGCGCCACGCGATGCGCGTGCGCAGCGGCTCTGCGATGTGGGGGTCGCGCTCGCGTTGCTCCTCGGCCATGGGGGCGCCGCACCCTAGCCGAGACGGGCAGGGGAGTCAGGTCAGCTGATCAGGTAGGCCGACTCGTCGAAGCTCGGGACCCCGGCCGCCGTGAGCCGCTTCGACGTCGGCGCCGCGCGCGTCTCGAGCAGCTCGATCGTCTCGCGCGCGTACAGCTGGTGGACGAGCGCAGTGTCGACGCTGTACGGCGGGCCCGCGGCGCGTGACTGGTCGTAGGCGAACGTCACGAGGAACACGACGCCGTCGGCCGCGAGCGCCTTGCGACAGACCTCGATGTAGGGCGCGCGCGCCTGCGGTTCGAGCGCGACGAGCGCCGCGCGATCGTAGACGACGTCGAACGTGCCGAGCGCGTCGGGCGGCACCCCGAGGATGTCGGCGCAGACGAGCGTCACGCCGTTGGCCGACGCCGCCGGATGGCCGCCGATCTCGAGGCGCTCTGGCTCGACGTTCCACTCCGCGAAGAAGTCGCGCACGGCCGTGGGCACGAATTCGACGCCCACCACCTGGTGACCGCGCTCGGCGAGCCAACGAAGATCCATCGACTTGCCGGAGAGCGGAACGAGCACGCGCGCCTTCGCCTTGCGCGCCTCGAGGCGCGCGATGTGCGTCTCGAGCAGCACGTTGGGCGTGCCCTCGTGAAAGCCGATCTGACCGTCGAGCCAGCGCTCGTTCCAGAAGTCGTAGGCCGCTTCCGCGACATTCGCGCCCGAGCTCATGTCGCCAGCTT
>JAYTHX010000165.1:0-5435 GCA_043732195.1 Polyangiaceae bacterium
CGCGCCAGCCCGCCCGCGAGGAGGGTGATGTCACTCGCGTCGATCGCGGCGTCGGTGCTGCCCGCGACCGCGATGCCGACGAGCGCGCGCGCGAGGGCCGGGGCGTCGTTGATGCCGTCGCCGCACATCGCCACCGTGCAGCCCTCGTTTTTCAGGCGATCGAGGGCGGCGAGCTTTCCCTCGGGGCTCAGCTCGGCCTCGACCTCGGAGACGCCGAGCTCGGCGGCGACCGCGCGGGCCACGTCCTGCCGATCGCCGGTGAGCACGACCACGCGGATCCCGAGGCCGCGCAGGCGAGCGACGGCGTCGCGCGCGTCGTCCCGCAGGCGATCGGCGACGAGGCCAAACGCGCGCAGCTCGCCGTCGACGGCGATCCCGAACGCCGCCTCGGCGCGCGTGCCCGCCGCCGTGATGCCCTCGTCCGCTAGCCACGCGAGGCTGCCCACGCGCACGTCGTGGCCCTCGATCTCGGCGCGCGCGCCGGCGCCTACGCTCTCCACGAACGAGCGGGGCTCCGGAACCTCCAGCCCGCGCTCCGCGGCCTCCGCGAGGATGGCGCGCCCCACGGGGTGCTCGCTGCCTCGCTCCACCGCCGCGGCCAGGCGCAGCACGGCATCCGCTGCCGCCTCTCGCGCCTCGGGATCGACCGTCGCGACGAGCACGAGCTCCACCAGCTCCGGCTCGCCGGCGGTGAGCGTACCGGTCTTGTCGATCGCCACCGTGTCCACCTGGGCGGCGCGCTCCAGCGCATCGCCGGAGCGCACGAGGATCCCGAGCTGCGCGGCGCGGCCGATCGCCGTGGCGATCGCGGTCGGCGTGGCGAGGCCGAGCGCGCACGGGCACGACACCACCACCACCGTCACGAACGTCGTCAGCGCGTGCACGAGCCGCGGCTCCGGACCGAGCAGCGCCCAGGCGAGCGCCGACGCGAGCGCCACCACCACGATCGCCGGCGCGAAGATCGCCGACACGCGGTCGGCGAGGCGCTGCACCGGCGCGCGCGACGACTGCGCGTCCTCCACGAGCGCGGCGATGCGCGCCACGCGCGTGTCGTTGCCGATGCGGGTCGCGCGTAGCCGCACCAGGCCGTCCACGGCAATGGTGCCGGCGTGCATCTCGTCGCCGACGTGCTTCACGATGCGCCGGCTCTCCCCGGTGAGCATCGCCTCGTCGGCGCTCGTGCGCCCTTCGGTGACGATGCCGTCGGCCGGCGCGCGGTCACCGGCGCGCAGCACGACGATGTCACCAATGGATACATGGGACGCCGGGACCTTCTCCTCCACGCCTTCGCGCACCACCGTGGCCATTGCCGGCACCAGCGCGAGGAGCCCGTCGAGCGCGGCCGTGGTGCGGGCCCGCGCGCGTCCCTCGATGGCGCGGCCGAGCAGCACGAACGCGAGGATGAAGCTCGCAGCCTCGAAGTGCACGTCGGGAAGGCGCGCCTCGGTGGCGAATGCCGCGGGCGCGACGGTGGCGGCGGCGGAATAGAGGAACGCGGTGCCGCTGCCGAGCGCGACCAGCGTGTTCATGTCCGCGGTGCGCTGGAGCAGCGCCTTCCACGCGCGGATGAAGAACGAGCGGGCGAGCACCATCACCACGACGGTGGAGACCAGGAGCGCCGGCCGGAGCAGGGGATGCATCGCGGCGCTGGCGATCGCCGACGTGGCGTGGATGCCGTGGGCCATCATCGGTAGACCCGCGACCATCTGGAGCGCCGCGATGGCGAGCGCGACGATGGCCCGACGCGCCGCCGCTCGTTGCTCGCGTTCGTCCGCCGCGGCCCTCGCCTGCGCGCCGCGGCGCGCGAGGATCTGCGCGGCGGTCGCAGCCGGCGCATACCCCGCGGCGGTGATGGCCGCGAGCGCGCTCCCCAGATCACGATCCGGGTCGCCGAGCACCACCTTGGCGGAGCGGCTCGCGAAGCTCACCTCCGCGCTCGCCACGCCCGACGCCTGCCCCAGCGCGCGCTGCACGCGCGCGGCGCACCCGTTGCACGTCATGCCCGTGATCGGCACCACCAGCGCGTGCCCGCGGTCGGAGGTGAGCGGAGAAGGCGGCATCGTCACCCTCGTTCGCTTACCATGGCGCGATGGAGCATGGCGTCCCCGCGCTCACCTGGGCAGTGCTCGCGGCGATGATCGTCGCGGCCAAGCTCGGCGGTGAAGCGGCGCTGCGCCTGCGCCAGCCGGCCGTGCTCGGCGAGCTCCTCGCCGGCGTCGTCCTCGGGAACCTGCCGCTCGCGGCGATGTCCGAGGCCGCCCACAGCGACGCCATCGCGTTCGCCGCCGAGCTGGGGGTGATGCTCCTGCTCTTCCAGGTGGGGCTCGAGTCGAGCGTGCGCGAGATGGTGAAGGTCGCGCCGCGTGCCGGGGCGGTGGCGCTGCTCGGCGTCGTCTTGCCGAGCGCGCTCGGTATAGGGGTGAGCACGCTGCTCTTGCCCGATGCCTCGTTGACGGTGCACCTCTTCATCGGCGCGACGATGTGCGCCACGAGCGTCGGGATCACCGCGAGCGTCCTCAAGGATGCCAGCGCGCTCGCCTCGCCCGAGGCGCGCATCATCCTCGGCGCCGCCGTCATCGACGACGTGCTCGGTCTCATCGTGCTCGCCATCGTCTCCGCGATCGCCGCGACCGCCGGCGGGATGCCCGCGCCCCTGACCATCGCGCGCATCGCGGGGACGGCCATCGCGTTCGTCATCGGCGCGCTCGCCATCGGCCTCTATGCGTTCCGGCGAGTCTACCGGCTGGCCGCGGCGCTGCGCGCCCCGCACGTCCTGGGCGCTCTCTCGGTCGCGGCGTGCCTCCTGCTCGCCGGCGCGAGCGCGGGCGCGGGGCTCGCCGCCATCGTCGGCGCGTACGCCGCGGGCCTCCTCCTCGACGACGTCAGCGTGAAGCCGTTCACCGACGAGGAGGGCACTGGCGTCCACAAGGTGGAGCGCTTCGTCGGGCCGATCGTGGCGGTCTTCGCGCCGGTGTTCTTCGTGCGCACGGGCATGAACGTGAAGCTGGGCGGGCTCGACGCTCCCGCGCTTTTGCTGGGGGCGGCCCTCGTCGTCACCGGGGTGGCGGGCAAGATCGCGGCCGGCCTCGGCGTCCGCAAGGCGGGCCTCGATCGCGTGGCCATCGGGCTCGGCATGATCCCCCGCGGGGAGGTCGGCCTCATCTTCGCCGACGCCGGCGCGCGGCTCGCGCCCGGCGGAAAACCACTGTTTTCTCCGCAGATCTACGCGGCGTTGGTGCTGGCGGTGTTCGTCACCACGCTCGTGGCGCCGCCTGCGCTCGCCGCTCGTTTGCGGTCCCGCGCGCGAAAAAGCGAAACCACGGCAGGCGGGCCCACGTAGAGTACGCGAAGCGCGAGAGCGGTGGAGGAGGCAAGGGGATGAAGCGTGCCATCGTAGCGGCCATGACGGTCGCCATCGGACTCGTGGCGTGTGACGGCAAGAAGGCCACGACCGCGCCGGTCGCGAGCTCCCTTGCTCCGTCCACTCCAGCGCCGACCACGAACAAGACACTGAAGTTCGCGATCGACCCCAGGAGCGCGACGACGATCGACATGCCCGCTCCCAAGGAGCACATCAAGGCCATCACCGAGGGGGCCATGGGCACCATCGAGGTCGATCTGATGAACCTCGCGAACACGCGCGGCGAGATCAAGGCCGACATGCTCTCGCTGACCACGAAGACGTTCGACGACGCCGCGAAGGACAAGAGCCAGACCACGCACGCGCGCACGTGGCTCGAGGTGGCCGACGGCGAAGAGGGCAAGCTCGACGACAGCGTGAAGAACGCGAACCGCTGGGCGGTCTACGCCATCCGGTCGATCGAGAACCTGAGCGCGACCGACCTCATCAAGATCGCGCCCACGAAGGCAGGGGCCGACGAGGTGCGCACCGTCACCGCCACGACCCGCGGCGAGCTCCTCCTCCACGGGCACAAGGTCGACCGCGACGCGGACGTCGAGGTCGCGTTCCACTACCCCGTGGGCGGCGCTGCCGACAAACCGAGCTCGCTCACCATCAAATCGAAGAGGCCGTTTCGTACGACCCTTGCCGATTACGACGTCAAGCCGCGTGACGGCTTGGGGAAGATCGCCAAGGGCGCCTTCAATCTGATCGGCACCAAGGTGGCAGAGGTCGCCGACGTTTCGCTCGATCTTCGAGCCACTCCGCAGCCGTGATACGTTTCCCTTGCCGTTCGGGTAAGGGACCAGAGCAGCACGTGACGCGATTGAATCGCGGTCGCGTCAAACCACAGGAAGGAATGAGAGCGATGCGTCCGAATCTGTCTCTTGAAAGCATCACGGGGGCGCTCGCCGTCCTCGGAGCTGGCGTCATCATGGCCGCGTGTGGCGGCGAGGCACCGAAGACCCCGGTCGACGCCAAGGAGGTCCCCGGCGCCACCGACAAGGCCGCCACCGGCGACGCGCACTGCGGCGCGAACAAGGATCACAAGGCCGGCGAGGCCGCGTGCTCGGCCGACAAGAAGGCCGGCGCGCTGGACGCGAAGCCTGCCGACCCCGCCATGGCCGCGAAGCCGGCGGAAGTTCCCGCCGCGCCCTCGACGTCCGCGACCGACGCGAAGGGGGTCACCGGTACGCCGGCGCCCGCGACCACCGGCACCCCGAAGAAGCCCGCCGCCCCCGGCGCGGCCCCCAAGAAGGCCGGCGCGAGCAGCTGCGGCGCGGGTACCTGCAGCGCGAAGAAGTAAGTCGCGCTCGTGCGGTTCGAGGCCGAGCGGGTTCGCCTGCTCGGCCTTGCTGCTTTTGTGGGCGCGCTTGGTGCGCCGGCGATCGCGATGCTAGGAGAATCCTCATGGTGAGCCGCACCGTGAACGGCGTAGGGCTCGGCCTGCGCTGGGACTTCATCGACGAGCTGCTGGAGCAGCGGCCGGCCCTGGACTTCGTCGAGGTCTCGCCCGAGAACTACCTGGGCCGCGGCGGCCATTACGACGAGGCGCTCGACCGCGCGATCGAGCTCTATCCCGTCGTCACCCACGGGCTCACCATGAGCATCGGCGGGACCGACCCCCTGCGCGAGGACTACCTCACCGGGCTGAAGGGGTTCATCGAGCGCGTGCGCAGCCCGTGGCACTCCGATCACCTCTGCTTCAGCACTCACGGCGGCGTCGTGCTCCACGACCTCCTGCCGATCCCCTTCAAGAAGGAGGAGGTCGCGCGCGTGGCCGACCGCATCAAGCGCGCGCAGGACGCGATCGGCACGCCGATGGCGATCGAGAACGTCAGCTTCTACCTGCATCCCGGCAAGCGCGAGATGACCGAGGCCGAGTTCCTCTCGCAGGTCTGCGAGGCCGCGGACTGCGGGCTCCTGCTCGACGTCAACAACGCGTACGTCAACGCCGCGAACTTCGGCTTCGACGTCGACGACTGGATGCGCAATGCGCCGCTCGATCGCGTGGTGCAGATGCACGTCGCGGGGC
>JAYTHX010000166.1:0-5426 GCA_043732195.1 Polyangiaceae bacterium
TGCGGAAGAACGCCGAGCACCTCATGACGGAGCTCGTGCGGCTGAAGGCGGATCGGGTCGAGCTGTGGGAGACGCCCGGGCACCCCGCGGTCAGCGCGCTCGCCCGCATGATCGCGAGCCTCCACGACGACCAGGGCAAGGTCGCGGTGAAGGGCTTCTACGACAAGGTCCTCGATCTCGAGAACTTTCACCTGGGCATCAAGAGCGCGGCGCACTCGTACGACGAGCTCTCGCGGCTCGAGGAACAGCGATGAGCGATTCGATCGAAGAGACGGAGAAGGCCGAGAAGAAGGCCTCCACGAAGAAGAAGTCCAAGAAGGGCGGGCCGCGGCGCACCGAGCGGCGCTTCGTCGCGCAGAGCGCGAACAACCCGTGGCTCGTGCGCGGGCTCGGCGTGCTCGGCGCGCTGACCCTCGGCGCCGGCGCCTACGCGTACTTCTACGGCGAGTCCTTCAAGAAGGCCGCCGAGGTGGCACGCACCACGCCGGGCTCGAACGTCGGCGTGCCGGCCGAGGCGCTCCGGATGGAGGCGATGCCGCTCTACATGATCGCCTTCGCTGCCGTGGTGATCGGCATCACCATCTGGCTCGGCACGAGCAGCGAGGTGCCACTGCGCGTCGGTGATCCGGGCATCGCCATGGAGCGCGGCGAGGTCCGGCGCATGCCGTGGTGGGGTATCGGCTCGATCACGTGGGAGTCAGGCAACCTCGCGCTCGTGATCGCCGGCAAGGACGAGGCGGGCACGAACTGGACGTTCAAGGTGCCGCTCAAGGCGCACGCCGAGGCGGTCGGCTGGATCCTGAAGGAGGCGCTCGATCGCGTCCCGAAGGTGGTCGACATCAAGGACAGCGTCATCGACGAGCTGCCCGGCGCCGGCACGCATGCCGGCATGAAGGTCGAGCTCGAGCCGCTCCAGGTGGTGGGCAAGAAGGACGCGATCAACGGCAAGCTGGTCTCCTACGAGCCCGATGCCCGCGTGTGCACGCGCTGCGAGCGCGTCTACCTAAAGCGCTCGGTGCCGAAACGCTGCAAGTGTGGCAACTCCCTCCTCGAGCTGCGGACCTCCGTCGGGCAGGATCCGGAAGAGGACGAGGAGGAAGACGAGACCGACACCGAGAGCGAAGAGAGCGGCGATCACGATCACGACGACGAGAAGAAGGCCTAGCCATGGCAACGCTGCTGGCGAAGGGGATGGGCGCGAGCCCGGGCACCGCGACGGGCAAGATCGTCTTCCGCTCCGAGGAGGCGGTCGCGATGGCCGCGGATGGAACCTCGGTGATCCTCGTGCGCACCGAGACCACGTCGGAGGACGTGCCGGGCATGCGCGCGGCGGTGGGCATCGTGACGACGCGTGGCGGCATCACGGGTGATGCGGCGATCGTCGCGCGCAGCCTCGGCAAGCCGTGCATCGCAAGCTGCCCGCCGATGCGGGTCGACTACGCGAAGGAGCAGATCACGGTCTGGCGCGACTCGACGGGCGACGAAGCAGACATCGTCCTCGAGAAGGGCGCGACCATCCGGATCGACGGCGGCACGGGCGAGATCTGGCTCGACTGATTCTCTCCTGCACCTTCAGAAACGGGACGCTGGTGATGGGCGAGGCGGTCGGCGCGGACCGCTCGAGCGCCTTCACCAGCAGCGCGCCCTCGTTCTCGCCAGAGATCGCGCGCTCCCCCACGTCGGCGTCCGTGCAGGCGGGCGTGCTCGTCGCGTCCTTCGACTTCGAATTCCGCCTGGCGGTGCCGAACATCGTGGACTCCGCGATCCCGCAGGAGTCGCAGAGATCACGTTCACCTCCGCGCACCTGATCGGCAAGATCGAGCGCATCGTCGCGCACGCGCCGGCCGGCCCGTCGACGAGCCCGTGCCCCGAGGTCGTCGGCGAGCGCTGCCATTGAGCGCTAGAACGAGGCGCACAGAAGCGCGCCCGCGTAGCTCGGGCCGAGCGAGGGCCGGAACGACGGCGTGAAGCGCGCGGCGGGGGCGGGTGCGGGGCCGGTCTTGCTGCCCTCGTAGAACCAGAGCACGACGCTGCCGGCGACGGTGAGGAAGCCCGCGGTACCGATGATGAGCGCCGCGGTGCGCTCGCTCGACGCGGAGCTCTTGTGATCGTCGACCTCGGCCTGGATGCGTTGCTTGTCGGGGTTGCTCGCGGGCTGCTGCGCGTAGTCCTGGAGCTTCACCTCGGCGGCCTCGCGCTTGTCGTCCTGCCGGACCGCGCTCACCTCGAGGACGAGCGCCGTCACGACCAGCGCCACTCCCGTGCCCATGAGGACCCACGGCCAGACCGTGCGCTTGCTCGCGACGGGCGCGGTGTCCGTGGTAGCAGCGGCCGGGCCCGGCGTGGGGGTCGCGGCGGCGGCTGCGCTCTCCGTCGGCGCGGCGGGGCCCGGCGTGGGGGCAGGCTCGTCGGCCGCGGCCGGCGCGGCGAAGCACGTGAGGGCGAGGATGGCCGCGCCCGCTGCGAGTCGAAGCTTCATGCAGTCTCCACCCTGTTCCGCCCGCGGTTCTTCGCGGCGTACATCGCCCTGTCGGCGCGTCCGATCAGACCGTGGATGTCCCACGAGCGGTTCTCCGCGCTCGCGAGCCCCACCGACGCGGTCGCGCGGTGCTCGCCACCGCTCGGCAGCAGGTACCGCGCGTCGGCGATGGCGCGCCGCACGCGCTCGGCAGCGACCCGCGCGCCCGCTTCGGCGGTGGCGGTGAGCGCGACCACGAACTCCTCGCCGCCCCAGCGCGCGACGAAGTCGCTCTTGCGCGCCATGTTGGAGAGCACCTTGGCGACGCCGACAAGCACGGCATCGCCGGCGTCGTGGCCGAGCGTGTCGTTGACCTTCTTGAAATAGTCGACGTCGAGCAGGAGCACGCTGAGCGGGAACAGCTGCTTGTCGCTGACGGCACGCGCCTTCTCGATGCGCTCCACGAAGGCGCGACGATTGAGCAGCCCGGTGAGCGTGTCGGTGGAGGCAAGGCGCCGCGCTTCGGCGACGAGCGCGGCCATCCGCAGGGGGCCGCCGAGCTCGCTCGCCATGTTGCCGATGAGGCGGCGATCGTCGTGCGAGGCGCCGCGGCGGCTGGGGGCGAGCGCGATCTGGCCCATCGACACCGAGCCGAAGCGGATGGGCAGGAGGATGGGCGGCGTCGACCACTCGGCGTCCACCGCGCGCTTGTCGGTGATGAAGAACGCGTCGCCCTCGTCGGGCTTGCGGCGCTCGGGCGGAGGCGCGACCGCCAGCGCGTCGCGCGCCTCGCGCTCCGCCGAGTCCTTGAGGTCGGGGTGGGTGTGGATGAAGAGGCGCGTCGTGTACTTCACGTGCGGGGCGGGCGCCTGATCGGTGGTGAGCCCGAGCCAGCGATAGCCCGCGATGTCGGAGGCGAGCGCGCACAGCGATTCGAACAGGTGCTCGAGCTCCTCCGCCTTCTGCGAGAGCGCGCGCACCTCGCCGGCGATGGTGGACTCGAAGAGCGAGGCGTCGAGCAGCTGCGAGAGCCGCTCCTGGACGTTGCCGCGCGTGACCAGCTGCGGATGCGGCGACGGCGACGGCGGCGGGCGCGTCATGGGCGAGGAGGTGACGTCGCCGAGCACGTCGGTCAGGCGATCGATCTCGGTCTTCGTCACGTACGCGGTCGCGCCGGCGTGGCGCGCCCAGAAGCGAGAGCGCCGGTCGTCGGACGCGGTGAGCAGCACCACGGGCACGTGCTGGGTCGCAGGCTCGGCGCGGAGGAGGCGGCACAGCTGGAGGCCGGAGATGCCGGGCATCCACAGATCGGTCACGACGGCGTCGGGCGGGTGGTTGAGCGCCATCTCCGCGGCATCGGCCGCGAGCGCGACCTCCTCGACCTGGTGGCCATTTTCACGCAGCCGCACGCCGAGCAGGGCTCGGGCGCTCGCGCTGTCGTCGACCAAGAGAATCCGCGCCACCGCTGCTTAGACTATGCTCCCGCGCCCCTACCCACCAAACAAAGGAGAGAGCGAGCCATGAGCGCGGAACCGGGAAAAGCAAGGCCTGTCGCCGTATCGCTGCACGTGACGGTCCTCGGCACCGGAACGATGGGCCAGGGGATCGCGCAGGTCGCGGCCCAGAGCGGCCACACGACGCGTCTCTTCGACAGTGTAGAAGGCCGCTCCCTCGCCGCGGTGAAGGGCATCGGCGCGCAGCTCGAGAAGCTGCTCGGGAAGGGCAAGATCACCGCGGATCAGCGCCACCAGACGATGAATCGGCTCTCCGCCGCGACCGACGCGAAGGACGCCTGCGCCGGCGCCGACCTGGTGATCGAGGCGGTGCCCGAGGACATGGCGCTCAAGCTCGACGTGCTGAAGCCGCTCCTCGAGGTGCTCGGCCCGCATGCGCTGATCGGCACGAACACGTCGTCGCTGTCGATCACCGAGCTCGGGGCTCGGCTGGGGGTGCCCGCGCGGACGGTCGGTCTCCATTTCTTCAATCCGCCGCCGGTGATGGAGCTGGTGGAGGTGGTGCGGGGGCTCGGGACGTCGGAGGCGACGATCGCGCGTGCGCTCGATTTCGCGCGCGGCCTCGGCAAGACGCCGATCGTGGTGCGCGACGTGCCAGGCTTCGCCACCAGCCGCCTCGGCGTGATCCTGGGCGCGGAGGCGATGCGGATGGTGGAGATGGGCGTCGCGAGCGCGGCGGACATCGATCGCGGGATGGAGCTCGGCTACCGCCATCCGATGGGCCCGCTCAAGCTGACCGACCTGGTGGGCCTCGACGTGCGCCTGGCGATCCTCGACCACCTGACCAAGGAGATCGGCGAGCAGTTCAGGCCGCCGCCGATCCTGCGGTCGATGGTGCGCGCGGGGAAGCTGGGGAAGAAGAGCGGGGAGGGGTTTTATCGGTGGGAGAACGGGGTGGCAGTAGAGAAGTAGGAGACGAGACAGCGGGGAGCAGGCCTCTTCGCCGTCATCTCCCTCTCGTCTCGCCCGTGGAATACGAGAGCGGTCGTGCTCGGCGTGGCCCTCCTCGTGATCTCGGTCGTTCGCGGCGTGCGGAGGCGCAGCTGGTGCGAGCGCGTGCAGCGCGGCGAGATCGCGGGCCCACGGGTGCGACCGACCGCGCTTCCGCGATCGTTTCGGCAGGGCCCCCTTTCAGACTCTCGCCGGCTGGACAAGCGCAGCTCGACGCGCCATCGCGCGAGCGTAGCGCCGCCTCCGGGCCCGGACTAGGGTGTCCCTCGATGCGTCCCGCCTATCTCGTCCACGGCCTTCGCACCCCGATCGGCAAGCACCGCGGCGCCCTCGCGCCCGTCCGCGCCGACGACCTCGCGGCGCACCTCATCGCCACGCTCGCCGCGAAGGCGCCGTCGCTGGTGGCGCGCGTCGATCACGTCGTCTTCGGCGCGACGAACCAGGCCGGCGAGGACAACCGCAACGTCGCGCGCATGGCGATGCTCCTCGCGGGCCTTCCCTAC
>JAYTHX010000167.1:0-5426 GCA_043732195.1 Polyangiaceae bacterium
TTCGCCGGCGACGTGAAGCTGATCGACTTCGGGATCGCGAAGGCGAAGGGCAAGCTCAGTCGGACGGGCGCGGGGCGGATCAAGGGCAAGCTCGGATACATGAGCCCGGAGCAGCTCCGAGGAGCCGGTGTGGATGCCCGGACCGACGTGTTTTCTCTCGGGATTTGCATGTGGGAGCTTCTCACGCTAAAGCGCCTCTTCAGCTCCCCGAACGAGATTCTCGTCCTGGACATGGTCAAGAACCAGGTCCCGGAACCGCCCTCCGCGCATCGCTCGGAAGTCGACCAGAACCTCGATCGGATCGTGCTGAAGGCACTCGCAAAGAACAGCGGCGAGCGCTACCGTTCGGCGCGCGAACTCACCAAGGATCTCGACGAGGTGACCACGCCTTTCGTCGCAAAAACCAAGCCTCTCGCCTCACGCGCGGACCTCGCGCGGACCTTGCGCCAGACGTTCGGTGATCGAAGTACGGGGAGTATCATGGAGTTTCAGGAGACGCGGATGTCAGACGACAACAAGAGCGGTTCGGACCTCGATATCTTCGAGGGCCTCGGCAAGAAGAGCGCGGGCCGCGTGTCCGCGGTACCGCCGCCGCCCCCCGGCTCTTCGTCGAATCTCCCGAGCGCCTCGTCCGGCAACGGGCAGGCGCGCGCCGAGATGAAGCGGACGCTCATGGGGATCCCCGGGCCGGCGCAGCCGCCGAGCCAGAACGGGATCCCTGCTGCGCCTCCGACGACGCCGTCGTCGCCGCCCGTGCCCGCCGCCTCGGCGTCGGCCGTCGCGCCGCCGCCCCCGCCCGTCTCGGCGGGTCGCGTCTCGGTGCCGCCGCCGCTCCCCTCGCAATCGTCCGGCTCGGGCTCGATGCGCTCGGTCTCGCCGTCGAAGCCGCCGCCGCCGCCCGGTCGTGGCACGCTCCCCAACCTGATGGGCGCTGCGTCGTCGCAGACGCCGGGCCACGCGACGATGCCGTCGACCACCACCACCACGCTCGCGTCCGCGGGCAACATCGCGCCGCCGCCGCCCACGCAGAAGATCGGCAGCGGCTTTCCTCCGCCGGCGAGCACGCGCCCCGCGCCGGCCCCCTCGTCGGCCTCCTCCGCGCCGGCCGCGCCTCCCGCGGCCGCGAACGCCAGCGCCCAAGAGTCGCGCGGCAAGCTCGACATGGACTGGGACGACGACGACGAGGCCACGCACGTCTTCGACAAGGAGACGCGCGACGCGCAGGAGGCCGCCGCCGCCGCGCCCTCGGCGCCCGCGCAGGGTCCGGAGTCGCGTCGCCCCGAGCACGCGAGCATGGACGACATCCTGAGCTCGCCGCGTCCCTCGCAGGCTCCCGCCGCCGGCACGCCGCCGCCCGCGGTCACGCTCACGGGGCAGTTCGGCGCGCTCGGTCAGCCGCGCGAGAGCAACGGCGGCGTTCCGTCGAACCAGTTCCGCTCGGGCGCACCGCCCTCGCAATCGCTCCGCTCCGCTCCGCCGCCGCCTCCGGGCGCGCCGCCGTCGCTGCGTGGTCCGAACGCCCCCAACGCCAGCACCACCACCGCGCCCATCCCGCCCCCGCCGCCTCCCGGCCAGACGACGACGGTGCCGATGCACATGCCGGTGCGCGCGCCCTCGGCGCCCCCGCCCTCCATGCCGCCCATGCAGCAGGGGCAGATGCCGCAGATGCAGGGCCCGCACTCGGTGTTCCCGCAGCAGCAGCAGCACCACTCGCAGGGTCACCAGCAGATCTCGCAGCCGCCGATGCCCCAGATGCCGCCGGTCAGCCGCGCGATGGAGCAGACCGCGGTCGTTCCGCGCCAGTCGCCGGGCAGCAAGGCGGGCCTCGTCATCGCGCTCATCGTCGGCGTGTTCGCCGCGATGGCGATCGCCGGCTTCTTCCTGATGCCGCGCACGGGCACGCTCGTCGTGAACGTCGCCGACGCCAAGGGCGGCGCGGTCAGCAAGCTCGAGATCCTGGTCGACGAGAAGAAGGCCTGTGACTCGGCGCCGTGCATCGTGCGCGACGTGCAGTCGGGCGTGCACCAGGTGAAGGTCGTCGCGCAGGGCTTCGAGCCGCCGGCACCCCGCGCGGTCACCATCGAGTCCCGCAAGGACTCGGCGATCGACTTCGCGCTCTCGCCCTCCGCCGCCGCGCGTTCGGGCGGCACTGGCATCAAGGTCAGCGGTACGCAGAACGGCGTGAAGCTCGTCGTCGACGGCAAGGAGTACGGCCTGCTCCCGCAGGAGCTGCACGACCTCACGGCGGGCGAGCACAAGGTGAAGATCGTCGGCAGCGAGCGCTACGCCGCGGTCGAGAAGACGGTCGACGTCAAGCAGGACGAGCTCACCGACCTCGGCAGCGTCGCCCTCAAGGTCCTCAAGGGCAAGGCCACCATCCAGCTCGGCACGCCGGGCGCGAAGGTCTACCTCGTCAACGGCACGAACCGCAAAGAGGTCCCCCAGTTCCCGATCGCGATCGACTTCGATCCGAACGAGAAGTGGCAGCTCGAGGGCAAGATGCTCGGCATGGAGGACTACTCCAACCCCATCAGCTTCGACGACGGCCAGGCCGAGAAGACCATCGTGGTGACGCTGAGCCCGAAAGGCACGATGCCAGCGATGCCCACGATGAACACGAACCCCGTCGTGCGCCCCCCGCCGACGTTCGTGGCGCCCGCGCCGAAGGAGCCCGTAGCGGTCGCCGATCCGACGCCCAAGGAGCCGAAGGCCCCGAAGGAGCCCGCGGCCGCGGCCGGTGGCGAGGCGTTCCTCAACATCAACTCGCGCCCTGCGTCGACCGTCCTGCTCGACGGCAAGCCCCTCGGCCCCACGCCGCGCGTGAAGGTCTCCGTCTCGGCGGGCACGCACACGGTGCTCTTCGTGAACGCCGAGGAGTCGCTGAAGAAGTCGGTCTCGGTCACGGTTGCCGCCGGCGAGACGAAGGCCGTCTCCGCCAAGCTCCGCGACTGAGCCCCGCGCCGCGATGAGTGACCGAGCGAGCGTGCTCGTCGTCGACGACGAGCCCGGGCTTCGCGAGATGCTCTCGATTCTCTTCCGTCGCGAGCGCTACGACGTGACCGCGTGTCCGGGCTTCGCGAGCGCTCGCGAGGCCATCCGCAACGCGCCCACGCCCTACGGCGTCGTCCTCACCGATCTGATGATGCCCGACGGCTCCGGCCTCGACGTCCTCACGCTCGCCAAGCAGCGCAGCGAGGAGACGGAGGTCATCGTGATGACCGCGCACTCCTCGGTGGAGACGGCGATCGAGGCGATGAAGCGCGGCGCGTACGACTTCGTGACGAAGCCGTTTGCCACGGGCGAGCTGCGTGCGCTCGTCAGCAAGGCGTTCGAGAAGAGCGCGCTCGTCGCGGAGAACGTGCGCCTCCGCGCCCAGGTCGCTCGCCAGCACCCGAAGGATCTGCTCGGTCACTCGCAGCCGATGCGCCAGATCATGGACCTGATTGGCAAGGTCGCGCAGAGCCGCAGCACCGTGCTCATCACCGGCGAGAGCGGCACCGGCAAGGAGCGCGTCGCGCGCGCCGTCCACGACCAGTCCGACCGCAAGGACAAGCCCTTCCTCGTCGTGAACTGCGGCGCCATCCCCGAGTCGCTCGTGGAGAGCGAGCTGTTCGGCCACGAGAAGGGCTCGTTCACGGGCGCGTCGTCGCGCCGGCTCGGCATCTTCCGCGAGGCGGAGGGCGGCACCGTCCTGCTCGACGAGGTGGGCGAGCTCCCGCTCGCGGTGCAGGTGAAGCTCCTGCGCGTGCTCCAGGAGCGCAAGGTGCGCGGCATCGGCGAGTCCGCGGAGTCCACCATCGACGTGCGCCTGCTCGCCGCCACGAACCGCGTCGTCGAGGACGACGTGAAGTCCGGCAAGTTCCGCCAGGATCTCTACTACCGCCTCAACGTGATCCGCCTCGAGGTGCCGCCGCTCCGCGCGCGCCGCGAGGACGTCCCCGAGCTCGCGAGCTACTTCCTCGAGCGCTGCGGTCGCGAGCACAACAAGAGCATCCGCGGCTTCTCCTCGGACGCGCTGCGCGCGCTCGACGCGTACGACTTCCCCGGCAACGTTCGCGAGCTCGAGAACGTCGTGGAGCGCGCCGTCGCCCTCGCGGACGGTCAGCAGATCGGCCTCGGCGATTTGCCCCACGAGGTCAGCGGCGCGGCCGCGCAGCCGAGCCCCGCGCTGGTCACGCTCCCCGAGGGCGGCTGCGACCTCGACGGGGTGCTCGGTGAGGTCGAGCGGCGGCTAGTGCTCCAGGCGCTCGATCGTTCGGGAGGTGTGCGCACAGTGGCGGCGAAGTCGCTGGGCGTCACCATGCGCAGCCTGCGCTACCGCATGCAGAAGCTCGCGCTCCAGGACGACGACGAGGAGCCGGTCGGCTCCGATCCCGAGCCCGGCACGCCGTAGCGCGCGGCGCTCACGTCTGCCGACAGCGACCACGGGCGATTTTCGTCCGCGTGACCCACCCTCGAATGACAAAAATTGTCAGCGGACGCGTGCGGGCTTCTGTGGGATGCGTGCACACGTCACGCGATTTTTCGGGTTTTTCTGCGGCTTCGTTACGCTGAGCAGAATGATGGCCGGAAAGAGGTCGATGGCACGACGGCTGCTAGGTAGCTGTCGAACCATGCAGCGAGACCAACGCATCGCTCGCGCAGTTTCACAGTTCCGATCTCGCGCGCGCAACCGCGCCTTCACGCTCGTCGAGATGATGATCGTGGTCGCGATCGTGGGCGTGCTCGCGGTCATCGCGGTGGTCAGCTATCGCAAGCTCACGCTGAGCGCCAAGGTCAGCGAAGCGCAGAACATGATCTCCGCGATCCGCATCGCGCAGGAGTCCTACAAGGTCGAACGCGGTACGTATGCAGACCTGACCGCCGCCCCGTGGTGCCCCACGGACGGTATGGCCCAGGCCAAGACCGACTGGTACACCGCGCCCTGCACGGCGTGGCTCGCGCTCCCCGTCCACGTCGATGGACCAGTCCGCTTCGGCTACAAGACGCAGGCCGGGCTCGGCGGCACCGCGCCGACCTCCGCGTGGGTCACGATGCCCACCGCCACCATCGGCCCCTGGTACGTGATCCAGGCGCAGGCCGACCTCGACGGCAACGCAGGCCTCGTCACCGAGCTGGTCGGCACGTCGTTCGAGAACACCATCTTTTCGCGCCAAGAAGGCCTGTAGCCTTCGCGGATTTCAAGACAGCAATTTTTCCCTACCGATAGAGGAGCACAGAACAAACATGGCAATTCGTAAGACGCTGAAGGAAGGCTTTACGCTCGTCGAGCTCATGATCGTGGTCGCGATCGTCGGCGTACTCGCAGTCCTCGCCGTCTATGGCGTCCGGAAGTACATCGCCAACGCGAAGACCGCCGAGGCGAAGAACTCGCTCGGCCAGATCGGCAAGGACGCCGCCACCGCGCTCGAGCGCGAGATCATCAG
>JAYTHX010000168.1:0-5418 GCA_043732195.1 Polyangiaceae bacterium
TCCGCCGGCGCTGCCGCCGGGTCCCGGCAGGGTCGTCTGATCGTGGCCAAGGACGATCCGCAGGCGCTCGCCGAGCGGCTCTTCACCTCCTTCCTATCGCCGCTCGTGCTGGGCGGCGTGATGAAGCCCACCAAGGCGTTCGGCGGCAAGAATGCGCTCTCCATCGGTGACGGGCGTGCGCCCACCGACTCCGATGCGCTCTCGCGCACGCAGCTGGCGCGCGTGCGCATCGGCCGGAAGCTTGCGCCCATCGATCGCTTCGAGCCGGAGCCGAGCGGCGCCGAATGGGCGCTCGCGGCGATGCTGCACGACCTCGTGATGGCCACGCATCCCGGCTTCAACGCCCTCTTCCGCCGCAGCGGCCCCACGCGCATCCTCTCGGTGATCGAGAAGACCATCGCGCGCATCCCGCCGCCGCACAGCGTGGGCGACGCGCTCTCGCGGCACACGTGGCTCTCGCGCATGTTCGAGCTCGCGCGAACCGACATCCAGGTGAAGTGGTGGACCGGCTCCGAGACGTTCCTCGGCGAGGATCCGCCGAAGCGCCTCACCGCGTGGCCCGAGTTCCGCCGCGTGCAGCAGACGCGGACGCCGCGTCCGCTCATGGACCTGCCGACCAGCGGCGGCTCGATCGACCCGATGCGCTTCTCCACGGTGGTCGAGGCGATCCTCTCCGGCACCCCGCTCACCGATCTCGCGACCATCGACCGCACCGCGCCGCTGTTCACGTGGCGGCACGACACCCTCGGTCTCTGCGCGACGAACGCGGGACGCACGGTGGTGCTGCGCGCGCTGGCGCTGCTCCCCGACCGCGCGGTGAATGCCGCGCTCGGCCGGGCGACGCGCCAGCTGTTCGCCGCGAAGGCGCTGCGCGCGGTGGCGATCGCCGTCGATCTCCTCCGCGACCGCGCGCTCATGGCCGCAGAGGCGCGCATCGGCCTCGACCGCGAGCCGGAGCCGCTCACGCTCTCCGCGGACCACAACGACGCCTCGTTCGCGATGAGCGCCGGCGCGCTCGCCGCCACGCACTGGATCGCGCAGACGGGCGGCGGCTTCGGCGAGAACGAGCGCAAGCTCCTGCTACGCGTGCTGGCCCCGGCCGCCGCGTCGGCGGCCGCGAACGAAGTGAAAGCCCTGATGGGCTAGTTTCTCGTCTGCCTAGGCCCCGATCGCGGCGGAGTGGTCGGCGGTGACGCTCGCGACGATCGCCTTGCACAGCGGACAGCCCGCGATCTCGTGGGGGACGTCGCGGCGGTGGCGGTCGAGCACGGCGCGCGAGATCTGCGCGAGCTCGCGCCGCACCTCGCGCCGCTTGCCGGCGATGCGCGGGATGCTGAGGCTGTCGTAGGCCGTCGTCTGGTGGCGCATCCAGGCGATCACCGCGGCCTCGGCGCGCTCGGCGACCGAGATGCGCTTCGTGCGCGCGACGGTACCGCTGCCCACCGGCGTCGCGTGCGCGGCGACACGCTTCGCGATCACGCGCGCCAGCGGCTGCCACTCGGTCGAGAACGCCAGGAACGCCTCGACCTCGCTCTCGAACGTGACGACGTACTCGGCCTGCACGCGCTCGCGCCGCGCGACGTCGGTGGTGCGCTTCTGCTGGTAGGCCTCGGTGGAGCGCTCCGCCGCGAGCGCTGCGCGTACCGCCGCGATCGTCTCGGCCGGGGCCCACAGCCCCTTCGAGAACGCCTTGCGGCCCTTCTTCTCGATCACCGACCACGAGTCGCCCGCCTCCTTCACGCGGCGCGTGAGCGCGGCGTCCCCCGGGGGCAGGCACGCCCAGCCCGCGGGTGGCGAGAGGCGACGGCCGTCGGGCGCGACGAAGGTGCGCGCGTCGGCGGTGGGCGCGAGCACGAGACACGCCATGCCGGAGCGCCCGCTCGAGCCGCTCAGCCCTTCCCGGGCGGGTTCTTGAACGCGGCCTTCTCGGGCGCCTGCTCGAGGACTTCCATCTTCTCGTAGGTCATGACGCCGTTGATGGGATCGGAGACGAGGCCCGTGGAGGACTTGGAGAAAGAGAAGCCGTACTTGCCCGTGATCTTCACCTTCGCGCCGACGGCGGGAAGCGGGAACGGAACGTCGACGCTCCAGATGTCGTCCTTGAAGAGATCCTTCGCGGGGTCCTTGATCTCCTTGAGCTTGTTGTACTTCTCCATCGCCTCGAAGACGGTGGCGTAGTTCTTCGCCCAGCCGAGGACGCGGATGCGCGGGGCATCCTTCGCGGCGCCTTTCGTATCGGCGATCCAGAACGAAGGGATCTCGATGGCCGGCGAGCCGGCGGGCGGGCAGTCGTCCGGGTCCTTCTTGCCGACCTTGTGGATGGCGCAGGAGGGCGCGGTGGAGATGTTCTCCTCGACGATGTAGCCGACGATGGAGATGGGGGCCTTGGTCACTTCCGTGCCGTGAATGCGGCTGCGGAGGTGATGCGAGGCGCCGGCGATCGTGTAGGCGTCCCCGACCTTGACCGGCGACTGGTTGATCGCGGGCGGGCTCGGGAGGTTCGGCGCGCGCCCCGACCAGGCCGGAGCGGCCTTGTAGGGCTCGTCACTGCTGCCGCAAGCTACGGTCAGAACGGTGAAACCGAGAGCTGCAACAGCGCCGAGAGACCGCGGGGTACGCATGGGGCGACAGGAATACCATGGTCAAAAGCGGAGCTACAAGCATCCTCACCCGGAGCCGCGTTTCACCGGAACACCGTCATCAGCTTCAGGATTTCCGCCGGCATGGCAACGTTCTGCCGGGCGGCCAGGGCCAGGTTGACGAACGACCCCGGCGCGTCGTCGTCGACTTCCGCGCCCTCGAGCTCATGAGCTCCTCCTGCTTCGAGTCCTTCGCGACATGGATCGGACAGGTGCAGGAGACGGAGACGGCACCCGGCGAGCGCTACCCGATCGCGTTCCACTCCAAGGCGCAGATGCACTGGCAGCGCCGGAGCCTCGACGCGCTGCGCTGCTTCGCGCTCGACCTCGTCACGATTGCGTGACGCGGGACGCTGCGCGATAACGTCGGCATGGGAGCGAACGTCCGCGCCGCCAGCCGCACCGACCATGCGGCGTTCGTCCGGCTCTTTCCCGCGCTCGAGGTCGACGATCCCATCCTCGACGAAGCGCAGTTCGTCGAGACGCTCGTGCCGACGACGCTCATCGCGGAGGCTGCCGACGGCGCGGTGCTCGGCTACGCGTACTACCAGCGCATGAAGGACGTCACGTACGTCCGGCACCTCGTGACGGCACCGGAGGCGCGCCGCCAGGGCGTGGGTCGCCGGCTCCTCGGCGAGATCGTGGCGCGCGCGCGCGCGGCGGGCTGCACGACGTGGTGCCTCAACGTGAAGCCGCTGAACCTCCCGGCGATCGCCCTCTACGAGAGCCTCGGGATGGAGCGCGCGTTCACCTCGAAGGCGCTCTTCATGGCGTGGAGCAAGGTGGAGGGCGCGGGCGTGCCGGGCGTGACGAGCCACGACATCGCACCGGAGGACGACGCGCGCGTGGAGCCGCCGATGAAGCTGATGGCCGGTCAGCTCGCGACGAACCGCGCGCTCGACGGGCGCGTGCTGAAGAGGCTCGAGGAGGACGGCGCGGTGGTGGGGGCGAGCGTGTTCCATCCCGATTTTCCGGGCGCCTACCCGTTCCGAGCAGCGCGCCCCGAGCTGGCGCTCGTGCTGCTGCGCGCGCTCCGCCCGCACGCGCGCGCCCACCACGACACCGTGAACGTGGTCTGCGAGGGCCAGCCGGACGTCGCCGACGCGCTGATCGCCGCGGGCGCGACCGTGAAGCTCGATTTCGTGCACCTCCGCGGGCCGCTGCCTCAGCCCTGATCGGCGACCGTTCGGTCACTCGCAGAGCAGCGGCCCGTCCAGGTCAGGGGTCGGGGGTCGGGGGTAGCGCGAAGTAACGTAAAGTGACCCTCATGGCTCGTTCAGCTGGAGCAAGCACTTCGTCGTCGTGCGCGCCGGGTCGGCGATGACGGTGCTCGACCGCGAGCCGACCGCGCCGAACAGGCTGAGCCGAGCGTTCTCGCTCCGTCGCAATCTGCGCGCGCTCTTCGTACCGCCCGTCAATCATCTGAAGCCGCTCGATGGTCTGCGCGCGCTGTCGGTTCTATGGGTCTTGATCTTCCACGCGGCCTGGTACGCCGGACCTTTCGTTCCGTTTCCAACCTATGTCGCGCTGCTCGGCTCGCGATGGATGATTCCGGTGTGGCGGGGAGACTTCGGCGTCGACGTCTTCTTCGTGATCTCTGGGTTCCTGATCGCGGGGATCATGATCGACGAGCGCCAGAGCACCGGGCGGCTGAATCGGACGCGATTCTACTGGCGACGGCTGCTCCGACTCTGGCCAGCGCTCGTCGTTGCTGCGCTCCTCGACGTGGCGCTCATCGGCGACAATCCCCAGATGATCTGGGCCAATTTGCTGTACGTGAGCAACTTCGTGCCCATTCGAGAAGCGGCGATGGGCTGGACTTGGTCGCTTGCCATCGAAGAACAGTTCTACCTCGTTTGCCCCTGGCTGGTGGGGGGACTAGCTCCGCTCTCGCCGCGCGCCCGGCTCGGGCTGCTCGCAGGCCTGCTCGTCGCGCTCATCCTGGTCGGCGCTTACGTCGTCGCGGCCGGTCAATTCTCTGCTATCGATGTTGAGATAGCGGTCAATCGTGACTTTCTGCGATGGGCGCTCGGCTTCGATCATCTTTACGTCAAGCCATGGATGAGAGCCGGACCGCTCCTGGTTGGTGTCGCGTCTGCGTATGTGTTCCGGATTCGCAGGGTGATGGATCGCCTCGCGACCACCGGGCTGCTCGGCTCGGCTGCGGTCATGGCGGCGCTCGGTGTCGCTGCTGCAAGCACTCATTGGCCGTTCGTGGTGGGAATGCCGCGAAGCATCGAGATCGCCTTCCTTGCGACCTCCCGCACTGTCTTCGGCGGTGCGGTGGGAATCCTTCTATTGTTTTCCTTGTCGCAACATCCTCTGGGAAGGGCCATCGGGCAGCTGCTGTCACTTCGCTGCTTCTACCCGATTGGGCAACTTGCTTACAGCGCATACCTCGTCAATCCTATTGTTTGCACGGTAATCCACAAACTTGTTTCTCCGCTGATATGGCAGGGTCGCGTGTCGCCAATGTCTCTGTTCATCCCGCTCGACATCGTCGGGACTCTCGTCGTGGCGTCCGCCATCTACCTGGCTATCGAGCGGCCCTTCATGGCGTTACGGCCAGGTGAACGAACGACGAGTGAGCCCTCCGCGCCAGAGCCAGAGCCAGAGCCTGTCCCAGTGCCAGTGCCAGTGCCCGAGCTCGCTCGGCGCCGATCAGCATTGGAACGATGGCTACTGGTCAGCGCGACGGCGCTCGCGTCGACACTCGCGTGGTGCAACCGGTTTATCCAGGACGACGCCTTCATCTCGTTCCGTTACGCGCATCATCTCG
>JAYTHX010000169.1:0-38666 GCA_043732195.1 Polyangiaceae bacterium
CGGCGGCACCTCGCGAAGCCGATCGTGTTCTGGGCGGTCGACACCGTGCGCGCCGTGCCGTGGATCGGGCCCGCGCCCATCGCGTGGCTCGAGGAGAAGACCTTTGCCGTGCGCGACGCCCTCAACCAGGCGAAGTTCAAGGCGACGGCGGGGGACCAAGCACTCGCCGCCACGTCCGAGGTCGCCGCGCCCGCGGCCATCCTCGACGGCTCGCAGGCGGCGGCCGATCTCGGCCACTGGCCGCCCTCGCCCATCACGTCGATCTGGAAGACCCCGGAGGCCGGTGAGGGCGAATGGACAGCCCCCACGCAGCCGTGGGTGAAGAAGCTGCCGACGCCCGCGGGCGTCGAGGCACCGCCTTCGATGTTCTACCGCGCGTACGTCCGCCCCGACGAGGAGCGTCCTTACGCAAAGGTGGTGCTGCTCGCGATGGACATGCGCCAGCTCGATCTGGAGATGGAGGCCGGCAACGAGGACCCCAAGCCGCTCACCGGAGCCCCCGGCGCCGGGCGCATTCCTCGCGATCCGGCGGTCTACACGAGGATCGCCGCGGCGTTCAACGGCGGCTTCAAGACCGAGCACGGCAGCTACGGCATGATGCTCAACCGGCGCGTGCTGCTGCCGCCGGTGGCGGGGACGGCGACCGTCATCATCACGAAGGACAAGCGCTACGGCCTCGGCACCTGGGGCTCGAACAAGGACATCGGCGGCATCCAGGACATCGAGAACAGCGAGATCGTCTCGTTCCGGCAGAACCTCGATCCGCTCGTCGACAACGACAAGGTGAACCCGAGCGGCCGCGCGCAGTGGGGCTTCACGCTGCCCGGTACCACGATGCAGACGGAGCGCTCTGGCCTCTGCGTCACGAACGCCGGCCACCTGCTCTACGCGTGGGGGGACGACGTCAGCGCCACCACGCTCGGCAAGGCGATGAAGATGGCGTCGTGCGTGTACGGCATGCACCTCGACATGAACCCGCACCACACCGGGTTCATCTTCACGAACATCAGCGAGCTGAAGGGCCGGAACTACAAGTCCGAGCTCCTCGACAAGCAGATGGAGATCGATACGGCGCGGTACATCGAGTACGCGCCGAAGGACTTCTTCTACATGACGCTCCACGATCCCACGCCGCCTGCGCTGGAAGGCAGCGAGCGTGCGTGGGAGCCGGATCCCGGCGTGCAGCCAGCGCCGCCGTGGATGGCGGGCCTCTGGCACACGACGGCGGGCACGGTCGACGTGCTCGAGATCGAGCCGGCGCGCGCGAGCTTCCGTATCCGCGCAGGATCGAAGGAGCCCGGCGCTCGCGCGAGCGAGCTCGCCGAGGACGACGCGCATCGCGTGCTCTTCGCGCTGACGCTCGGCACGTCGGACGCGAAGCGCCTCAAGGGCCTGGCCACCGACGGCCGCATCGCGCTGCCGATGAGCAACACCGAGCAGTGGGCGGCGCTCGTGGCGAACGAGGAGGGGCAGATCTCCATCGCCCCGCCGCGCGGGCTCGCGTCCGTCCCCGCGAGGACCGACGCCGTCGAGCTGCCGCTCCTCCTCGAGGACGGCAAGGTGGTGGGCAGCCGTTCCCGCGCTCGCGCCGCGCTGGGCCTCACCCCCGCGGGGCGCGTGTACGTCGCGCACACGAGCGCGGAGTCGGAGGCGTCGAGCCTGGCCGAGGTCCTGAAGCATGCAGGATGCACGCAAGCGGTGGTGCTGGACCGCGGCGAGGGCAGTGCCGGACAGCTCTCACGCGCGGGCACCGCGACGCCGCCGCGCTCGCGCTACGAGGACTCGACGCTGTACGCGCTGGGCAAGCCGCTCTTGCCGCGGGGATTCCGCTTCGAATCGATGCATCCGGTGGAGCCAGCGGCGCCGAAGAAGAAGTAGCGACGAGATTCACACGGAGCCTCGGAGCTTCCGAGGCTCCGTGTATCTCGAGCTCAGTTCTCGCCGCTGTCGCCCGCAGGGGGCGCGGTCACGCCCGGGGCGGCGGGCATCGTCGGGACCGACGGCGCTTCGGACGGCGTGGCCTCGGGTGACGGCTTCGCCTCGTCCTGCACGTCGCTCGTGCCCTCGTCGGCCTCGGCGTTGGGCGCGTTGTAGCGCGGCGCCTCGCCCGGCTTCGAGTAGTCGATCCAGAACGCGCTCTGCTCGCGCACGTCCATGTGCACGAACACGCTGTTCGGGTAGTAGCCGCAGCCCACGTTCTTCAGCGTGCGGCAGAAGTCGCGCACCGCCTCGTTCGGCACGCCGGCGACGCGGAAGTCCACGGCCTTGCCGTGCATGTGGTTCGAGTGCGGATTGAACTGCGTGGGCGTGAACGGGCGGAACCCGCTCACCACCTCGAGCTTGCGGCTGCCGAAGTGATTCGAGACCACGCCGAGCAGCGCAACGAGGCGCGGCTCGATGGGGTGCGCCATGCCCGCGGGCGAGCGCATCATCTTCTCGAACTCCTTCAACGCCGTCGGCGAGACGCGGCCGCGCTTGTCGCCGACGTGGATGTCGAAGCTCTCGGTGGTCGCGATGCGATGCACGTGGATGACGCCGGGCGTCTTCGGCTTCATCGCGAACGTCGTGGTCTCGCGGCCGGTGCTCGTGCCGATCTTCGCGACCTTCTCGCCCTTCTTCGACGGGGCGGCCGCCGCGTGACCCGCGGTGTGATCGCCGTCGACCTTGTTCGGCGTGTGGTCGACCACGACGCCGCCCTTGGACTCGGTGCGCACCTGGGTGGCCTTCGAGGCGTCGGCCTTCGAGTCCTTCACGCCCGGGATCGTCAGCACGTCACCGACGTGGAGGCGCTTCACGTTCTTCAGGTGGTTCGCGTCGACGATTGCCTTGCTGGTCACGTGGTAGCGGTTCGCGATCGCCTCGATGGTCTGCCCGCGCCCGATCGTGTGCTGCACGTCGGCCTGCGCGAGGGCAGGGGAGGCCAGAAAGGCCGTGAAAACGACGGAGCCGAGGGCGAGGGACGAGCGGGATGCCATCCACACCCTCAGTACTCGATCTCTGGCGGGCGACAACCCGCACGCTCCAGAACGCACCACGGCTGAGCCGACTTCGATAAGTCCGCGCACCTGCTGGGGGCGCCGGGTAGGTGAATCAGCGCCGATCGGAGCACTCCGGGCTGCAATCGACACGAGAACCCACCGACTTTTTGACGTGCAGGCGCGCTGACTGCCACACTTTGTAGCGAAATGCTCGGCGAAGGTAAGAACCTGGTCGGAGTCGATATCGGCGCGAGTGCCATCAAGGTGGTGCAGCTGAAGGAGGCCCGGAAAAAGCTTCAGGTCGTCCGGTATGGCTTCGCGCCACTACCGCCTCAATCCATCATCGATGGTCACGTCATGAACTCCGGCGCCGTCGTCGAGAGCCTCATGCGGATCTTCCACGACTCGAAGATCACCCAGAAGGACGTGGCCATCGGGGTCTACGGCCAGTCGGTGATCGTCCGGAAGATCACGGTGCCCATGATGACCAACGACGAGCTGGAGGAGCAGATCGGCTGGGAAGCCGAGCAGCACATCCCCTTCGACATCAAGGTCATGTCGATCGACTACGAGGTCCTGCGCCGGCGCCCGGATGCCGGGCAGATGGATCTGCTGCTCGTCGCCGCGAAGAAGGACGAGATCAACGACTACGCCGCCATCGTCCGCGAGGCGAAGCTGAAGCCGGTGATCGTCGACATCAACGCCTTCACCATCCAAAACATCTTCGAGTACCAGCACGGTCTCCCGGAGGACGGCACCATCGCCCTCCTGAACGTGGGCGCGGCGGTCTCCTCGCTGAACATCGTGTCGAAGGGCGTCTCCGCGTTCACCCGCGAGATCACGAACGCCGGCAACTCGATCACCGAGGAGATCCAGAAGCAGTGCAACGTCCCGTTCGAGCAGGCCGAGGCCTACAAGTGCGGCGGCGGCCCGACGGACATCGTTCCCCAGGAAGTGCACCAGATCATCCAGAGCGCCTGTGACGGGCTCGCGGGCGAGATCCAGCGCTCCCTCGACTTCTACCTCGCCACCAGCGGCGAGTCCGAGATCAGCCGCATCTTCGTCTCCGGCGGCAGCGCGTATCTCGCGCCGCTCTGCCAGTCGATCGAGAAGCGCGCGCACGTGCCCGTGCAGGTCTTCGATCCCATCGCCAACCTCACTGCCGACACGAAGTACGTGAACGAGCAGGACATGCGTGTGCGAGCCGCGCAGCTCGTCGTCGCGCTCGGACTCAGCTTGCGCCAGGACAAGGAGCGCCGCTCGTGATTCGCATCAATCTGATGCCGCAGAAGCGGCCGATGCGCCGCCGCGGTGAAGCCGCCGGTGCCGACGCCCCGTCGGGCGGCGAAAGCCAGGCGTGGCTCGCCGTCGTCCTCGGTGCCGTGCTGCTCGAGGTGATCGTGCTCCTCTTCGTCTACAAGACGAAGCAGGACCAGCTCACCACGGTGCAAAAGCAAAACCAGGAGCTCACGGCGAACATCGACGCCATCAAGCGCGAGATCTCGAACCACAACGAGATCAAGAGCCAGCTCAAGGAGCTCCGCGATCGCGAAGAGGCGATCCAGAAGCTGCAGAGCGCCCGGACCGGCCCGACCGCGACGATGCTCGAGCTCTCGCGCATCATGACGCCGGGCCGCGGCCCCACCGTCGATCGCGACAAGCTGGAGCAGCTGAAGCGCGACAACCCCAGCTCGGTGCCCAACCCGAACTGGGATGCGCGCCGCCTCTGGCTCCTGTCCTACAAGGAGTCGGATCGCACGGTTCGCCTCGGTGGTCTCGCGCGCGACGGTGAGGACGTCTCGGAGTTCCTCCGCCGCCTCTCGCTCAGCGATTACTTCTACGACGTGAAGCTGCTGCCCGCGACGAAGTCGATCGACCCGGTGTCGAAGCTCGAGCTGGTGAAGTTCGAGATGAGCGCGAAGGTGAGGTACTGATGGCATCGCTGAGCCTCAACCGGCTACCGCTGGCGGGAAAGATCGGCGTCGGCGCCCTTCTCGTCTCGCTGTTAGGCGTCGCGTACTACGTGCTGCTCCACACCGACGTCGCGGCGCGGATCGACCGCGAGAAGCACAACACCGGCGAGCTCGAGGCCGAGCTGTCGCGCCAGAAGCAGTCGCAGGCGAGCTACTTCGCTGATCGCGACGAGCTCGCGATGCGCCAGCAGAAGCAGCGCGAGCTGAACAAGGTCCTGCCGACCGACACCGAGGCGGCGACGTTCCTCTCCGCCATCCAGGCGGTGTCGAACATCAGCGGCATCGACCTCAAGGCGTGGACGCCCCTCGAGGAGGTGCCGCAGGCCTTCTTCGCGAAGGTGCCGATGCGCCTCCAGATCACCGGCCGCTTCCACCAGATCGCGAAGTTCATCTACGAGGTCGGCAAGCAGGACCGCATCATCAACATGGAGAACCTCGAGCTCGGGGATCCCAAGATCGAGGGCGAGGACGTCGTGCTCAAGGCGAGCTGCCTCGCCACCACCTTCCACCTGACCAAGAAGGCGCCGCCGCCCGTGGCGCCCGCGCCCGGCACGCCGGCCGCGCCCGTCCCCCCGGGAGGTAAGTGATGCTCGTCGTGCGAACCAATGCTCTGGCCGCGCTCGCGTGCGCGGTGACGCTCCTCGTGGGTTGTAGCCCGGACAAGGCGCTCCAGGCCGCGAACACCGGCTCGACGACCGCCGCGCCGCCGCCGAGCGCTGCTCCCGTGGCCAGCACGGCGCTCGCCCCGCCGCCCATCGCGCGGATGGACTTCGCAGAGAACGACTTCGTCGAGAGCGATCGCAACCGCGATCCATTCCGCACCTACGTCGCGACCTTCGCGCCGCCGGAGCGCCAGCGCGTCACGCAAAACCAGCGCGCCGTGGTGCTCCCGCAGTTCTCGATCGACGAGCTCCGCCTCGTCGCCATCGTGACCGGCGGCGACTACCCGCGCGCCATGGTCGTCGACCCGGGCGGCAAGGGCTGGGTCCTGAAGCGCGGCGACTTCGTGGGCCGCCCCGAGGTCGTCCACATCGGCGGCGCGAACGGCGCCGACTACCAGCTGAACTGGCGCGTCGAGAAGGTCCGCGACGGTGACCTCGTCTTCCTCCGCGAGGATCCCGCGCAGCCCGGCATTCCCCCGGCGACGCGCGTGGTGACGCTGCACCCGGAGCAGGAGCAGAGGGAAAAGATCGACTGATCTGCCTGGAAAATAGCTGAATCAGGGACCCGCGAAGCTCCGTCTTCGCGGGTTTCTTCGTTTGTGGTTCAGGTTTCTTAAGCCACAAATTGGGATCAATGGAGGCGTGCGACCTACCGTTGCCGTCGCGAGGTCGTGCGTGACACGAACGACGACAACGCGAGGAGACGCCGTATGAGGGGCTTGCTTCACAAGAGGGTTCTGTCAGTGGTCGGCGCCAGCGCGATCGTGCTCTCCGCCACGCTCAGCTGGGCCGACGGGACACCGAACCACGTCCGAGACGTCAAGATCCGCCAGGCGGATGCCGCGACCGGCGTGACCGAGATCGAGGTGGTGGGAACGACCGCACCCGTCTTCAACGTTCGCGTCGAAGGTGGAGGCAAGCGCCTGCTCGTCGACATCTCGAACGCCGACGTGGCGGGCGTGAAGGACGCCATCACTGCGCAGGTCGGCGTCGTGGGAGGCGTGCTCACGCAGGCCTTCAAGACCGAGCAGGGGATGATGACCCGGCTCTCCGTCAGCCTGGTCAAGCAGGCCACCTACCGCGTGCGCGCCGAAGGCACGTCGCTCAAGGTGACCCTGACCCCGTCGGCGACCACCGCCGCCGCCACCGCCGCCGACGTGAAGGCCAGCGCCTTCACCGAGCCGGCCGCGACGGAGCTCAGCGACGTCCGCTTCGAGAAGGGCAAGAACGGCGCGGACCGGGTGCTCATCACCACCACCGGCGTGCCTGCGTACTCGCTGGGCACGAGCCCCGGCGGCCGCGTGCGGCTCGAGCTGAAGAAGACGCAGCTCCCCAAGGCCCTCGCGAAGACGATGGACCTCGCCGCGCAGCGCAGCCCGCTGAAGTCGGTCAGCACCGTGTACGACGCGTCGAGCGAGTCGACCGTCATCGAGATCGATCGCGAGGGCATGGCCCAGGGATCGGTCGCCGTCTCCGGCAACCAGATCATCTGGTCGTTCGACGTCGCGAAGCTCGGCGCCACGGGCGGCAACGCTCCGGCCCGCAAGAGCGTCACCGTGGCGCGCGAGCGCGTCGAGAACGGCGGCCCGAAGATCGAGACGTCGATCCACGGCGACGACGTGAAGATCGAGGTCGATGGTCAGGCCAGCGAGACCGCCGGCTTCGCCTCGACGGTCAACGCGCAGGTTGGTCGCTTCAGCGGCCGCCGCATCGATCTCGACCTCAAGGATGCCGACATCCACAACATCCTCCGCCTGCTGGCGGACGTCGGACGCGTGAACATCGTCACCGCCGACGACGTCGCCGGCAACGTCACCATCCGCATGCGCAACGTCCCGTGGGACCAGGCGCTCGACGTCGTGCTCCAGGCCAAGGGCCTCGGCATGGTGCGCAGCGGCAACCTGATCCGCGTCGCGCCGCTCGCCACCCTCCAGAAGGAGCGCGAGCTGCGCCTCGCCGCGGCGAAGCAGGAATACGAGCTCACGCCGCTCGAGACCCGCCTCATCCCGGTCAGCTACGCGCAGGCCGACGAGCTGCAGGCGCGCGCCAAGGATCTCCTCTCGCCGCGCGGCTCCATCGCCGTCGACGAGCGCACGAACGTGCTCATCGCGCGCGACATCGCCGGCAACCTGAACAACATCGAGGAGCTCATTCGCTCGCTCGACACGCAGACGCCGCAGGTGCTCGTCGAGGCGCGCATCGTCGAGGCGACGAGCCGGTACATCCGCGACATCGGTATCCAGTGGGGTGGCGACGCCACCTTCTCGGAGGCCACGGGCAATCCCACGGGCATCGCTTTCCCGTCGAAGGTCGGCCTCGCCGGCGGTAACTACGACCAGAACACAAACTCGCGCGGCCTCTCGCCCTTCCAGGGCAACGTCCCGCAGCCGAACTTCGCGGTGAACCTCCCCGCCGCGACCGGTACCGGACAGGGCGGAGCCATCGGCTTCTCGCTCGGCTCGGTCGACAACAACTTCAACGTCGGCCTGCGCCTCTCGGCGGCGGAGGCGAGCGGTCTGCTCCGCATCGTCTCGAGCCCGCGCATCCTGACGCTCGACAACCGCGACGCCCGCATCAGCCAGGGCACGCTCATCCCGTTCTCGCAGATCTCCGCGCAGGGCGTGCAGACCACCTTCCAGGAAGCGAAGCTGCAGCTGCTCGTCCGGCCGCACGTCACCGCCGACGGCTCGGTCTCGATGCACGTGAAGATCAACCGGGACGAGCCCGACTTCAACCAGACCTCGGCCCGAGGCGATCCGACGATCCTCAAGCGCGAGGCCGAGACGGACCTGCTCGTGATGGACGGCCATACCGCGGTCATCGGCGGCATCTACACGCGCAACACCGGCCGGAACCTCGACCAGGTTCCGTTCTTCGGTGACATCCCGATCCTGGGCATCCTCTTCCAGCGCCGCCGCGCGAGCGACACGCGGAACGAGCTGGTGATCTTCCTCACGCCGCGCATCGTCAACCGCGCCGAAGCCCTGGGCCGCTGAGCGGCTGACCGCTGGCCCCTCGTTCGGGGCGCATCGGCGCATCGGCGTCCCGGCGCATTGGCGCGGTTCGCGGTGAGGAATCCTGAGAGCGCGCCCGAAATGCTTGGCGTCTTGTGCGGCCTGGCGTCTCCTCTGTTCTCGGGCTCGCGTGCGGTCAGCGGAAGGGGACCATCGAGTCTCGCTCGATGCGCTCGACCAGCGCTTCGACGCTGCGCTCGTAGGCCTTGCGGATCGACGACTCCTGCGGGCTCGGGACCGAGAGGCCCGGCTGGCGCGCGAAGATGCTCGCCGAGCGCGGTCCGTACATCCGCTCCACGTAGATCCCGAGCCGCGTGCCCTCCGGGATCGGCTCCAGCGTGAGCCGGTCGAGAAAGAGCAGCTTCCCCAGGCGTGTCTCGATGGCGATCAGCGAGGGCTCGCGGAACGCGGTGATCTCGGAGCGCACGTTCTCGATGCTGCCCGGAGAGCGGCGCTCGAGCACGAGCTCGGTCCCGACGCCCAGCGGTTGATCGCCGGCGACCTGCGCCTCGATCAGCGCGTCGACCCAGGTGACGAGCGCGCTCACGTCCGTGAGGAAGCCCCAGACCACCGCCGGCGGACGCCGCACCTTGCGCTCGAAGGTCACGTAGATCACGTCCGCAAGACCTAGCCTCCAGCGCTCGCGGCCGCGAGCCTTCCCTGCGCGGTCGCGTGCGGCCCGATCGCCTCGAGAGAGGCGCCCACCTTGCCCAGCCCGAACGGCGGCATGTTCGCGTAGACGCTCTCGTAGTCGCCCGCGCGGGTCCGGTACGTCTCGTGCCAGATACCGACGTCGCCGTTCGTTCCCACGAGCTTGTTGAACGACCGCCACGCGGGCAGGTGCTCGTGGCTGCGGCTCTTCGCATACGCGAGGAGCTGCTCCATCGAGCGCCAGTAGCTGACCATGATCGTGGTGCGGCCCAGCCACGATTCGGCCCCGAGGAAGCCGAGCTCGGGGTGCTCGTTCAGCTCGCGCAGCATGCGGCCCATCCCGAGGACGACGCGCAGCCACTGCCGGATCTTCCACCAGCGGTTCACGCGCATGCCGATCAGGAACACGACGAACTCACCCTCGATGCGTCCGTGGCGGCGCGCGTCGATCGTTGCGGACATCAGATCTCTCCTTGTGAACAGTGTTAACATGGCGGGCAAAAAAAGGTCAGGGCGCGAGGCCGACGAGCAGCGCGTCCGTCGACTGGCGAAAGAAGAACGCGAACGCGGCGTCGTCGCCGGCGGACGCGAGGTGCCCGGACAGGCGGAGCGAGGAGAGGCCGTGGACGTGAGCCCAGATGCTGGCCGCCATCGCGGTGGGGTCCCCCTCGCGAAGGTCGCCGCTCGCGGTGCACTCGCGGACGCGATCGACGAGGAACAGGAACGTCGGGCTGGTGACCGCGGGGTCCGCCTTCGCCGCCCCGACCGCGATCTCGGCGACGCTCGACATGAAGATCACGCGGTAATCGTGCTCGTTCTCGAGGGCGAAGCGCAGGTAGAGATCGCCGGCAGCGCGCAGCCTCGCGAGCGGTGTGCGCTCGCCCAGCGACCGCAGCAGGTACCCCAGGAAGGTGCGGAAGCCCTCCTCGCAGACCGCGCCCAGCAGGGCATCCTTGCTGTCGAAGTGGCGGTACACCGCCGCCGCCGAGATCCCCACGCGCCGGGCCACCTCGCGCAGCGAGAAGTGCGCAGCGCCGCCCTCGAGGTAGACCTCCCGCGCGTGCGCGAGCAGCCGCGTGCGGGTATTGGGCTCCTCCAGCGTCATGTGAACAGTGTTAACATCCGGGCCCGCGCTGTCAAGAGCAGGACCGTGAGACGGAGAATCGATCTCACGGTCTGGTCTCTGCCGTCTGCCAGCAGGGGAGCCGAGGTCACTCTCTTTCGTGCGCGGTGCGTTCCGGGGTACCCTGCCCGCCCCGATGAGCGTCGATTTTCGTCACGATCACGCCCGCTGCGCTGGTGCGCACGAGCACGGAAGCCAGGCCGAGCAGCACGAGCACGGCGCGGCGGGTCGACCGTTCGCCTTCGTCGGCAGCCCGCGGCACTACGAGCGCGACCGTCCGTTCGCCATCGAGCACATCGCGCTCGATCTCACGCTCGACTTCGCGAAGAAGAGCCTTGGCGGCTCCGCCTCGCTCGTCCTGCGCCGCATCGACCCCGACGCGCCGGCCATCGAGCTCGATGCCGTGGCCTTCACCATCACGTCCGTCGCCATCGACGGAAAGCCCGCGAAGCACACCTACGACGGCCGGCGCATGGTGGTCGAGGTTCCCCCGGGCTTCGAGCACGGCGCCCTCGACATCGCCTACTCCGCCACGCCGCGAAAGGGGCTCTACTTCCTCGAGCCGGACGAGCACGTCCCCGCGCGCCCGCGCCAGGCCTGGACGCAGTTCCAGGAGGAGGATGCGCGCCACGTCTTCCCCTGCCACGACAAGCCCCACGCGAAGATGACCACCGAGGTGCGGATCACCGTGCCCGCGGGCTTCTCGGTGCTCTCGAACGGCGAGCTCGCCGGCAAGGAGCACGGCGAGAACGGCGCCGAGACGTTCCACTGGCGGATGAACGATCCGCACGCGAGCTACCTCGTGACCATCGTCGCCGGTGAGTTCGCGGTGTTCGGCGATCGCGTCACGCTGAGCTCGCCGGGCTCGAGCGTGAAGCGCGAGGTGCCGCTCACGTACCTCGTGCCCAAGGGCCGCGAGGAGGACGGGCGTCGCACGTTCGGGCGTACGCCCGACATGATCACGTACTTCTCCGAGATCACGGGCGTCCCGTACCCGTGGAACAAGTATGCGCAGGTCGTCGTGAGCGACTTCATCTTCGGCGGCATGGAGAACACCACCGCCACCACGATGTACGAGCACATCCTGCTCGATGCGCGCGCCGCCATCGACGTCACGAGCGACGACCTCATCGCGCACGAGCTCGCGCACCAGTGGTTCGGGGACTACGTCACGTGCCGCGACTGGTCCGAGGGCTGGCTGAACGAGGGCTTCGCCACGTTCATGGAGCACGTCTGGGCGCACAAGGCCCTCGGCCAGGACGAGTACGACTACGGCGTGAAGGGCGACCTCTCGTCCTACCTCTCCGAGGCGCACGGCCGGTACCGGCGCCCCATCGTCTGCCAGGACTACGACGCGCCGCTCGATCTCTTCGATCGCCACCTCTACCAGAAGGGCGGCCTCGTCCTGCACGTGCTCAAGACCGAGCTCGGGGACGCGCTCTTCTGGAAGGGCGTCTCGACCTACCTCACGCGCCACGCGCGCGGCCTCGTGGAGACGCGCGATCTGCTGCGCGCGTTCGAGGAGGTGTCGGGCCGCAGCCTCGGGCGCCGCTTCGAGGAGATGGTGATGCGCCCCGGACATCCCGAGCTCGACGTCGAGCTCGCGTGGGAGGCGGGCGTGCTCACGTGCGCGCTCAAGCAGACGCAGAGCACGGCGGACGGCGTTCCTGCCGCGTTCGAGGTGCCGCTGGTGCTCACCATCGGCACGGACGACGGCGAGCGCCGCGAGAAGGTGAAGCTCACCGCGCGCGCCGATGCCTTCGCCATTCCCTGCCTCCAGCGGCCGCGTTGGGTGGTCGTCGATCCCGAGCTCCGCATCCTGGGCGACGTCACGGTGAAGGCGCCGGCCGACATGCTGCGGCGTCAGCTCGCCGAGGCGAAGAGCGCGCGCGGCCGCTGGCTCGCCGCGCAGTCGCTCGCGAAGAGCGACGACCCCGTCACCATCGAGGCCCTCGCCACGCGGCTCGGCGACGACGCCGAGTTCTGGGGCGTTCGCGCCGAGTGCGCCGCCGCGCTCGGCACCATCCGGGCGCGCGAGTGCTTCGAGGCGCTCGCCCGCTCCACGAGCGTCGCGCATCCCAAGGTGCGGCGCGCGGTGGTGGAGGCGCTCGGTCGCTTCCGCACCACTGCCGCCGTCGACGTGCTCAAGCCGCGCGCGCTGCGGGACGAGAGCTATCTCGTCGAGGCCGAGGCGGCCCGCGCGCTCGGCAAGACGAGGCAGTCCTCGGCGTACGAGGTGCTGCTCGACGTCATGGATCGTCCTTCGTGGGCGGACGCGATCGCTGCCGGCGCCATCGCCGGGCTCGCCTCGCTACGTGACGAGCGCGCCCTCCCTCATCTCTATGCGCGGACCCGCTACGGACACCCCTCGCGGGTCCGCCGCGCCGCGGCGCTCGCGATCCCGAAGCTCTCCACCGACCGCCGCGCGCGCGAGCACCTCGAGGAGCTGCTCGACGACGCCGATCCCATCGTCCGCATCGACGTGGTCCTCGCGCTCGCCGACCTGGGCGACGGGCGCTCGCGCGGTCCTCTGCGCGCGCGCGCAGAGGTCGATCTCGATCCGCGCGTGCGTCGCCGCATCCGTGAGGTCGTGCGCGATCTCGGCGGCGAGCGGAAGCTCACCGATCAGCTGAAGGGCGACGTCGAGCGGCTCCAGACGGAGCACCTCGAGCTGAAGGCGCGCCTCGGTCGAATCGAGGCGCGCGTCACGCCGAAGAAGGACGACGGCAAGGCCGGCAAGGTCGTACCCAAGGTCGCCGCCGCTGCCGCGCCCAAGGCGAAGAAGCCCGCGTCTCCGAAGCGTCGCTGAGCCGCGGAAGAGCTGCGTCTCCCATCCATCAACCGGATCGAGCTTTGTCCATCGGACGCGCCGTCGATCCTGATCGATCCGCGCCGCCGCTGCCGAAAAGCTGCAGGAGCGCGCGCGAACGACGTTGGCGCGCGCTGTGCTCGTGCATCGCCTCCATGGGACGAAGTGCAGGCCAGGCGGCCCGCGTCGAGGGAGCGGGCCGTCCGCGTCTGGCCGCGCCGCGTCCGGCGACGCCGGCCCACACCGTCCGCGAGATCCTTCCGCCGTGGCACCTCCTCGAGGCGCAGATCAAGGAGCGCCAGAAGCGCGACGAGGCGGTGGCGCTCGGCGCCCTCGTGCCGGCCGCGCCCGTCGCGCTTGCGGCCCTCGCGGCGCAGGAGGCGGAGAACGCGCAGTGGCTGACCGACGACGCCGTCGATGCGGTCGAGGAGATCGAGGCGATCGAGCCGCCGCCCTCGTCGGGCGTGCGCATGAGCGATCCGCGCCTCGGCGTCACCACGCCCATCCCCGACTCGCTGCTCACGTTCAAGGTCTACACGCTCGCCGAGCTCGAGAGCCGTGACGGCCCGAGCTCGCAGCGCCTCTCGCAGGCGAACCTCGACAGCACCCAGGCGCGCGCGATGCGCTGGAGGAACGTCCACGGCGCGCTGCGCGCGTTCGCGGTCGCGACGGTTGCGTGGTGGAAGACGAAGCAGACGGAGGGCTTCCGCCCCAGCCCGAAGATCGCGCTGCGAGCGCCGTTCGATGCGCTCGGTGACGCGCTGCAGGTCGCGGTCGAGGCCGTCGACTGGAAGAAGCACGGCGTGACCACCGGCATCGTGGTCGGCGCCACGTTCACGCTGCTCTTCGGCGTGCTCACCGCCGCCGAGCTCACCGACGATCTCAAGCCGGGCACCACCCCGCACCTCGCCGCCACCGAGATCTCCGCGCCGCGCGCGCTCGCGGCGCCCGGCAAGCCGGTAGCGCCCGCATCGAACATGGCCGCGATCGGCGTGCCGCCCGTGCCGCCGCCGATGGTGGTCATCGCCGCGCCCGAGCCGGACGACGCCGAGCCCGAGCCCGAGCCCGAGCCCGCCCCGGTCCCCGCGAAGCGCGCCGCGAAGAAGCCGAAGGCCAGGTCGAACAAGCTCACGTTCCGGAACGCCGACGCCGTCTTCAACCCGTGAATCCGTGACCGAGCGGTGCTAACGACGCCGCATGGCGGACGAGTCGTTTCCGATCGAGGTCGAGCAGCGGGGCAACGTCGTCATCTGGACGATCGACCGCGAGGCGCGGATGAACAGCCTCTCGCGGCCGCTCCTCTTCGCGTTCGGCAAGCTCGCGCGCGAGGCGGTCACGAACCCTTCGGTCCGCGCCATCGTCATCACCGGCCGCGGTGAGAAGGCGTTCTGCGCGGGCGCCGATCTGAAGGAGCGCCAGGGCATGTCGGAGAACGACATCCGCGTGCAGGTCGAGCTCTATCGCTCCGAGCTCGGTCCCCTCGATCGGTCGCCGAAGCCCGTCATCGCCGCCATCAACGGCGTCGCGTTCGGCGGCGGCCTCGAGCTCGCGCTCGTCTGCGACCTGCGCGTCGCCGCCGCGCACGCGCAGGTCGGCTTGCCCGAGACCACGCTCGGCATCATCCCCGGCGCCGGCGGGACCCAGCGCGTCGGTCGCATCGTGGGCGACGCACGTGCCAAGGAGATGATCCTCCTCGGCCGCCGCCTCGGCGCCGCGGAAGCGCTCGCGTGGGGACTCGTGAACCGCGTCACACCGGCGGGCACGGATCTCATCGAGGACACGCTCGCGTTCATCGAGCCCATCGCGAACGGCGCGCCGCTCGCGCAGGCCGCAGCCCTCGAGGCCATCGATCGCTCGTTCGACGTGGGGCTCGAGCTGGGCATGGAGCTCGAGAAGGTGAGCTACGACAAGGTCCTCGTCAGCGAAGATCGCCGGGAGGCGCTTGCGGCCTTCGCCGAGAAGCGAAAGCCCGTTTTCAAGGGGCGGTGAGGCGAGCCCTGGTACACTGAAGAGCGAACCGCATGGGCACGCTCGGCGGCATACCTCTCGACGTCGGCGACGTGCTCGCCAAGAAGTACCGGCTCGAGCGGCTGGTCGGCGAGGGCGGCACGGGCGTGGTGGTCGCCGCCAGACACGTCCAGCTGGACCGCCTCGTCGCCATCAAGTTCCTGCGCACCGCGCTCGCCTCCGACGAGATCCGCACGCGCTTCGAGCGTGAGGCGCGGGCCATCGGACAGATCGAGAGCGAGCACGTGGTCCTCGTCCTCGATGTCGGCGCGCTCGACGATTATTCGCCGTACATGGTGATGGAGTACCTCGACGGTCGCGACCTCGCGAGGGTGCTGAAGGAGGACGGCACGCTCAGCATCGAGGACACCGTCGATTGCATGTTGCAGGTATGTCAGGCGCTCGAGCAGGCGCACGCGAACGGCATCATCCATCGCGATCTGAAGCCGGCGAACCTCTTCCTGACGCGCCGTGAGGACGGCGGCCCGCACATCAAGGTCGTGGACTTCGGGATCTCGAAGATCCTCGATCCGAAGCTGATGGGCGGCGGCCCGAGCGAGATGACCCTCGCGTTCACCGTGCTCGGCTCGCCGCGCTACATGGCGCCCGAACAGCTGCGCAACTCGAAGGACGTCGACGGCCGCGCCGACCTCTGGTCGCTGGGGGCGGTGATGTTCCAGCTCGTCACCGGCCAGCCGGCGTTCGCCGCCGACAACAACGTGCACGCGAGCCTCGCGGTCATGACCACCGAGCCGCCGCTCCTCCGCTCGCTCGCGCCGCAGGCCTCGGCCGCGCTCGAGGCCATCATCAACAAGTGCCTCACCAAGGACCGCAACGGGCGCTTCCAGACCGCGGCCGAGCTTGCCGACGCGCTACGACCGCTCGCTTCCGATCGGACGCGTGACTCGCTCGAGCGCATGCAGGAGGCGAAGGAGGCGCCGCACGTCTCCCTCGGGGTCGGGGTCCGGAGCGTGGGCGAGCGGGTGGCGCTCGCGGAGCCCGAGGCGCCGCTGGCCATGACGCCGACGGCGCCGACGATGCGGCAGATCTCGACCGCGCCCATGGCGTTCCGCGCCGCGGCCCCGAGCGGCGTGGACGCGCCCGCTCCCGCGAGTGGCCCGCAGTCGCGCGCGTTCGCGCGTGCCGCGGCGCGGCGCTCGCCCACCCCGGCGATGAAGGCGGCCATCGGGCTCGCTGGCGTGCTCGTGGTCGTGCTCGTCTTCGGCATCCTCACGGCGTTGAAGATGGCGGCGCAGTCGATGGGCATCTTGCAGACCGCCAATGCGCGGCCGCCCTACTCCGCCGCACCGCCGGACGCCGCGCCCCGGGTCGACCTCGGGCCGTCCAAGGTCGTGACCGTCACCATCGAGGCGGGGCGTGCCGGCAGCGACTGAGGTCGAGCTCCGACGCCGTGCTCGCCAACGTGCGCGGCTTGGTCCAGACTGCAACCGCATGCCGCGCCTCACGCTCGCGCTTCGTTTCGTGAGGCTCGTCGCGCCGCTCACCCTCGGCGCAACCCTCCTCGTCGATGCGCGCACCGCGAGCTCGGATCCGCTCACGCCCGCGCCCCCGCCGCCGACCCGCGCGACCGCCACCTCGAGCGCACCCACGCTGACGGTGGGACGTCCGAACGGAGCGAGCTACCTGCACCTCCTCGGCCGGCACGCGGGGTCCGTCCTCTCGCCGACGTCCGGTACCATCGGCGCGCTCGTGGCGGTGCCGCGCGGCAAGACCCCTGCGGACTACGGGCTCGAGGAGGTCGCGCCCGGCATCGGTCGCCTGCGCGCCACGCCGGCGCGCATCGAGGAGTTCGGCTTCGCGCACCCCGACCTGCGCCTCGAGGTCGGACCGCCGCTCCACACGCTGCTCGATCGCGCCGGGCGGTGGATCCGCGCCGACGTCGCGCGTCGGGACCGCAGCGCCGATGGGTCGGGCGTCCTCGTGGGCGTGGTCGACACCGGCCTCGACGTCACGCACCCGGAGATGGTCGACCTCAACGGAAAGTCGCGCGTCGCGTGGCTGCTCGATCTCTCGCTGAAGCCCGTCGGCGTCTTCGAGGATCTCGAGAAGAAGTACGGCGTGCCCGACGCCAGCGGCGCGATCGTCAACGGCGCGGTGTTCTCCAAGCGAGAGATCGACATCCTCCTCGGGCGCATCGCGAACGGCTCGTGCGTCGAGAGCACGGGGACGAAGTGCGCGCCCTCGGACGAGGTCGGCCACGGCACGCACGTCACGGGCATCGCGGCCGGTCGCGGCTCGGGCGGTCACTACCCCGGGATCGCGCCCGCGGCCGATCTCGTGGTGGTGCGCGGCACGCGCGGGCAATCCGAGGGCCTCAACGACGACGACGTCATGCACGCCGTCCAGTTCATGTTCGATCGCGCCGACTTCGAGAAGCGGCCGATGGTCGTCAACATCTCGCTCGGCAGCGACTTCGGACCCCACGACGGCTCCCTGCTCTGGGAGACCACCATCGCGAGCCTGGTGGGCCCCAACTTCCCCGGCCGCGCCGTGGTCGCCGCCGCGGGCAACGTGGGCTCGGTCGCCGAGGGGCCGGTCCACCAGAGCGTGCGCGCGACGAAGGGCGCGACAATGCGCGTCCCCATCCGCACCGGCGGCGCCGACAACGGCGCGGTGCAGGTGTGGATCACGCTGCGCGAGGGCGCCGATCTGAAGGTCGGCCTCGACGGTCCCGACGGGGAGTGGATCGCGCCCGTCACGGAGGGCCATCAGAACGGCAAGAACACCGACGACTACAACGCAGGCGTCATCTTCGGATCCACGGTCGAGAACAGCCCCATCCCCTCGGGCTCGCGCAGCGCGGTGGTGGTGTGGACCGGCAAGTGGCCGACCGGCACGTATGCGATCACGCTCGAGGGCAGCGGGATGGCGGAGCTCTACGTGCAGGGCTTGAACGACGCAGCCCTCGGCAGCGACCGGCAGGCGCTCTTCGCCTACGGCGTGCGCGAGGGCACGATCAGCAGCCCCGCGACGCACCCCAACATCATCGCCGTCGGCTGCACGGTGAACCGGCCGACGTGGACCAGCATCGCGGGCGTCGTGCTCGGCCCGCGCATCCCCCTGCTCGACGGCCCGGGCGGGCTGCCCGCGCCGCATCTCAAGGGCGACGACGCGCCCGCCACCTCGCGCGGCCTCTACGAGGGCGAGATCTGCTGGTTTTCCAGCGCGGGGCCGACCGCGAATGGCGTGCCCAAGCCCGAGATCGGCGCGCCCGGTGCGTTCGTGATCTCGGCGATGAGCCGCACCGCGCACCCCGGTGCCTCGGGGAGCATCTTCACGAACCCGAACTGCCCCGCGCTCAAGTCCGGCAAGACCGACTCGCGCTGCTACCAGATCGACGACGCGCACGCCGTGGCCGCCGGCACGTCGATGTCGGCGCCCGCGGTGGCCGGCGTGGTCGCGCTGCTCCTGCAGAAGGACCCGACGCTCACGCAGGACAAGATCGTCGCGCTGCTCCAGGCGGGCGCCCATCGCTTCCGGTACCCGGCGCCGTTCAACGACCAGTCGGGGCCCGGCGAGGTGGACGCCATCGGCTCGCTCGACGCGCTCGAGCAGATGAAGAACCCGACGCTCCAGCTGCCCATCGCCGATCAGAGCTGGATCACGCTCAGCTCCGACTACGTCGCGGCCGACGGCTCCTCGGCCATGACCGCGATCGTCGAGCTGCGCACCGCCGACGGTCAGCACCGTGCCGACTTCTTCGACAAGAATCGCCTCCAAGCGGTGATGCTGGTGGACAGTCAGCCGGTCGAGACCACGCCCGAGCTGATCCGGCGCGGACCCGGCGTGTGGTTCTTCACGTGGCGGCCACCGGCGGGGCTCGGCGGCTCGCGCGCGACCTTCGGCGCGACGTTCGACGGCGTGGCGATCGTGAGCCCGCGCAGCGTGCCGATCGCCTCCGACAGCTGGAATGCGGGTTATCCGAGCCGCGCCGGCGGCAGCAAGTGCTCCGTCACCAGCACCGCGACGGACCGGGGCGCGAGCGCCGGCGCCTGGCTGGTCGCGGCGACGCTCCTCACCATGTGCGCGAGGCGAAGGAAGACATGCAGCTCGTGACCGAGCGGCTACGGCTGCGGGATTTCGAGGAGCACGACTGGGAGGCTTTGCTCGCCATCGAGGGCGACCCCGAGGCGGTGCGGTTCCAGTCGTTTCCGCCGCGGACCGAGGTCGATTGTCGTGTGTATATTGCACGGGATGTCGCATCTCGCTCGCCGCACCGCTGGTGCTACGATCTCGCGGTGACGCTCGCGGATGGACGCGTGGTGGGCCGCGTCGGCCTGGACGTGAAGGCGCCCGAGCGCCAGGTCGGCGAGCTCTGGTTCATCCTCGAGCGGGCGTCGTGGGGGCAGGGCCTGATGACCGAGGCCGCCAGCGCGCTCATCGACTACGGCTTCCGCGAGAAGCACCTGCGTCGCGTGTTCCTCGAATGCGACCCCCGCAACCAGCCCGCGATCCGCGTCGCGGAGAAGCTCGGCATGGCGCGCGAGGGCCTCCTCCGCGAGCACGTGCACATCAAGGGCGAGTGGGTCGACTCGCTCTTCTACGGCCTTCTCTCACGCGAGTGGCCCACCAGCGCCTCCTGATCCCGCGCGCGGTCTAGCGCTCCTCGGCCATCGTCACCAGCCAGCCGTGCGGCTCCCACACCTCGTCGTCGGGGTCGAAGCGGTAGGACGGATCGCCGACGTTCACGCCCACGAGCAGGATGCGATCGACGGCGTCGACGTCGACCAGCGTCATCTGCGCCTCGGTGGCGCGCTCGCGTGCGGGGATCACGACGCGGCCCAGCTCGTGGCCCTGCGCGTCGAGCTTCACGAAGGCCCAGCGGAAGAGCGCATGCTCCTCCCACACGATCTCGACGCGCAGCCGCGCGCCCGGGGCGGCGCCGGCGCGGTGGATCATGACGTAGCTCGCGCCCGTGGGATCGACCGGCGCCCGCGGCGCGATCCGCTTGGCGCGCGCCGGCCACGGCAGGTCCCAGTCCATGGTCACGCGCGCGGCGTCCCCGAGCGTGCGCGTCTCCGGCGCATGCAGGCCGTCCTCCGCGGAGCCCATGAAGGCGCGCGCGATCGCGGTGTCGAGCAGGAGGTCGTTGATCGTCGAGCCGGTGCTCAGCGCGCCCTTGAAGCTCACCCGCAGCACGTCGAACGCGTCGGGCTCGTCGTGCCAGCGCTGCGTGCCGACGTCGGTGGTGCTCGGCGCGAGCGCCCACGACGCGGTGATGATCGATCCCGGGCCGCGCCCGTACGCCCAGTCGATGCGACCCCAGAAGAGCGAGGCGCCGTCGACGAACGGACCGGCGGCGTCGCCCGCGCACACCGCGCGCTCGGGCTGCGTCTGGAACGCCCGCGCGCCGGCCGCGCCGAGACCCGCTGCGCAGGGCACCACGAGCTGCGCGAGGTACGTCGTCTGCGCGCGCGCGACGTGCTCGGCGGTGGCGGGTGCGGAGCGCAGCGAGAACGCGCGCGCCATCTCGCGCGCCACGACCGCCTGGAGCGCGCAGCCGCCCGCGCTCGCGGCGCTCGCGTCGATCACCGTCAGCGAGCGCGCGCGATCGATCCGCGAGCGCACGTCGCGCGCGGTCACCCACGTCGCGCCCGGCTCGTCGGCGCCCGCGACGAGATAGATCGGGTAGGTACGCTGCTCGGGATCGACGTCGGGGGGAGGGAGGCCGAGCGCCCCGGCCAGGGTCTCCCATGCGTGCTCGGCCGCCCCGAGCACGTCCAGGACCACCCGGCCCGGGGTCCCGCCCGCGGCATGAACGCACAGCGGCACCCGCATCCCGCAGGCCCGGGTCTCGCGAGGGAGGAGGGGAGGGGTCGCATAGGCCACCCACGGGCCTGGGATGCCCGTATCCGGCGGCGGGGCGGTTGCGTCCTCTTCTTCCTGCGCGCGCGCAGGCGAGGCCAGGGCGAGCCCTGGGAGCACGACGGCGGCGACGATCGGAGCGAGGACCCTCACGCCTCTATCGTATGCCGATTTGACACGTTGTTTCGCAGACCTCTATAACCGTCCCTCGCGAGGAAATATGGCGACGCCCTTCGATCCCAACGGTGCCGTGCGATTCGATCTGAGGACCGGTGCGGCCTCGGACGCGCGCGGGGCGCGTCTTGTCCTCGTTCCGAGCGCTGCGCTCGCGAGCCTCGGCCCCGACGCCATCACGGCCATCGGCCTCGCGATCGGCCGCGCGGCCGGTGAACGCATCGCGGCCCGCCTCGGCGGCGAGAGCGGCGTGCGCTCCGCGGCGCCCAAGCTCGCCATCACGCATCTCGCCGGAGAGCTCGCCATCGCGGGCATCGGCGCCGTGCACATCGAGCGCTGGGGGCGCGCGATGGTGGCGATCATCACGAACGCCAGCATCGACGACGACATGTTCCTCGGCGCGGTCCTGGGCGGAGCGCTCTCGGCCGCCTCCGGGCGCGACGTCGCGGCGGCCTCGCTCGGACCCGACGGGACCGCCACCCGCTACTTCCTCGGCTCTCCGGCGACCGCGAACCACGTGCGCGTGCTCGTCGGCAAGGGCCTCGGCTACGCAGAGGTCCTCGCGACCCTCCAGGAAGGCACCTCGTGAGCGCGAAGGAACAGATCGGTCGGCTCCAGGGGCTCCTCGAGCGCGTGCAGACACGCGCGCAGGAGGCCCGCGCGAACGGCGCGGCGTTCGCGCCCGTGGAGCCTGCGCAGGCCTTCGCGACGCCCACGCCGGAGCCCGTGAGCGCGAGCGTCGAGGTCGAGCACCACTCGTTTCCGCCCGACACCGCAAACGGCGGCGGCCGCGTCTCCTATCTCTCGTCGGACGACGACGCGTACGTCGAGGTCTCGTCGGAGACCGTCGAGGTCGACATCGACATCGACGAGCCGATGCCCATGGAAAGCGGCGCGCAGCCGGTCGCCCAGCAAACGATGCCGCCCGAGGATCTCGAGGAGGAGGTCAACGAGCGACCCCTCGAGACCGATCCGTCGATGCGCCCGCCGATGCACGAGCAGGTCGCGCAGGCGGCGCCGCCACCCGCGAACGAGATCGAGGAGCCTGCGCCCTCGTCGTCGCGCCGGCCCATCGCGGGCGAGGAGCAGGCCGAGACCTTCGGCGAGGAGAGCGCGCCGCGCCACACGCCGCCGCCCGAGTCGGGCAAGCAGGTCGCGGCGCCGTCGGTTCATCCCGTCGCCGCGCGCGCGGCCGCGGAGCCTGCGATCAACCCGAGCGCGCCTCCGCCGTCGCTCGAGGGACACACGCTCGTCGGGGGCTGGCGCGAGCCGGGCCTCGGTCCGGTGGTGCCGGGCGCCACGGTCGTCCGCGTCCCGGCCGCTGCCTCCGGCGCGTCGCCTGCGGCCGCCGCGCCGCAAGCCTCGGGCACGCGCCTCACCGCGGACGTCACGCGTCCCGATCTCGCGGCGAGCGCGAACGTCGCCCGCATCGAAGGCGCCGCGCCGGTCGCGACCCCGACGACGCTGGGCGAGCTCCTCGATCTCACGCTGGCGCTCTGACGGTCGGCCGAGAAGGCGAGATCGCTGGAGGCCCGGAGCCCCGGAGCGTTTTCGATGCAGGTCACGGCGGTGTCGCGGCCCGGGGCCTCACAGCCAGGCGACGGGGGCCGAGCGGAGCCACGTGCGCTGCTTGCGCGCGAACGTGCGGGTCGATTGCACGATCGACTCGGCGAGCTTCTCGCGCGGTAGCTCGCCCTGGACGTGCGCGCGCACCTCGGCGTAGCCCACCGAGCCCATCGCGCGCGAGGCGCCGTGGCCCGCTGCCACCAGCGCCGCGACCTCCGCGATCCAGCCGCTCGCGAGCCAGCCGTCGACCCGGCGCGTGATGCGCTCGGTCAGCGCCTCGGGCGTCACCGCGATGCCGATCATCGCCGACTCCATGCGCGGCTCCTTGAAGCCATGCTCCGCGTGGTGCTGCGACATCGGCCGGCCCGACAGCTCGTGCACCTCGAGCGCGCGGCTCACCCGCAGCACGTCGTTCGGGTGGAGGCGCGCCGCCGAGACCGGGTCGACGCGCAGCAGCAGCTCGTGCAGCACGTTCACGCCGCTCTCCTCGACGAGCGCACGGTGGCGCGCGCGGATCGCCTCGTCGGCCGAGGGCGCGGGCGCGAGGCCGAGCACCAGCGCGCGCACCCAGAAGAACGTGCCGCCGCACAGGATCGGCAACTTTCCGCGCGCCCGCACGTCGGCGATGGTCGCCTCGGCGAGGCGCGCGAACGTCATCGCGTCGGCGGTCTCCTGGGGATCGAGCACGTCGATCACGTGGTGCACTGCGCGCGCGCGCTCCTCGCGCGAGGGCTTGCCCGAGCCGACGTCGAACCCGCGATAGATCTGCACGCTGTCCGCGGAGATGATCTCGCCGTTCGTGCGCTCGCACAGGTCGATGGCGAGCTCGGTCTTCCCCGATGCGGTCGGCCCCACGATGCACAGCAGCCGATCCGGCCGCTCGGTCACGAGCGTGACGGCGCGCTCCACCCGGGCCGCGTGCTCAGCGACCAACCCGTCGCTCCAGCTCGTTGAAGGCCATGCGCATCACGAGCGGCCGGCCGTGCGGGCAGTGCCCGGCGAAGTCGACCTCGTCGAGCGCGCGCAGCAGCGCGGTCACCTCGGCCGGCGCGATGGCGTCGCCTGCGCGGATCGAGCCGTGACAGGCCATGGTCGCGAGCACGAGATCGACGGCACCGCCGAACGGACGCCCCGCCGCGCGCGAGACCTCGGCCACGAGATCGCGCACCAGCCGCCCTGGCTCCGCGCGCACCAGCAGATCCGGTAGGCCGTGCACCGCCACCGCCGCGTCGCCGACCGCGCGCACCTCGACGCCGAGCCGCGAGACCTCGTCGGCATTCTCCTCGAGCAGCGCGACCTCCGACGGCGACAGCTCCACCACCTCCGGCACGAGCAGGCGCTGCATCGCGACGCCGCGCAGCGCGTGCGCCTTGCGCAGCCGGTCGAACGTCACGCGCTCGGCGGCTGCGTGCTGATCGAGCACGTAGAGCCCGTCCTCTCCCTCGCACACGAGGAACATGCCGCGGACCTGCCCCACGTAGCGCAGCGCTCCGTAGCCGGTCTTCACCTCGAAGAGCGCGGGCTCGGCGGCGGGCTTCGGGTCCGATGCGAACAGGTTCGCGTCGGGAAAGAGCACGGGCTCGGCGAGCGACTGCATGGCCGCGAGCGTCTGCGCCGCGGCGAGCGCCTGGAGCGCGGGAGACTCGAGCGCGCGCAGCGTCGTGCTCGGCATGCGGTTCGGGGCCTGCGAGTGCGCGCCCAGCGCGGGCAGCCCGAAGGCGTGCGCGAGCGAGCCGTGGAGCTCGCGCGTCACCGCGTCGAAGATCCCGCGCGCGTCGGAGAAGCGCACCTCCGCCTTCTGCGGGTGCACATTCACGTCCACGACGGCGGGCGGCAGGTCGATCCAGACCACGCCGAGCGGGTAGCGGCCGCCCTCGAGCACCGATCCGTACGCCTGCGAGACGGCGCGCACGAGCTGGCGATCGCGCACCGGTCGCCCGTTGACGAGCACCGAGAGGCCGGTCGCCCCCGCGCGGGCGCGCTCCGGTGGGGCCAGCAGCGCCTCGATCTGGATCGGCCCGCGCTCGCCGCGGCACGCCACGAGCGTCTCGCCGGTCATCACGCTCCGTGCGCGCTCGGCGCGGGTCCCGACGCGGAGGTGCTCGCGCACGGGTCGCCCGTCGCGCGTGAGCACGAACGTGACGTCGTGGCGCGCGAGCGCCAGGCCGAGGAGCACGTCGCTCACGTGCGCGCTCTCGGTGGCCGTGGCCTTCAGGAACTTCCGCCGCGCCGGCACGTTGAAGAACAGCTCGCGCACCTCGATGGTGGTGCCGACCGCGGCGCCGATGGGGCGCGCCACGGCGCGACCCCCGCCCTCGACCCGCACCTCGACGCCCTCGTCCGCGCCGCGTGGCCGCGTGACCAGCGTGAGCCGCGAGACCGACGCGATGCTGGGCAGCGCCTCGCCGCGGAAGCCGAACGTGCCGAGATCGGAGAGGTCGTCGAACCGGGCGATCTTGCTGGTGGCGTGGCGCTCGAGGCAGAGCACCGCGTCGTCCGGGGACATGCCGTCGCCGTCGTCGGAGACGCGCACGAGGGTCGTGCCGCCGAGCTCCACGTCGACCACCACGCGCGTGGCGCCGGCGTCGAGCGCGTTCTCGACGAGCTCCTTCACCACGCTCGACGGACGCTCCACCACCTCGCCCGCGGCGATCTGGTTCGCGAGCTCGTCGGTCAGTCTCTGGATGCGTCCCATCGCGATCGATCGCTCTGACGGTCCGGCCTCGGCTACCTCTCGGTGGCCGTGCTCCCCGCTGCCTCGAAGAACTCGCGCGACCGCTGGCGCGTGAGCGCGAAGACGATGAGCGCGCTCGCGAGCGTACGCACGACGAGCCACCCCGGCACGCCGACGGCGCGCATGGAATGCATCATCGGCACGACCTGATCGTACTGGTCGGCAGGCAACACCTCGCGCTGGTGTATGAGCGTTCGCTCGATCTCCCAGTCGAGCTCGGCGTTGCGCACGTCACGCGTGACGAAGTAGGCGAGGACCACGACCGCCGCCTGCGCGACGACCACCTGCACCAGCGGGCTCCGGGTGTTCGTCTTGCCGGCGAGGCCACGGGCGGCGAGCGCGAGCAGCGCGGCGCCCAGCACGAACGTCGCCGCGGCCATCGGGATGGCGCGGGCGCGCGCGGCGTCGGCCACCTCGGTGAAGCGTTGGTAGAGGCTTTCGGCGCGCGTGCGATCGGTTTCGCTCTGGATCGAGGCGTTGACGGCCTGCGATTGGTCCCGCTCACCGCGATAGAACGCGAGGCGCCCACAGCCCTCGGTCCAGCAGCCGGCGCCGAACACGAGCGCCATGACCAGCGCCACGAGCAGGTAGCGCGGCTTCTTCGCGGGGCCGCGAACGGGCGGCGCCGGCGGCGCCGCGGGAAGCCGCGCGGACGGCATGTCGCGCGGTCGATCCGGAGAAGGCGTGGGCGGACCGTCCGACGGCATCGGCATCGGGATAGCACGGGGTTACCCCCGCGGCCGGTCGTTTTCGTGTTATTCGGACCCATCATTTCCGGGGGCTAGAGCCATGCGCGCATCGGTTTCACGTCTGTTGGTCGCGGGTCTTGCAGGTGCGCTCGTCGCGTTCGTCGCGCCCCCGGTGAGCGCGCAGAAGCCCATCGAGAAGAAGCCCGCAGCACCGGCGCCGATCGACCTGAAGCCGATCGTCGCGAAGCTCAAGTCGGGCGACGAGGGTCAGGTCAAGGAGGCGCTCGACGCCGCACGCCTCGCCGGGCCGAGCGGCGCCGGTGCCGCTCCCGCGGTCGCCGAGGCGCTGGCCCGCGGCCTCTCGCTCCCGCTCACGCAGTCCGCCATCGAGACGCTGGGCGATATCGAGTCCGATGCCGGCGCCAGCGCGCTCGCCCAGTACACGACGCACCGCAATGCGAAGCTGCGCCGCGCCGCGGTGAAATCGCTCACCCGCACGAAGGGCAGCGCCGCCGCGCCCGCGCTGAAGCACGCGCTCTCCGATGCCGACGCGGTGGTGCGCGGCACCGCCGCGAGCGGGCTCGGCTCGCTCAAGGCGAAGGACGCCGTGCCCGAGCTGTTCGTCGCGCTCGATCACCGCGTGAACGAGGCGGCCGCGTCGATCGGTCAGCTGTGCAACCCCGAGCAGTGCGAGGCGCTCGCCGGCAAGCTCGGCAAGCTGCCCTTCGACGTCGTGACCGGCGGCCTCGACCAGGTGCTCTTCCGGCCCACCGCCGACGTGAGCGACGACGCGAAGCTCAAAATCATCGGGCGCATCCGCGAGCAGGGGACGATCGAGGGCAACAAGTTCCTGCGCGACGTGCAGAAGCGCTGGCCATCCGGCACCTCACCACGCGTCCGGCAGGCGATCGATCAGGCGGTCATGGCGACGGCGGGAGGTGCGCAGTGAGGCTTCGCCAGCGGCTCCGCTTCGCCCTGCTCCCGGCCGCGCTCGCGCTCCCGCTGCTGCTCGCCGCATGCCCCGGTGACGCGACGCACCCGAAGACGTTCTCCACCGACTGGCTCGACGACCAGGGCCGCTCCATCGGCGACGTGCAGGCGAAGCTCCGCGGCGCCAAGCTCGGCGCGGCGTCGGACGTCGTGGTCGCGGTCGCGGGGGACCGCGGTGACAAGCTGCTCGGCGTCCCGCTCGCGGGCGGCGCGCCGTGGACGTTCGCGCACGCAAACGACGCGCGTCCCATCATCGCCGGCGGCGTGGTGGTCGGCTCGGGCAACAACGAGGTCTTCGCGCTCGAGGCCGCTACCGGCAAGCGCCTCTGGGCGCGCCCCACGGGCGGCGCGGCGCTCCTCGGCGCCGGTGACGACGGCACCATCACCGCGGTGTCTCTCACCACCGGCAAGAGCTCGTCGATCTTGATCGTCGGACGTGACGGCAGCGTGAAGCGCCAGATCGAGACCGAGAAGCAGATCGGCGATCCCGCCGTCGTCGCAGGCATCGTGTTTATCCCGTGGTCGAACCAGTACGTGAGCGCCATCGACGCCGCGACCGGGGATGAGCTGGGGCGCGTCGTCATCCGCGACAAGGTCTCGCGCGCGATGACCATCGGCGGCGGGCTCTACTTCGGCGAGGTCTCGTACATCCGCTTCGACGAGCAGATCCGCCTCGCCTCGGGCGGCGGCGCGAGCCGCATCACCATCCCCGCGCGCGAGCTGCCCGGCACGCCGCGCTTGCTGGTGCCCGGCACCGAGAAGCAGCCGGCCGTGGCGAACGCGCGCGACCGCGATCGCCTCTTCGCGCGCCCGAGCGGGCCCGACGGCACGCTGGGGATCGACTCCTCGCGCTTCTACGCGAGCTACTTCCGCCTCGTGATCGGCTTCGAATCGGCCCGCGGTCAGCTCGCCTGGGTGCACACGCACCCCAGCGACGTGATCGGCGGCGAGGCGGTGGCTGGCGGCGTCCTCCTCTGCGACGAGGAGGGCAAGATCGTCGTCCTCGACGCGAAGACCGGCCAGGTCACCTTCCAGGCGGCGTTCGGCGAGGCGCTCAAGAGCTGCGTGGCGCATGCCGACACGTACAAATCGCTGCCGGCGCCAGGCGGCGCGCCCTCGCTCGGCCAGCAGATCACCGAGGCCGTGCAGAGCCGCGAGGCGAGCCTCGCCACCGCGCAGCGCCTCCTGCTCCGCGAGCTCGGCACGCTCGAGGACGAGACCGCGACGAAGACGCTCGTCGAGATCGCGTCCGACTCGCGCTCCGCGCCGGTGCTCGTCGCCGACGCGCGGGCGGCCATCGCCACGCGGCGCAACGGCGCGTCGTTCATGCTCACCGCGCTCGGTCGCCACTACGATTTCTTGCGCGACATCCTCGCGAGCCCGCCCGTCGGGCCGATCGCCGAGGCGCTCGCGGCGATGAAGGAGCCCAAGGGGGCGCCCCTCCTCGCCTCGCATCTCCTCGACCCCGCCGACACCGACGACGACGTGAAGCGCGCTGCGGCGGCGCTCGCCACGCTCGGCACGAAGGACGAGCTGCCCACGCTGCGCCGCTTCTTCTCCACGTACCGCAGCACCGCCGAGACCGAGGACATCGCCCTCTCGGTGGCGAGCGCGGGCGAGGCCATCCTCCGGCTCGATCCGCGGGACGGCCGCGCGCTCGTCGAGCACGCGGCGAAGGATCCGACCACCGTACCGGCGGCGCGGGCGCGCCTCGAGGCGCTGCTCACGGCATCGCCGGCGCCCGCCGCACCGGCGGCCGCTCCCGCGAAGTAGCTACTTCGTCTGCGACTGGAGCGCGTTGCAGATCAGGTTGTCGCCGGGGCAGCAGGCGTCGACCCCGTTGCCGCCGGTCTTGTCGGTGTGCACGCACACCTTCGCGCCGCCCTTGCTCGGGTAGTAGTACGCCCAGAAGAAGCACATCTCGTCGTTCGCCGACTCGCCGAAGCCCACCGGGCTCCCCGACTTGTTCGTGTACGAGCAGCTGAAGTTGAAGCCGCCGCCCTCGGGGAGCTTGAAGTTAGCCTGGACCGTGGCCGGCTCGCTCCAGAGCCAGTTCTTCACGTCGTAGACGGGGGTGCCGGGATCGGCCTTCGACATCGCGGTGCTGACGAGCACGTTCGTTCCGTACTGGTGCTCGTGCCCGGTGACGGCGAAAAAGTTCACGTCGGCGTACTCGGCTGGGAGCTTGATGTGCATCGGGCCGATGGTCTTCGTCTGGCCGGGCGCGATGTCGATATCGGGCGTGCCGATGAAGAGGAAGTCGGCCTCGTCCTTGAACCTCGCGTCCTCGATCGGAATGAACGTCGAGGTGGCCTGCGCCATGATCGGCGCCGCGCTCGGGTTGATGTAATGCATCTCGAGGCGGACCATCTGGTTCGCGGCGAGCGTGTAGGCGACGCCATCGGGCAAGATGAGCGCGTCGTCCTTCTTCTGCGAGATCATGAGCGTCGAGCCCTTGGTGGGGTCGAGGGTGTCGGTGAACGGCTTGCAGTCGAACGGCGTGGGCTGCTCGGTGGTGTCGTTCACGCGGTACACGATGAGATGGTGCGAGCCCTCCTGGCCGAGCACGTTGTGCACGGTGCCGACGTGCATCGACGTCGGGTTGCCGAGCCGCTTCACGACGCACTTCGTGTGCTCCTCGCCGGGGGCCACGCTCTCCGGGCCGAAGCTCACGCTGTATGAGCCGAGCGGGGCGGGGCTGCCGTCGAGCCCGATCGGGCCGCCGTCGAGGTCGCCACTGCTGCCGCTACTGCTTCCGCCCGGCGCCGCAGGGTCGCTGCCCGTGCCACACGCGAACGCAACGGCGCAGATCACGCCCGAGAGAAGAGAGGATCTCATGCGTAAACCTCCAAAGGGACGCAGGCGATCATAGCGCAACCGGTCGGGCAGTTCACGTCTCTGCCTCGCTTCGTTCGGTCGGAGCGAGCTGTTCGGCCGACGTCCTCCTAGTTCACGTCGGGCGTGGGCTTGAGACCGTCGTAGAGATCGAGGACGTCCTCACGGGCGAACAGGCAGCACTCGCTGGCGCTCGGGAACTCGCTGCACGGGTGGGGACGCAGCTCGTAGATCCCGCACTTGTTGTCGCGCTTCAGGTGCTGGCAGCGCTTGTTCTCGAGGAGCGTGAGGATGAGGCGGCCGTCCTTGTGACGCTTCGCGTAGGGCGGCTTCGCGAGCTCGGGGCGGCCGCCGTCCTTGAAGCGCTGCACGTCCTCGGGCTGGAGAATGACCTCGTTGTCCCGGCAGCATGCCGCGCACTTGGTGCAATCGAGGTTCATCTTCCGGGTCGGGCCCGGATAGATCGAGTCGCGCTCGGTGCGGCGCTTCGCGATCCAGAGGCAGTCCCGCGGGACGAGCGTGGTCGAGAGGCCCTTCAGCGTGCCGCGTGTGTGGTTGTGCCAGCGCCACTTCCCCATGTCGTACACGGCCCAGGCGCCGAAGTTCTCGTCGTCCCCTTCTTCGGGGGTCGTGAAGACGAGCATCGCCCGCTTGTCGTTCTCCCAGATGAACGAGTGCCCTCCGGAGCGGGCGTGGGCCGCCGCTTCCTTCACGTACTTGGGCTTGAAGCTGCGGACGATGGGGCGGTACTTCACGGACATATCGATGCCCGCTTCTAGCAAATCGCGAGAGTCCTGGGGAAGCGTCGTGGCACACTGCCCGGGATGCCCCACATGCGCGCGATCGTCATCACGAAGCCAGGTGGACCCGAGGTGCTGGAGCTGCGCGAGGTTGCGCTGCCCGAGCCGTCGCCCGGGCAGGTCCGCGTGCGGATCCGGGCCTCCGCCGTGAACCGCGCGGACCTGATGCAGCGCCTCGGTATGTACCCGGCGCCGCCCGACGCGCCGGCCGACATCCCGGGCCTCGAGCTGGCGGGCGAGGTCGACGCGCTGGGCGCCGGCGTGACGGAGCTCGCCGTGGGCGACCGCGTGTTCGGCCTCGTGGGCGGCGGCGCGTACGCCGAGGCGGTGACCGCGAACGCGCGCACGCTCGCGCGGATCCCTTCCAACCTCGATTTCACGCAGGCGGCGGCCCTGCCCGAGGCGTTCATCACCGCCTACGACGCGATGGTGCTCCAGGCCGGTCTCGTCGCGGGTGAGGTGGTGCTCGTGCACGCGGTGGGCAGCGGCGTGGGCACGGCAGCAGTGCAGATCGCGCGGGCCATCGGCGCGCGGGCCATCGGTACGGCGCGTACTGCGTCGAAGCTCGGTCGCGCGCAGGAGCTCGGGATGAGCGAGGGCATCGTCCCCACGACTAAGAACGGCGCGCCCGTCTTCGCCGAGCGCGTGAAGGAGCTCACGGGCGGGAAGGGCGCCGACGTGGTGCTCGATCTCGTCGGCGGCACCTACGTGCCGGAGAGCCTCGCGGCGCTCCGGGAGCGGGGGAGGCACGTGCTCGTGGGGCTCCTCGCCGGGACGAGCGCGGAGATCGATCTCGGGATGGTGCTGCGCCGCCGCCTCCACCTGCTGGGCACCGTGCTGCGCTCGCGACCGCTCGAGGAGAAGATCCTCGCCGGGCAGGTGCTGGAGCGGCGGCTCGCGCCGCTCTTCGCGACCGGCGCGCTCGGGCCGGTGATCGACCGCGTGTTTCCCCTGGAGAGCGCGGGCGAAGCGCACGCGTACGTGGCCGCGAACGAGGGCTTCGGGAAGGTGGTCCTGACCGCATGAGGGCCCTCGCGATCACGGTGTGCCTCGTGGCTGCGTGCTCCTCGAGCACGAGCCGCTCCGGCTTCTCCGAGGAGGACGCCGGCGTCGTCGCCGACGGCGGCTCGACCGACGCGAGCGCTCCGATCTTCGGCGACGCCGCGGCGCGCGACGCCACGGTGAGCGGCGCGAACTGCGAGCGCGACCTCACGCTCGGCAAGGTGTCGATCTCGAACCAGGCGTGCTTCGTGAACGAGCACGTCTCGAACAAGAAGACGAAGCTCGCGTTCGCCTGCTCGGGCGGCGTCGCGTCGGCCACGTTCGACGGTCACGTCTTCAAAGGCACCATCGCAGGCGACGTGATTGCGCTCACCGACGTCGAGACGTTCACGTTCAACAGCTGCCAGTGGGAGAGCACCGAGACGATCGACGGCGACCTCACGAAGGGCACCCTGACCTACTCCTACAAGGAGAAGCCCGTGGTCTCGTGCCCCGACACGCCGTGCACTGCGGGCGGCACGGTGTCGGTGAGCGCGGGCGCGATCGTCGTCGTGAAGTAGGTCGGGACGGGGAGCGAGATCAGTGGCTGCGGGCGTGCTCGAGGCACAGCTGCCTCGGGACGCCGCCGCACTTCTCGCAGGAGCACACGCGGATGTCCGCGCCGTCCCCCTGCTTCGCGCCGCAGACCGCGCAGACGCGTGCGTCCTCCTCGCGCTCGGTCGCCTGGGGGCGCTGCTCGGCGCGGCGGGCGGCCTGGCGCACGAGCATGTTGCGGCCGCGGGCGAGCGCGAGGAGGTGGCTGCCGAAGAAGAGGAGGTAGTTCGCGAACACGACGGCGATCGCAGCCCTCGTCCCGAGCGTGCCGTCGATGAGCTTGTACCCAGCCCACGCGGCGCTCAGCAGCCCGAGCCACTTCACCTTCACGGGCAGGATGAAGAAGACGCGGATCTCGTAGTCGGGGAAGAGCGTCGCGAACGCGAAGAACAGCGACGTGTTCAGATAGAAATTGTCCTGCGACGTGCCGGTGATGAGCCCGGCCGCGAGCGTGCCCAGCGCGCCGAGGAGGTAGAACGCGTTGAACTTTAGCGCGCCCCACGCCTGCTCGAGGTTCGAGCCGATGAGCCACGTGAAGTAGAGCGAGAGCGCGACCCAGATGAGGCTGCTGCGCTCGGGCGGCACGAAGAGGAACGAGACCAGGCGCCACGGCTGGCTCGGCACGAGCGCCGGCACCAACGTGAGCTGGAAGCGAAAGTCCTCACGGACCTGGCAGAGCACGAAGGCGATCGCCATGCCGCCGACGATGAACGTGGTCAGCTTCTCGATGGCGATCCGTCCGAGGATCGTGCGCTCGAGGCGCGCCAGGAGTCGGTCCATGAGCGGACCTTAGCACGCGCCGCCCAGCCGCTTCCCCCCGCGCGGTACCTGCTCAGCCGTCACGCGAAACCCCAGGCGCGCTCTTCGGCGCGTAGCGCTGGTCGCCGAAGGCGATGCGCGCCGGCCACGTCGCATCACGGGGAGGCTCACGAAGCGAGGGGCGGAGCCCCACTAGTTGTTGGGAGAGCCGCACTTCAGCCACGTGTTGATCTTCGTCACCGCGTCCGCCGGCAGCTGCGCACCGCTCGGCATGTGCACGCCGCATGCGCCTGCCTTTCCCTCCGCGATCATGTTGCAGCCCATCGCCGACTTCGTGTCGTCGCGCGTGCACGGGTTGAAGTACGGCAGGCCCGTGCTGATCGTGAACGCCTGGAGCTTCGTCCAGGTCGTCTGCGGATCGCTCGGCTCGATGCCCGGTTCGTTGCGCGGCGTCGCTCCGCCGTGGCAGTTCGTCGTCCCGCAGTTCGCGACGCCGAACGCGCTCATGATGTCCTTCGAGAACGAGACCGTACAGGCGCCCCCGTCGACGATGGCGCTGCCCGCGCCGACGCACGCCGGCTTCGAGGCCGTCGGGTCCGTGCCGCCGCCCGCCTCGCTCGCGACCTCGCTCGTCACGCCCGGCGGGCGCTGACCCGCGAGCGCGTTCGGTCCGCCGTAGAGCGGGTCTCCCTTGCCCTGCTGGTAGTCGGTCGTGCACGCGGCGACGACAGCACTCAGCAGACACGTAGGCGCGAGGAAGCAGCGGAGGCGCATGGCGTCCATTCTGGCGCCTGCGCCGCGCGTTGGCCACCGCTTTGGCGTGTGCGCGAGCGCACGTTGTCAGGTTTGGATCACGTCGGATCCACCCATTTATTTGGGCGTACGCGCCGATTTTCCGACTGGAGAGATGCAGGGTGCTCGCTATACTTCAGTGACCTGGAGGCCTTCGAATGCGCCGCTCACACCTCGCTCTGCTCGTCGTCGGACTGCTCGCTTTCGCCTCGGGCTGCGTGAAGGTCGCGCCGTACGAGCGTGGAATGCTCGCGCACCCGACGATGACTGCGGAAGAGATCTCGATCGGTCTCGATGGCCACGTCCGTGCCGTCTCGGAGGGCGCCGCCGGCGGCCTCGGCGGTGGCGGCGGTGGTTGCGGCTGCAACTGATGACGCCGTCGCCACAGTAATCTGCACAGGTCCGGAAGATCTTCCGCTACCGTTGGGGCGTGACTTTGCGCCTGCTCACGCGCGCACGTCTTCTCGCGGCCGCTCTCCTCCTCGCGCTGGCTCTCGCTCCGCGGGTCGCCTTCGCCGTCGGTGAGGACGCTGCCATCCGCGAAGCCGTGCAGCAGATCATGACCGAGGACTATCCCGGCAGCCTGGGGCCGGCGAAGAAGAAGCTGCAAGACCAGCTCGGCACGTGCCTGAAGAAGGGGTGCAGCCCAGCGATCAAGGGCGAGGTCTACGTCGCGATCGGCATGGTCACCTCGCAGCTCGGTCAAGCCGAGGAAGCAAAGCAGAACTTCAAGAACGCGCTCGGCGCAAATCCCGACGCGAAGCTCCCCGCTTCCGGCGTCACGCCCGCGATCAGATCCCAGTTCGACGAGGTCTCCGGCGCGAAGGCCGGCGCCGGCGGTGACGACACGGGCGATGCGCCTCCCGAGTCGGGCGGCGGCGTCGCGGCCGCCATCAAGCTCATTCAGGAGGCGCTCAAGGCGGACCAGGAAGGTCGTCTCGAGGAGTGCATCGAGAAGGACAAGGCGGCGCTCAAGATCGAGGAGATGCCCCGCACGCGTCTCCACCTCGCCTCGTGCGAGAGCCGCAGCACGAAGCTCGTCGACGCGCTGAAGGACGCACAAAAGGCGCTCGAGGTCGGCATCCAGAAGCGGGATGCCGGCGTCATGAAGGTCGCGCGGACGCGCGTGAAGGAGCTTCTCGACCGCATTCCTCACGTCACGTTCGTACCGCCGCCCGGCGTGCAGGACCTCTCCGTGAAGTTCGACGATCGCCCCGTCCCCAACGATGCGCTCACGAAGAAGTTCTCCGTCGATCCGGGCAAGCACCGGGTCGTCGCCGAGGGCTCGGTCAACGGCTTTCCCGCGACCTTCGACGAGGAGTACGACGTCAAGGAAAAGGAGTTTCTCACCGTCCGGATCACGCTGAAGCCACCGGCGAACGACTACATCACGCCCGGCCAGATCAAGTGCATGCTCGCCGCGAAGAGCCAGGAGGACGTCCAGAAGTGCCTCCCGCAGAACCGGAAGAACATCGTCGTGCGCCTCGCCGCCGACCTCTCCGGCTACTCCGACACCAACGCGGTGGCCGTGTACACGCCGGGCCTCAATGCGTCCGTCGTGTCGCCGACCGCGGGCTGGAACGTCGGCGGCAACATCCTCCTCGACGCCGTGAGCGCGGCCTCCCCCGACATCGTGTCGACCGCGTCGCCGCCCTTCGAGGAGTTCCGCTACAGCGGCGGGCTCACCGGCGGCTACAAGCCAGGGCTTTACGGAGCGCAGGCGTCGGGCAGCATCTCGTCGTCGGTCGACTACGTCTCGTACACGGGCGGTCTCCGCCTCATCGCCGACGTGAACGACAAGCTCATCACGCCGACGCTCGGTTACTCGTACAGCCTTGACCGTATCGGCCGCGGCCCCAAGAACTTTCAGCACGACTTCAACCCTCTCAAGGGCCGCCTCGACACGCACGAGTTCGAGGCGGGGGTCACGCTCGTCATGTCGCCGACCACTGTCCTGCTCATCGGCGGAACCGCGCAGTTCGAGCGCGGCGATCAATCCCAGCCTTACCGCTACATCCCGATGTTCGATCCCGTCACGGTCACTCCGTTCGTTCCCAACGGCGCGACGATCGACCTCGTCAACCGCACGCGCTTGCCGGTGCGGCCGCTCGAGCAGCTGCCCACGGAGCGCGACCGCTACGCCGTCGGCGGCCGCTTCAACAAGCGCATGAACGCGACATCGACGCTTCGGCTCGAGCAGCGCTTCTACATCGATACGTGGGGGCTCAAGGCCACCTCGACCGACATGCGGTACATGGTCGACCTCTCGCGCCACCTGCGCGTCTGGCCGCATGCCCGCATCCACGCGCAGAGCGGCGTCAACTTCTACAAGCTCGCGTACTCCGCGTCCCTCGATCCCAACGGCGGCATCGTGCTCCCGCTCTACCGCACCGGTGACCGCGAGCTCGCGCCGCTCATCACGGGCACCGGCGGCGGCGGTCTTCGAATCGCCCTGGGTGAGCCCGAGGGCGAGATAAAATATGGCATAACCCTCGTGGGCGACGTCATGTACACGCGCTACCTGAAGTCGCTGTACGTCACGACGCGAACCGCCGTCTACGGCTCGGTCGGCTTCGACATGGAGTTCTGAGATGCAGCAGACCCAACCCTCCCTCCGCACGCGAATCGGCGCCGCGCTCCTGGCGAGCTCCGGGATGGCGTTCCTCGCGGGGTTCGGCAGCTCGTGCAACCTCGACCCCGTTCACCGCGCCGGCGTGAACAACCTCGGGGACGAGAACGCCAGCCAGTATCCCGTCCAGAGTGAGTACCACCGACCGGGCGAGCCCTGCGCGCTCTGTCACTCGAAGGAGGGCCCGGCCAGCACCGAGTACGTCCTCGCGGGCACCATCTTCTGGGGACCCGACCGCTACGATCGCCGCGTCGACCAGGCGTACGTGCGTATCGGCGGCCCCGAGAAGACGACGAAGTGCTTCGTCACCAACTGCAACGGTAACTTCTTCGTGAAGGCCGAGGACTACAAGAACCTGAAGTTTCCCCTGCTCGTATCGGTCGAGCGCGTGAACCTGCCCGGCGGGCCGGGCCCGAACGACGAGAAGTCGATCGCCGTGCGCCGCATGTCCGGCCACATCGGTCGTGAGGCCTCGTGCGCGACATGTCACATCCTGGGGCTCCGCGACTTCGGTTCGCCCGGACAGATCCGCCTCTTCGACACCGAGGCCGCGGTCGACACTGCGCGCCCGCCGATCCCGAAGAGCTGCCCGAACGAGGAGCCGCGCCAGACCCTCTGCCCGGAGGACCGATTTTGAAGCTCTCCCTGCCCCGTTCGCTCCGCTCGGCCTCCACGAGCCTCAGGAGCGCCTTCCTGCTCTCCGCCGCCAGCCTCGGCCTGGCCGCCGCGACGACGCTCTCGTGCGCCTCCACGCCCGACACCGACCGCGTCACCGACGTCATCATCCCCGACTTCGACACGTACGTGCAGTACGTCGACGCATACCTGACGCGCCGCTGCGGCACGCTCGACTGCCACGGGCAGCCGGGACGCGCGTACCGCGTCTACAGCCGCGAAGGCTATCGGCTCTACTCCATCCAGGACGGCGGCCTCGTGTCCGGCCAGCAGCCGACGCAGCCCGAGGAGCAGCGCGCGAACTTCCAGGCGCTGATCTCGATCGAGCCCGAGGAGATGACGCGTCTGATGGCGCGCCAGGGCCAGAATCCGAACCTCCTGCTGTTCCTCCGCAAGCCGCTGAGGTTCAACGGTGAGCGCCACAAGGGTGGCCCGTCGATGGCGGAGGACGACCCCGGCTACCGCTGCGTGGTCGCGTGGCTCAGCATCCCCGTCGTCGACGGCGCGGGCGTCCCGATCCCGAAGGCCCAGCGCGCGAAACTCTCGGCGAACGCCGTGCGCAGCTGCGCCGACGCGACCAACTTCCCGTAACACGAGAGAGTCGCTGGGTCGCTGGAAGCGGCGAGCTCCCGCGATTTTGCGATTCCCCTCCTCTCCTATTGGCGGCTTCGAAAAGACGAAACCCCCGCTTCTTGCGAAGCGAGGGTCTCGCGAGAGCGCTCCCCCCGGAGCGCCCGTCGTTGTCTCGATCAGCCCGTGACGTTGATGTTCACGACGCCGTCGATCGACTTGCCGTTGTAGAAGTCGCGAACGCGGCGCATGTCGCCGCGGGCGATCGAGAAGAGGTACGCCGCCGCCGCCGAAGCGCCGAGCTCGCCACCACGACCCGTGTACGCGCCGCCGGTGTCGCCAGTGCCCTGGTCCCAGCCCGACGCCTGCGTCGTGGGGTCCATGTCACCGAACCAGCCGCTCTTCGTGTAGCCGTTGCCCATGACGTAGAGGACGTTCGAGCCCATCGGCGTTCCGTCGCCCCAGCCGGCGCGATTGAACGGCGACTTGAACGTATCGCCAGCGATGGCGATCGAGATGCGGTCTGCGAGCGTCTTCGACGAGCAGCCCGGGTCCGCCTTCGACTTCGCGAAGTCGTAGAGGCCGTTGAACATCTTGCCCATCGCGACGGCCTTGACCGTCGCGGCCGCATCGCCACCGGCGAAGAGACCGTGCGGGTCGTCGTTCCAGGCCGGCACCATGAGCATCGAGGTGAGGCCGAGAGAGAAGGCCTTCACCGTCGTGATCATCGCGTTCGACATGTTCGTGACCGAGGTCGGCGTCGTCCCGGTGATCCCGAAGAGCGCCAGGTCGGCCGCGGTCGGCGTCAGCTGCG
>JAYTHX010000170.1:0-16002 GCA_043732195.1 Polyangiaceae bacterium
CTTCCTGAAGGGGCGCCGCGTCCTCGCGTTCTCCGAGTACCTCGATCTGTTCGCGAGCAATCCGGTGCGCTTTGCGCGTGATGCGAGCCGGTACGTTCGCGACTGCTTCGACCAGTACGGCACCACGCTGGTCGAGCAGCCGTGGGGTAAGTTCACGCGCTGGAACCTCTTCGACCTCCCGTGGGATCCCCTCCAGGCGCCGCACGCACTCATCGGTCAAGAGCAGGTGCAGGAGGAGATCTATCGCTCGGTCTCGAACTTCGTCCGCGAAGGTCGCCCGAACCGCCTCGTGCTCCTCCACGGCCCCAACGGCTCGGCGAAGAGCACCATCGTCGCGTGCCTGATGCGCGCGCTCGAGAACTACTCCCTCCAGGACGAGGGCGCGCTCTACCGCTTCAACTGGGTGTTCCCCTCGAGCAAGACGGTCCGCGGCAGCCTCGGCTTCGGACAGAAGGAGCCCGTCGCGCAGGTCCAGACGTACGCGCACCTCGCCGACGACCAGATCGACGCGAAGCTGCTCGTCGAGGTGCGTGACCATCCGCTCTTCCTCATCCCGATCGACGAGCGGCAGAAGCTGCTCGATCGCTTGGCGAAGGACAAGGACGGCGCCGTCGGCTCCGAGCGCGCCGACTTTTTTTCCGACTGGATCCTCCGCGGTGAGCTCTCGCACAAGAGCCAGCAGGTCTTCGAGGCGCTGCTCTCCAGCTACAACGGCTCGTACACCGAGGTGCTGAAGCACGTGCAGGTGGAGCGCTACTTCATCTCGCAGCGCTACCGCGTGGGCGCCGTCACCATCGGCCCGCAGATGACGGTCGACGCGCAGGAGCGTCAGATCACGATGGATCGCTCGCTCCAGTCGCTCCCGGCCTCGCTCCAGGCGATCACGCTCTACGAGGCGAAGGGCGAGCTCATCGACGCCGCGGGCGGCGTCCTCGAGTTCAGCGACCTGCTGAAGCGCCCGCTCGATGCGTTCAAGTACCTCCAGCTCTCCGTCGAGACCGGCGAGGTCTCGCTCACGCAACAGAACGTGCAGCTCAACTGCGTGATGACCGGCAGCGCGAACGAGCTCCACCTCGACGCCTTCCGCGAGCACCCCGAGTTCGCGAGCTTCCGTGGCCGCATGGAGTTGATCCGCACGCCCTACCTGCGCAGCACCATCCACGAGCAGCGCATCTACGACACGCACGTCGTCCCGCACATCCGCCGGCACGTCGCGCCGCACGCCACCACGATGGCCGCGCAGTTCGCGGTCCTCACGCGCATGCGAAAGCCCAACACCGACAAGTACCCGCGCGCGCTCTCGAACGCGCTCTCCGGGCTCACGGCGCTCGAGAAGATGGACCTCTACGCCGCGGGCCGTGCGCCCGAGCGCCTCGAGCCCGACGCGCAGAAGGTGCTCCGCGCCAGCGTGCGCGAGGTCTTCGAGGAGAGCGACTCCTATCCGATCTACGAAGGCCGCGTCGGCGCGAGCCCGCGCGAGATGCGCGTGGTCATGCTCGATGCCGCGCAGTCCGCGATCTACAAATGCCTCTCGCCGCTCGCCGTGCTCGACGAGATCGAGCAGCTCTGCGAGCGCAAGAGCGAGTTCGAGTGGCTCCAGCAGGACACCCAGGCGGGCGGCTACCACGACGTGAAGCTGTTCCGCGAGAGCCTCTTTGCGCGCCTCCTCGGCGTGTGGGAGCAGGAGCTGTATGCGTCGAGCGGGCTCGTCGCCGACGCGCAGTACGACGAGCTCTTCGAGCGCTACATCCAGCACGTGAGCGTGTGGACGAAGAAGGAGCGCATCCGCAACAAGCACACGGGCGAGTACGAAGAGCCCGACGAGAACATGATGCGCGAGGTGGAGCGCCTCCTCGACGTCAAGGGCGACGCTCAGGAGGCACGCAAGGCGATGATCAGCGGCATCGCCGCGTGGGCCATCGACCACCCCGGCCAGAAGGTCGAGGGCAAGAACGTGCTGCCGAACTTCCTGCGCCGCCTGCGCGACGCGATCTTCAGCGACAAGCGCGTCGACATCGCGAAGCAGGCGCGCGACATCGTGGTGCTGGTGCGTGACGAAGGCGCCGGCCTCGACGCGGCGCGGAAGAAGCAGGTGCGCGAGGTCATCGCGCAGCTCTCCTCGCGCTTCGGCTACTGCGACAACTGCGCGACGGACATGGCAAGCATGCTGGTTCGAAAGCGCTACAGCGATCTGATCGTCCACTGAGCAGTCCCGGTCCGCTCGCCGCGGAGGTTCGCCGACTCGCGCTGCCGGCGATCCTCCACTCGTTGCTCCAGACGAGCGTCTTCGTCGTCGACCGCATCATGCTCGGGCGTCACGGCGAGACGTCGCTCGCGGCGATGCAGCTCGGCGGGGCGCTCGAGTGGTCCATCTGGAGCGTCTTCGCGGCGTTCGAGGTGGGGACCATCGCGCGCGTCGGGCGGCACGTCGGAGCGCGCGATCCCGATGCGGCGCGGCTCGCGGCGCGCATCTCGCTGGGCGCGGCGTTCGCGATGGGATGCGTGCTCGCGCTGGCCTCGCCGCTCCTGCTCGAGCTCCTGCCGTACGCGGCGAGGAACGTCTCACCCGCGGCGCTGGCCGAGGCGCGCGGGTACCTCGGGGTGACCATCGCGGCGTCGCCGCTCGTGTTCGTCGCCACCATCACCGTGGCGACGCTCCAGGCAGGAGGCGACACGCGGACGCCGCTCGCCATCGGGATCGCCGCAAACGTCCTCCACGTCGCGCTCAACTACGTGCTCATCCCGCGCTACGGCGCGCAGGGGGCGGGGATCAGCACCGCGTGCACGTTCGGGCTGGAGGCGGCGCTCGCGACGCTCGCGCTGACCAGCACCGCGCGGCCGGTCTCGCTGCGGAGCAAGAGCACCAGCACGCGCTCGAGCGCGCGGGCCGAGGGGCGGGTGCTCGCGTCCATCGCGCTCCCCGCGTTCTTCGAGCGCGTGCTCTATCACGTGGGGTACGTCGGCTACGTGCTCATCATCGTGCGCCTCGGCGATGCAGCAATGGCCGCGAACCAGTCGCTCATCAGCGTCGAGTCGATCTGCTTTCTCTCCGCCGACGGCTTCGGGATCGCGGCCGCGGCTCTCGTCGCGCAGAAGCTCGGGGCCGGGGAGCCCGCCGCTGCTCAGCAGGTGGCGCGGATCAGCGCGCGGGACGCGATGGTCACCCTGACCGTGTTCGGCATCTGCGCCGTCGCGCTTCGGAGCGTGATCCTGCCGGTCTTCTCGAGCGATCCGGCGGTGCTCGTCATCGGGCGGAGCGCCATCCCGGTCCTCGCGCTGGCGCAGCCGTTCATGGCGGTCGGGATCGTGCTCGCCCAGGCGCTGCGCGGATCGGGGCGCACGCGTGACGCGCTGGGCGTGAGTGTGATCGGCGCCGTCGTGGTGCGCCTCTCGGCGACGTGGTTCTTCGCGATCACGCTCGGGCTCGGGCTCGCCGGCGTGTGGCTCGGCTCCACGCTCGACTGGTTCGTGCGCAGCATCCTGCTCGGCCTCATCTGGCGCCGGACGACGACGCGCATCACCGAGGCTGGTGCTACCGTGGCGCCATGAATTGTCGGCTCGGCCTCGCGCTCTCTGTCGTCGCCATCGGGGCCGTGGCCGCAGCGGCCTGCTCGTCGTCGACGGACAGCGGCCCGGGCGCCGTGGCGCCGCGACCCGGCGGCGGCCTGGCCGAGACCGACGCCGACGCCGCCGATGCCGCGGCCCCGCTCGAGGCCGGCCCCGCTACCTGCGAGGATGCCTGCAAGAAGACCGCGCTCGTCGCCACGTTCGGCGCGCTCACGCGCACGCTCGACCGCGCGCAGTTCGGCACGCAGCAGGGCGATGCGGGCGCGCAGCTCCACACCGAGTCCCATCTCGGCGGCGCGCCGGAGTGCCCGAGCCAGACCTCGCCGACGCCCGGCTACACGCTCATCGTGAGCCGCATCCCGCGCGGCGCGGCCGGCGGCGCCGCGAGCGAGAAGGACGGTGTGACGAGCGCGTTCTTCGACTTCAAGGGCGACCTGAGCCTGCCGCCGTTCACGCGGGCCAAGAGCGTCACGCTGACCGCGCTCGTCGAGGACCAGGCGACGCCCCCGGCGTGGGCCGCGTTCGACGTCACCGCGACGTTCGCGGAGGGCAGCGTCACCGGCCACGTCTACGCGGCTTACTGCGCCTCGCTGACCGAGTAACGCGGCGTCTTTCGGCGGCTTCGCTCAGCGATACGGGCTCGCGCGCCCCTCGAGCTTCAAGCGCGCGCCGCGGACGCCGATGATCTCCTGGCCCCCGGGCCCGAGGATTGGACCGAGGAATGCGCTCGCGAGGATCGCCGCGAGCGTGAGCGCGACGCGGTCGTCTTCGCCCTCGGTGGCGATCACCCAGATCGTCTTGCAGCGCTGCGCGAGGAGCGCGAGGCCGTACGTTCCGATCGCGCGCTCGGCCTCCTCGGCGGCGGCAAGATCGCCGGCGTCGACCGCGCGTCCGTACACGAGCCGCGTGCCGGAGCACGACGCGTCGTCGGACGCGATCACGAACCGCGCGGCGTCTCGCAGCGGCTGCGCGGCCTCGTAGCGTTTTTCGACGGTGAGCCCGATCTTCGTCTGGAAGAACTGCGCGGCCTTCTGCTTGAGCCCCTCGATGTCGAGCCGGACGAGCGGGCTCTGCGCGAAGACGGCGTAGCCGGCGCGCCGGTCGGGCTCGGCGAGGGACCCGCTGCGGAGGAGCCCGCGATCGTCGAGCAGCTCACGAAATGCTTCTTCGGTGAGCGGAATCACTGCGCTAGGTTAGGCTCACCTGCCGTGCTCGTCGATACGCACTGCCACCTCGATCCGCAGTACTTCCCCGCCGGGCCGGACGAGGTGCTGGAGCGCGCTCGCGCGGCCGGCGTGGGCGGCTTCGTGGTCATCGGCGTGGGAACGGATCTCGGGCCGGCGCGGGCTGCCGTCGCGCTCGCCAAGCGCGTCAGCGAACGTGCGGGCGCGGCCATCGGCGTCCACCCGCACGACGCGCTCACCCTCGACGACGCCGCGTACGACGAGCTCGCGAAGCTCGCCGCCGAGCCCGAGGTGGTGGCGATCGGCGAGATCGGTCTCGACTACCACTACGACCGCTCTCCTCGGGACGTGCAGAAGGCCGCCTTCGCGCGGCTGGTCGGGCTCGCGCGCGAGCTGAAGAAGCCCATCGTCATCCACACGCGCAACGCTCCAGCCGACACCATCGACATCCTCACCGCCGAGGGCGCGCGCGACGTCGGCGGCGTCATTCATTGCTTCAGCGAGGATCAGCCGTTCGCCGAGAAGGCGCTCGACCTCGGCTTCGATGTCTCGTTCTCGGGGATCGTCACCTTCAAGAGCTCGCTCAGCGTGCAGCAGGTGGCGCGCTGGGCGCCGCTCGACCGCATCCTCGTCGAGACGGACAGCCCGTACCTCGCGCCGATCCCGAAGCGGGGTACGCCGAACGAGCCCGCCTACGTCGTGCACACCGCGCGGCGTGTCGCCGAGCTGCGCGGCATCTCCTTCGAGATGCTCGCGGAGGCGACGACCGCGAACGCCGAGCGCGCCTTCCGCCGGCGGTTCTCGTCCGCCGCGCCCTGATCGTCGGGGCCACGCCGGGCGCTGTGCGGGCGTGGCCGGCCTGCCTACATGCGGCCCGCGTGGCGCGGTCGGCGCTAGTGACCTACGCTTCTCCCGACTAACGTGGCTCCGCGACAACGCAATCTCGCGCCCACCAAGGCGGGGTGGTCCCTCATCGCTTCGGCGATGGCGCACGTCACGCTGCTCTCGGTCGCGGGCGTGATCGCGTACCACTTCACGCAGGCGCGCGAGCGCCGTGAGGCCGAGAGCCGGACCGCCGCCCCCACCGATGTGGTCGCCATCGAGCTGCCGGCGTTCGCGGAGGGGACGCTCGTGGCTGACCACGAGGTGGTGCCTGAGGGCGAGGTCCCGATCGCGCACGGGGGCTCGACGATCGCGCGCGTCGACACCGGAAACCTCGGCCGCGGCGGCTCGAACGCCGGTGCGCGCGCCGTCAATCTCGCGGCGCTCGACGAGGATCTGAGCCTCAGCCCCGATCTCACGAGCCGCCTCGATCGCGATCAGCATCAGCGGCTCAAGACCACGACGACGCTCCGCACTACCCGCGAGGATCGCCGCGCTACCACCAACCCGATGGAGCTCACCTTCCTCGCGTCCGGCACGGGCGAGCACCCGGAGCGGCGGCCCAGCGCGCCCACGGATCCCAGCCGGGGCTCGCTGCTCGCGCCGCGCCCGGCGTCGGTGGTCGGCGGTCACGCGGGCACGCGCGAGTCCGACGACGCGGACGGGCCAGGCGCCACGGCGGGCGCCGCGCGGCCTGGTCAGCTCCTGGCGAGCCCCGGCGTCGGCGTGCGCGCCGGCGAGGCCGGGACCCGTCACGACGTGGCGGCGCGCATCGCCCAGGGACGCCCCGCGGTGGCGGAGGGGCCGCCCACCATCACCGCGTCCTTCCGGGGACGCCCGAGCGACACCGTCGACAGCGATCAGGAGGTCGCGAGCATCGTGCAGTCGCAGGTGCACGCGAGCTTCGCGGGCGGTCTCGCCGGCGTGGGTCGCGGCGGCTCGAACGGCCCCGCGCCCGATCCCGGCGCCGGCGGCACCCAGGGGCGCGGCTCAGTCGCGCGCGCGCTCGGCGCGGGCGATGGCGATGTGGTCGACTGGTACACGGACGACCCCATGCTCTTGCCGTACTTCCGCAAGATCCACGCGAAGGTCGACCCGCTCTGGCGCGACGCGTTCCCGCGCAGCGCGCTCCTCGAGCTGAAGCAGGGCACCGTGATCCTCGAGTTCACGATCGCCACGGACGGCAGCGTGAAGGTGAGCTGGCCGCCTGCGCGACCGAGCGGCATCGACGAGTTCGACCGGAACTGCGCGGACGCGATCCGCCGCGCCGGCCCGTTCGAGCCGATCCCCGCAGCGCTCCGTGAGCAGGGACGCACCAGCCTCCGGATCCGCGCGCCGTTCGTCGCGAAGAACCCCATCGTGAAGTGAGGCGCCGCGCGCACGCTGCGGCGCTCGGCGTCGCGCTCATGGCGCTCGGCTGCGGCTACCGCGAGGCCGTGCCGGCCTTTCGCGAGCAGGATGCGCGCTTCGGCCGTCTCGCCGGCGCGGCCACGGCGCCGTCGAAGGAGCGGATGTGCCGGAGCTGGAGCGGCGCCATCCTCGCGCGTGACGCGTGGGCCTCGGCGCACGTGTCCTTCCCCGAGACGAACGTGCAGAATGCATGCTTCACCCCGGTGCACCACGAGGGACGCGACGTGCGCGTCGCCGCGCCGCCCCGCGGCTGCGGCTTTCCCGCGCCTGCGCAGCGCGCGCCCCTGTTGGCCCTCGCCGAGGAGCTGGAGCGCCTGGCCGCGAGGCCGACGTCGCATCGCCTCTTCCCATGCACGCTCCCGCCCGACGCGCTCTCCGCCGCGGCCCTGCACAACGCGCGCGTGCTCCGGTCGCTCGCCGCGAGCACGCAGTCCTTTCCGTACGCGGCGGTGCTCCTCCCGGGGCACGGCCAGATCGAGCAGGACGGCACGGCGCTCACCGACTACCTGCCCGGCGCGGCGTGCCGGCCGCTCCGGGAGGGCGACCTCGACCGGCTCGGCGCGATGCCGTTTCGCACGGCGCTCGGCGCGGACGCGCTGCGCGGCGACGTCGCGCCGCTGATCATCGCGTCGGGCGGCGCGGTTCACTCGCACCTCGTCGAGGCCTTCGCGATGCTGCACCTCCTCGCGTGCCGCGAGCACATCGCGCCGGAGCGCATCCTCGTCGAGCCGTGCGCCGAGCACACGCACACGAACCTGCGGAACGGCGGCCGCTGGCTCGACGCGCTCGGCGGGAGGGCGGCCTACCTCCTCACCGACGACGGCATCCAGTCCGAGTACTTCCAGGACTGGAACGGCTTCGAGGCGTTGCTCGGCAGCGTCGATCAGCGCTCGATCGGTGACTGGGGCTATCTCCTAGGCTCGTGGCGACAGGCCTCGAGCGGGATCCGCTCCGGGTTCTGGTTCACGCCCTACCGCTTCTGGGCGGAGCCCCGGGAAGGTCTGGGCTCCGTGACCTGTGTGGACATGTGAGGGCGCATTTCGGCGAGGAAGAGCGCGTCCGTCGTGATCACTTCGGGGCGCGGCTCGATAGTCTGTACGAGCCGGAACGAGATGGTCTGCCACGGGATCCCCAGCGCACGCGAGCTACTGCGCCTCGGCGGCATCGTGAACGTCGACGTGACGGGGGCGCCGAGCACGCGTCGCGCGAGGCGGTGCACGTGGCGGACGTCGCGCGGCGCTGCCGGGACGCGGGTCAGCGCTTGCGCGCGGGCATGGCCATCACCATCGAGCCGATGATCGCGCAGCTCGAGCACACGGTGGTGGTGACGAAGACGGGCGCCGAGGTGATGACCGCGCTTTTATGACTACGCGAGCGGCGCGATGCAGCGGGGATCGTCGTTCTTCGGCGAGTTCACGAAGGTCGAGACCGGGAAGCTCTCGAAGCCCTCGAGCGTGGCACCGGGCTTGTCGCCCGCGAGCCAGCGCGACCAGTCGGGCGTCGCGAGGATGAGCGGCATGCGGTCGTGGAGCTCGACGATGCCGGTGAGCGGATTGCTCGTCACGATCGCCGCGCCCTCACCCATGACCACGCCGCCGAGCGCGAACGGCTTGCCGTCGACGCGGTGGAAGTAGAACGGCTGCTTGTCCGTGTCGCGCCATTCGTAGAAGCCGTCCACCACGACCAGGCAACGGCCACCCGGCTTGGTCGTGGCGCGCTCCAGGCGAACGTTGATGACGCGCCGCTCCTTGGTCCCCCAGGGGAGCAGCTCGAGGGTGCCCGGCGTGCGGATGATCGGCAGCGGCTGCGACGGCGCGATGTTGAACCGCGGCGGCATCGCGGGGAGCTCCTCGAGCGCGAAGATGTCGCGCAGCTCGTCGGTCGAGACGGTCAGCGTGGCTCGTCCGCACATGCCGCGGAGGATAGCGCGATCACTTGAACGCGCAGGTCGCTCCGATGCTGAACTCCTGGCCGCCCTCGGCCCACCGGAGGAAGAGCTTCACCTCGCCCGAGCCGCGCTCGAAGTCCTTCTTGATCATGTTCACGTAGTAGTCCTGCTCGCCCTTGCTGCCCTCGAAGTAGATGTACTCGGGCACGCCGCCGCCCTCGGTCTGCGTGACGGGGACGGTGACGCTCGGGGGATCGTGCCGGTCCGCGCTGGCCTTGCGCGTGAGCTTCAGCGAGCCGCGGCGGCCCTGCGCCTGATCGATGGTGATCACGGCGTTGACGGTCGGGCCCGTGCAGGAGATCGACTTCGCGTCGGTGGGCGCGGGCTTCCAGGTCGGATCCTTCCTCATCGCGAAGGAGGCCGAGCGCGCCGAGTGATAGAGCTTCAGCCCGCTGTCGGCGAGCTTGTCGAACTCGAACGCCTGCGGAGCGGCGCCGGTGTCGCTCGTGAGGTAGAGGGTCGGCTTGTCGCTCTTGACCGGGCTCTGCGGGTTGTTCGCGCGCGCCGGTTGGACGTCGTAGCTGCCCGCGAGGAGCGTGGTCTCACCGCGGCTCGAGACGATCTCGGCCTCGTACTTCTTTCCCGCGAGCAGCGCCGCGATGAGGATCGCGCCGAACACCGCGCTGCGCGGGATCAGGTACAGCACGGTCACGACGACCTCGAGGATGCCGATCGGGGTCAGCGCGCTCTTCTCGAACCCGAACTTGCCGGTGAACATCTCCACGACCTGCGGCGCGCGCGACAGCTTCATCGAGGCGCTGAAAACAGCATCAGCGCGGGAAGCGCGATGAACAGGCCCGTCCAGAGCTCCCACTTCTTGGGCGGCGCGACGTCGATGCTGGAGCCAGTGGCGGCAGCCGTCATGCAACATCCCCTGCCGCCGTTTGGATGACGTCACCACGCCGGTCGTTGCGTCGCTGAGCGGGCGGAAGCTCCTCGCATGAATGCCATTCATGGAAGGTATGCATCCTATTCGCTGGTTTCACGCGAGCAGCGGCGTAGGTTCGTCTCATGACTACGAACCTTGGCGGACGATTCGCGCTCCCGGGCACCTCGCTCACCGTGAACCGCATGGGCTACGGCGCCATGCAGCTCGCCGGACCCGGCGTGTGGGGGCCCCCGCGCGACCGTCCGGGTGCGCTGGCGGTCCTTCGCGAGGCGATGGCGATGGGGATCGATCACATCGACACGAGTGACTTCTACGGACCGCACGTCACGAACGAGATCATCCGCGAGGCGCTGCATCCGTACCCGGCGGGGCTCGTCATCGTCACGAAGGTTGGCGCCCGCCGCGGCGAGGACCGTTCGTGGCCGTCCGCGCTGTCACCGGCGGAGCTGACGTCGGCGGTGCACGACAACCTCCGCAACCTCGGGCTCGACGCGCTCGAGGTCGTCAACCTGCGGGTCGGCGGCATGCTCACGCCGTCCGCTGGATCGATCGAAGAGCCGTTCGCGGCGCTCGCCGACCTCCAGCGAAAGGGGCTCATCAAGCACCTCGGAGTGAGCAACGTGACGAGCAAGCAGGTCGCGGCGGCGCGCGCGATCGCGCCGTTGGTGTGCGTACAGAATCACTACAACCTCGCGCACCGCGAGGACGACGCGCTGCTCGACGAGCTCGCGGCGGCGGGCACGGCATACGTGCCCTTCTTCCCGCTGGGTGGCTTCTCGCCGCTCCAGTCGGACGCGCTGGCGGGGGCGGCCAAGGCGCTCGACCGAACGCCGATGCAGGTCGCGCTCGCGTGGCTCCTCCAGAGATCGCCTAACGTGCTGCTCATCCCGGGCACGTCGTCGATGGGCCACCTGAAGGAGAACGTGGCCGCGGCAGCCTTGGAGCTCCCGCCGGCGACGATCGCGACGCTCGACGCGATCGCGGGCACCGGCGGAAGCACGGGCGTGCGCATGCCGCGCTGACGGGTCACGCGCTGACAGGTCACGCACGCGCGGCTCGGGCCGCGCGTGCGGAAAGGGTCCCCGTGGTACGCATGCGCGATGGAGTTCGTGCCCGCGACGCGTGACGACAAGCCCGTGCTCTTCGCCCTCAACGAGTACTACGCGTACGATTTCAGCGAGCTGCTCGGGCTCGACGTCGGCGAGCAAGGGAGCTTCGGTGGTGCGCGCCTCGAACGCCATTTCGAGGACCCGCGCTGTCACCCCTTCCTCATCCGCGTCGATGGCAAGCTCGCAGGCTTCGCGCTGCACGAGGGGCGTAGTCGCCTGACGGGCGACGAGGGCGTGAACGACGTCGCCGACTTCTTCGTGATGCGGAAATACCGTCAGCACGCGATCGGCGCGCGCGCGGCCGTCGCGCTGTTCGATCGCTTCGCCGGCCCGTGGGAGGTACGCCAGGTGCGCGCGAACGTGGGCGCTTCCGCTTTCTGGCGCAAGGTGATCGCGCGGTACACGGGGCGCCCCTGCGACGAGCGCGCGTGGGACGACGAGCGCTTTCGCGGCGTCGTGCAGAGGTTCGACCGAACCCGCGTTTGACTATCGAAGAGAGTGCCGGAGGAGGGAGTCGAACCCCCGACCTAGCGCGTATGAAACGCCCGCTCTAACCAACTGAGCTACCCCGGCAAGGAGGCGCGCACTATATCCAAACGCGCTCGGCTGGCAAGCACGCATGGCAGCGCGTGCGCCGATCACGCCTTCTTGTTGCTGGCGCGGCGGCGCGCGACGAAGAGCGCCAGCGCCGCGAGGCCGCCCGCGAGGGCGCGGACGTCGAGCGGGGCAGCGGTGGTGGTGCAGCCGCAGCCCGAGCCGCCCGCATCGAAGCGGTCGGCGGTGGGCGCCAGCGGCACGCTGCAGTCGATCGGCTTCGCCGCGCGCTGCGAGCGACCCTGTTCGAGCTTCGTGGCATAGTTGCCGGTATTTGCGTTGTCGTGGTGGAACGACTCCCACTCGATCGCGCCCGTCGACGTGCCCTTCGTGTGCCACGCGAACAGCCAGCCGTCGCGCGTGCCGGTCACGACCTCGAGGCCCTTCTGCGCGTCGCCGTCGACGTCGCCGACCGCCGCCGCCGCCGCGATCCAGCCGTGCGTGAACTTCGGGAAGCCGGGCGCTTCACGCCCGCAAGCATCCGCCGCGTGCAGGAAGTAGCCGCCGCTGCCGGTGATGGCCTCGGGGTAGTCGTCGCCGCTGACGTCCGCGATCGTGTGGTTCACGAGGAACGTGTAGTCCTCGAGCACCACCGGCGAGCCCGGGAGCATCTTGCCCGTCTTGCCGCTCCAGAACGCGAGCAGGTGCTGGCCGGGGTCGGCTCGGCGGCCCCCGCCCGCGAGCGCGCCGGCAAGCGTGAGGGAGCCGCCGGACAGGATCACGTCGGGCACGCCGTCCTGATCCATGTCGCCGATCGACGGCTGGCTGAAGAGCGGGAACATGACGTCCGGCTGCGCCTTGGTCGACTCGCCGAACGAGCTCGTCGCCTCGAAGCCGTCGTCCTTCACGCCGTTGTCGTCGACCCGCGGCGGGAGGCGGTTCGGCGGATCGTCGAGCTTCACCTGCACGCCGGGGTCGGCCTTCACGACCAGCGGGCGCGCGCCATTGCCCTGCACGAGGATGTCGGCCTTGCCGTCGCCGTCGAAGTCGGCCGCGGCCTGCGAGGACACGATGCCCTCGGCGACGACCGGGAACAGCTTCAGGCTGGTCACCGTGAACGGCCAGTTCGGCAGGTACGGACCGCCGGGCGCCAGGTTGCCGCGGCCGTCGACCGCGAACACCTGGCCGGCCGAGCCGCCGCCACCGACCTGCTGGTTCGAGCCGGACATGATCTCCGGGATGCCGTCGCCGTTGAGGTCGACGACCGTGGGCGTCGACATGATGCGGCTCGGGCCCGGCGTCGCCGTCGACCGCGCGACCAGCGCGACGGGGAAGCCGTCCAGCGCGCTCGCGTCGCTCTTGAACACGTAGATGTTGCCGTCGAATGCGCCGACGACGATCTCGGGGCGGCCGTCCTTGTTCATGTCGATGAGGACGGGCGCGCCGAACGTGCCACGCGCGAAGTCGTGCGCGGTGTCCATGCAGGGCGGCGGCGTGAGCTTCGACGGATCGAGCGAGCACGACGGGATCAGCGGCAGGCGCTTGGGCCAGCCCGGGAGATCCTGGCCTTTCGCGTTGATGACGTACACGGTGCCCGACCACGTCGCGAAGACGATCTCGAGCTTGCCGTCACCGTCGAGGTCGGCGATCGCCGGCGCGGACACGATGGCCTCGCGCGCGAGGTCGGGATCGACGCCGCCGCCGTTGGGCTGCGCCCCGGCCTTGTACGCGGGTGCCGAGAGGTAGCTGGGGACGGTGAGGCCGGCGCCCGGCTGGGCGTCGAGCCCGTCGATACGCCGCGTGCGGTAGGGGAAGCCCTGCACCTCGACGGGCGCGCCGCCACCCTTCATCGAGAGCACGTGGACCTTGCCCGAGCTATCGGGGGCGACGATGTCGCGCACGCCGTCGCCGTCGATGTCGGCGAGCTTCGGGCTCGCCTCGACCGAAGCGCCGAGGTTCATCGGGAAGCCAGGCAGGAGATCCTTGTCCTGGAGCTGCGGGTTCTTGTCGTTCGTGATGGAGACGACGCGCCGCGCCTCGCCCTTCACGTCGCCGTTGTCGTAGTGCGCGACGGCCTGGACGCGGATCGAGATGGTGCGCGCGTTCTCGCCGAGCGGAGAGTCCGCGTCGGGCGTGTGCTTCGTGTCGATCTCGCGCGGGTCGATCTGTGCGAGCGGGTTCGTGCCGCCGGTGACGGTCGCGCCGGGCACGTTCGTGAGCGCGGGCGCGAGGTCCTTGTAGTCCTTCTCCTCCGGCTCGACGCCGGGCGCCCACTGGATCTTGAGGTCGTAGGCCTTCGCGCGCGCTGCCGCGACGCGGCCCATGATGGCGATCGGACCGTTCGAGCGCTCGGCCTCGATGGGCTGGAACCACTCGGGCGAGACGATGTCGACCTCCGGCGGGATCAGCTTGTCCTGGAGGGCCTGCATCATGCGCGCGGCGTTCGCGCGGCCGTAGCCGAAGCGCTGATCGAACCCGGGATGCGAGAAGTAGAACGCCGGCTGCTCGCCGCGTGACTCGGGGACGTCGATGTCGTCGGCGTTGGCCTTGAACATCTGGATCGCCTCCTCGGCGCTGAGCTGGATGCCCTGCTTGGCGGCCATGGAGAACATGAGGCCGGCGATGCCCGAGCTCCGTCCCGTGGCCTCGCTGGAGCAGCTCGTGGCGCTGATGCTGAGCGAGAGATGCCCGCCGTAGTTCGAGCACGTGTCGAACGCGATGAACGTGGTCGCCTGCTCGATGCTCGCCTCGTTGTAGCGAATCGAGTGCACGGTGAGGACGTGGTTCGCGGTGGCGGGCGCGTTGTGGTGGCGCGAGTTCTCGTCGGCCATGCTGGCCATCACGATCGCGCCCTTGGCGTACGCGTAGTCGATGCTCGCGCGCGCGAACGCGGTGTAGTTGATGGTGCCGAGCGCCTCCTGCACGACCTTCACGCCGAGGTCGGCGCCGTAGATGACGGCCTTGCCGAAGTCGTTCGAGTCGGCGATGAAGCTGTTGCCGACGCGCAGCGGGACGAAGCGGCAGCCCGGGCACACGCCGGGATCGCCGTCGCCGTTGTTCGCCTCGGCGGCGCTGTCGACAGCCTCCCCGGTGCCGTGCCCGTAGCGCGTGTCGTCGTACGGGTCGTTGTCGTTCTTGAAGAAGTCCCAGCCCGCGATGTCGTCGGTGTAGCCGTTCGCGTCGTCGTCGACGGTGTCGGAGAAGAGCTGGATGAGATCGCCGGGGTCGAGGATGCAGTTGCGGTTGACGTCGCCCTTGATGCGGTCGGCGCCGGGCTTCGTGCGCTCCTCGTCGGCGAAGCATTTCTCGCCGGGGACGACGGGCGCGATGCGCGGGTCGTCGCGGTAGTCGGCGACGTTGAAGATGCCGTCGCCGTTGCAGTCATAGCCGGCGAGGTCGCCGGCGCCGCCGCAGACCGCGCCCGCCGCGGTCTGCGGGCGATTGACGCCCTTCAGCTCGCCGGCGTTGAGGGCGACCTTGTTGACGAGATCCTTGCGGTCCCACTCGATGCCCGAGTCGATGACGGCGATGCGGACGTCGTCACGACCGATCGTGTACGTCCACGCCTTGTCGATGCTCATGCCGGCGGCGCCGAGCTTGAGGTCGGCGGCGGCGATGGGCTCGGCGGTCGTGTGGGCCGGGAAGTACGAGAGATAGTTCCAGCGGCCGTTGTAGTCGTTCGGCCAGTTGGCCTTGTCCTTCATGTCCGCGCCCGCCGCGGGCGGCCAGGCGGCGCGCGCCTCGTGGGTGCGGAGCGCGAAGACGGCGGTGCCGGCAACGCAGAGGACGGAGAGGAACCGAAGAAAGGGCGTCCGCATGGCGCGGGCAGGCTAGCACGCGAGCAGAGCCGTCCGGGTGGGGGGGGACCCCGGGGGAGACGCGGATGAGAGGAAGAGACGAGAGCTGCCTGTTGCCTGCTATCTCCCTCTCGCTCTCGACTCAGTACTCCCCGAACAGATCCTGGATCCGCGAGTCCAGCGCGGTCGCGATCTTGTACAGCGACGAGATCGACGCGCTCGATTCCGCGCGCTCGATCTGCGAGAGCAGCGATACGCTCAGATTCGTGCGGCGGGACATCTGCTTCAGCGTGAGGTCCTTCTCCTTGCGGAGGTTCCGGATCGTGTCGCCGATCACCTTGTGGAGCCTCTCCTCCGGCGTGCGCGCGAGGCCCTTCTTGCGCATCACGCGGTCGAGGACCTCGCGGAACTCGTCCACGTTGAACGGCTTCTTCAGGTAGTCGACCGCATCGAGCTTCATCGACGCCACCGCGGTCTCGAGGTTCGGGTAGCCCGTGAAGATCACCACCGCGACGTCGGTGTCGATCTTGCGGATCTTCTTCAGCGCCTCGATGCCATCGAGCTTCGGCATCATCAGGTCGAGGATGATGAGGTGGTAGCCGCCGTTCTTGACCTCGTCGTCGATGGTCGTCGGGTCGCTCATCGTCTTGACGCCGTAGCCGTCACGCTCGAGCAGCGTCTG
>JAYTHX010000171.1:0-38558 GCA_043732195.1 Polyangiaceae bacterium
CACGACGCTGGTGGTGGCCGGGCTCGTCGCCGTCGCGCTGAAGCTGCGGCGCCGGCACACGCTCACGTGGCTCGTGCGCCGCCAGCTCGATGCGTTCGCGGTCGCGCTCGTCCTCTATGCCGTCTTCCCGACGCACCTCGTCTCGGCGCGCGTGAACGTCGCGCGCATCGAGAACGGAGAGTACCGCCCGGTGCTCCACATGTTCCGCCAGTCGACGCAGCCCGAGAGCGCAGCCTCGCTCCTGCCGCTGCTGGGCCACTCCGACGTGCGCGTCCGGCAGGGCGTGGCGGCGCTGCTCGAGCACGAGCGCGAGGTGCTGAGCCACGACGTCGGCGCGCAGGCCTCGTGGCGCGAGCGCGACGTCGCCACCCCCCGCGCCCTCCGCGAGCTCGATGCCGCGGCCCCGCGCATCGCCGCCGTGCTCGGGACAGTCGACCGCGTGGCGGCGCGCGAGGTCCTCCTCGAGGTCTCGCGCGTGGCGAGCGAGGGCCACTCGCTGGAGGAGCTCTTTGCGGTCCCCAGCGCCGACGTCTGGTCGCGCGACACCCGCTCGCGCGAGAGCTACTGACTGACGTATCCCCTTCGCGTGACGCTCATCGGGGCGCCCGCCACGCGCCGCGCCGCCCCGCGCTGGAGGTCAAAGCGACGTGAAGAAGGCCCAGGTCACCTTCGTGGCCTGGTTCCAGATCGGATAGTGCGACACGCCGGGGGCGAGGCAATAGACGACCGCCTTGCCCGAGGGGCAGCCGTCGTACTTCTGGCACTCCGCAGGGGACGACGCGCTGAGGTTCATCCCGCAGCCGTTCACCCCGGCCCAGTACTGCGCGGCGAAGCTCGCGCCGATGCCGAGGTCGCGGTCGCCCTCGGTCATCATGACCGGCAGACCGAGGATGCCCGGGCACCGATCGGCGGTCACGGACGGCGCGCCCGCGGCATGCGCCGCGAAGGCGGTGAACATGCCAGGCTTCCGGCACGAGAGCTCGTTCAGCATGAAGCCCCCCTTGCTGTAGCCGAAGCCCCAGACCTTTCGAGCGTTGACGTTGAACTGGCTCTTCACCTCCGCGATCACCGCAGCGACGAGCTTCTGATCGCCGTTCTGGTCGAACGCGGTGCCGAGGTCGACGACCTGGTCGGTGTACGCGGTGATCGCGTCGTTGCCGCTGAGCGCATCGAGGTCGAGGAACTTGCGGAAGCCGTCGGCGTCCTGGCCGTCGCCGTGGAGCGCGACGATGAGCGGGTACGAGCGCGACGCGTCGTAGGTCTTGGGGACGGAGAGCACGTAGAAGCGTGCGTCGCCGGCGACGTCGATGTTGTGGTTGCTCACGTTGACGAGCGAGGGCTTCACGCTCGTGTCCGGCGCCTCGACGCCGCCGTCGCCCGGGTCGACCACCGCGCTGTCGCCGTCACCGGGACCGGCCTCGAAGACCGGGGCGGTGCCTCGGTTGCCCTCATCGCTGCCGCACGCTGTCCCGTACAGGCCGAGCATGACGAGCACACCGGACGAGACCGTGCCGAACACCAAGGAAAGACGCATCGGCTCGCAGTCTAGGCGAGCGAGCGCCCGCGCGCACGCGCCGCCGAGGTAATCTGACGAGGTCATGCCTGCCGCAGCTACTCCCATCCGCGCGTCCCGCGTCACCTTCTATTTCGACTTCATCTCGCCGTACGCGTTCATCGGCTGGAGTCAGATCCGTGCGATCGCCGAACGCAACGGCGTTGCGGTCGTTGCCGTGCCCGTGCTCTTTGCTGGGCTGCTCGACGCGCACGGAACGAAGGGCCCGGCCGAGATCCCGGCCAAGCGCGGCTACACCTTTCGCGACGCCTATCGCAAAGCGCATCGGCTCGGGCTCGGCGTGCTGCGGCCGCCGCCGTCACATCCGTTCAATCCGCTGCTCGCGTTGCGCGTTGCATCGCTCCCCCTGCCCGACGAGGAGCGGAGCCGCCTCGTCGATGCGCTGTTCGCGGCCACCTGGTCGCTCGGGACCGGCATCGAGACGCCCGCGCAGGTGATCGCCGCGGCACGGACCGCTGGCCTCGACGGCGACGCGCTCGTGCTCGCCGCGAGCACCGCCGAGGTGAAGCAGCAGCTGCGGGACGCCACGGCGGACGCAGTGGCGCGCGGCGTCTTCGGCGTCCCGACGGCGATGGTCGGCGACGAGATCTTCTGGGGTACGGACGGGCTCGACCACGTCGAGGCGTGCCTGCGCGGTGAGGATCCCGTGCCGCGCGATCTCGCGTGGGCCGAACGACCCGCCTCGGCGCAGCGCCGCGGTGCGTGAACGCCGCGCGCCGCGCGCCCGCGAAGGACTGGCGCCACTCGCGCTCCTCGGTTACACACCACCGATGGCTGCGGGGCTGAATTCAAGAGGCGGCGCGGTCCTCGCGCTCGCCTTCGCCCTGGTCGCCAGCGCGTGCGCGAGCAAGGCTCGGCCCGCCCTCACCACGCCCGCAGCCGTGGCCTCCGCCGACGCGGGAGACGCCGGCGCACACGACGCCGGCGCGGAGGACGCGGTGGCGACGGACGAGGAGCCCGAGCCCACCACGGCCGACGCCGACAGCGGTCCCTGCCCCTCCGACATGGCGTTGATCGAGGTCGCCGCGCCGGCGCCGCTCCGCTTCTGCGTCGACAAATACGAGGCGTCGCTCGTCGAGGTCATGGCCGACGGTACCGAGCAACCCTTCGCGCACTACCTGCCGGTCGATGGTCACGAAGTCCGCGCCGTCAGCGTTCCGCACGTCTTCCCTCAGGGCTACGTCAGCGAGGTCCAGGCCCAGGACGCGTGCGCCGCCTCGAACAAGCATCTCTGCAAGCCCGACGAGTGGAAGACCGCATGCATGGGCCCCGCGCACACGACGTTCCCCTACGGTGACGCGCGCAGGCCGGGCGTCTGTCACGACACCGGCAAGAGCGCGGTCATCGCGGTGTTCGGCGCGAAGGCCGTCGCAGCGTCGACGCCCTACACCGCGCCGGCTCCCGCCGCGAAGCCCAGCGGCAAGCGCGCACACCTGACGAAGGGCCGCGCGGCGCAGAGCACGCGCCCGCGCGCGACGAGGCCGGGCGTGAAGCCGGCGCCGCCGGGCAAGCCCGTGGCCACCGCGAAGAAGCCGACGACCCGCAAGCCCGCGAAGAAGAGCGCGCGCCCGGCGTCCGTCGATCCCGGCGTGTGGGCGCGGCTCAACGATCCGGGCCTCGGGCAGGTCGAGGGAGCGCTCTCGAAGACCGGCGAGCACGCGGAGTGCGTGAACGCGTACGGCGTGTTCGACATGGTCGGCAACCTGCACGAGTGGGTCTCCACCGATCCCGTGCTCGTGCACGGCATGTTCGCGGGCGGCTACTATCTCGACACCACCATCAACGGCGACGGCTGCCTGTACCGCACGCAGGCGCACGCGCACGACTACCACGACTACTCGACGGGCTTCCGCTGCTGCGGAAGCGCGCGCTGACGGCGAGCGGAATGGCATCACGCATCGAGGACTACGCGCTGCTCGGGGACTGCCAGGGCGCGGCGCTGGTCGACCTGACCGGCTCGATCGACTGGCTCTGCCTGCCGCGCTTCGACTCGGATGCGTGCCTCGCGGCGCTCCTCGGGACGGCCGAGAACGGCTTCTGGAGGATCGCGCCGCGGTCGCCGATCCGGAACGTGCGGCGCGCCTACCGCCCGCGCACGCTCACGCTGGAGACCGAGTTCACGACCGACGAAGGCGTGGTCACGGTGATCGACTTCATGGCGGTGGGCGACTCCATCCCCGATCTCGTGCGCATCGTGGTCGGTGTCTCCGGCACCGTGCCGATGCGTATGGAGCTCGTGCTGCGGACCAACTACGGGCTGACCGTGCCGTGGGTCCGGCGCACCGCGACGGGGCTGACCGCCGTCGCCGGGCCCGACCTCTTCCGGCTCACCACGCCCGTCGAGCTGCGTGGCGAGGCGCTCCACACCGTCGCCGATTTCGCGGTCGGCCCGCAGGAGCGCGTCCCGTTCGTCTTCGACTGGTGCGCGTCGACCGCGACGCCGCCGCCCCCCGTCGAGGCCGAGGACGCCCTCGCGCGCTGCGACGCGTTCTGGACGACCTGGGCGGCGCGGAGCAACGTGACGGGCCGGTACGCGCCGCTCATCGAGCGTTCGTTGCTCACGCTGAAGGCGCTCACGTACGAGCCGACCGGCGGCATCGTCGCGGCACCCACCACGTCGCTGCCCGAGGCGATCGGGAGCGTGCGCAACTGGGACTACCGGTTCTGCTGGGTGCGTGACTCCACGTTGACGCTCTACTCGCTGATCCGTGCGGGCTACACCGATGAGGCCGTGGCCTGGCGGGACTGGCTCCTGCGTGCGGCCGCGGGCGCACCATCGCAGCTCCAGATCCTGTACGGCATCGGGGGCGAGCGCCGGCTCGTCGAGGTCGAGCTGCCGTGGCTCGCAGGGTACGAGAACAGCAAGCCGGTGCGCATCGGCAACAAGGCCGCGGAGCAGGTGCAGCTCGACGTCTACGGAGAGCTGATCGGGACGCTCTACGCGGGCAGCAAGTCCGGCCTCCCCGTCGAGGAGGCGGCGTGGGCGCTCCAGCGCACGCTCGTGAAGCACCTCGAGACGGCCTGGACGCAGCCCGACTCCGGGATCTGGGAGGTGCGTGGGCCGGTGCGGCACTTCACGCACTCCAAGGTGATGTGCTGGATGGCCTTCGATTGCGCCGTGAAATCGATCGAGCAGTGGGGCTGGGAAGGGCCGCTCGACCGCTGGCGCGCCGTGCGTGACGAGGTCCACGCAGACATCTGCCGGCAGGCCTTCGACCCGGCGCTGAACAGCTTCGTGCAGTCGTACGGCTCGACCGAGCTCGATGCCGCCCTGCTGATGATGCCGCTCGTGGGCTTCCTGCCGCCCGACGATCCGCGCGTCGTCGGCACCGTCGACGCCATCCAGCGCAGCCTCATGTGGGATGGCTTCGTGCTCCGGTACCAGGCCGGCCCCGACGTCGACGGCCTGCCGGACGGCGAGGGCGCGTTCCTCGCGTGCTCGTTCTGGCTGGCCGATGCGCTGGTGCTCCTCGGACGCACGGAGGAGGCGCGCGTGCTGTTCGAGCGCCTGGCCGGCCTTGCCAACGATTGCGGGCTGCTCGCCGAGGAGTTCGATCCGGTCGCCAAGCGCATGCTCGGCAACTTCCCACAGGCGCTCTCGCACGTTGCGCTCGTCAACACCGCGCTCAACCTCATGCGGGCCGAAGGTCCTGCCGAGCTCCGACGCAAGGCGTGAGCGTGGCAGCGAAGAAGGAGGTCTTGGAGATCGCGGGGCGGGAGGTGGTCGTCACGAACCCGCAGAAGCTCTATTTCCCGGCCGCCGGCTACACGAAGCTCGATCTCGTCCGCTACTACCTCGCGGTCGCGGACGGCGCGGTGCGCGGGGTGCGAGGAAGGCCGATGGCGCTCAAGCGCTTCGTCGACGGGATCGACGAGCCGCCGTTCTTCCAGAAGCGCGCGCCGAGCTCGCATCCGGAGTGGATCGAGACGGTACGCCTCTCCTTCCCTTCCGGACGGACGGCCGACGAGATCGTCGTGAGCGACGCGGCGCAGCTCGCGTGGATCGTGAACCTCGGGTGCGTCGATCTCAATCCGCACGCCATCCGCGCCGTCGATCTCGACCATCCTGACGAGCTCCGCATCGATCTCGATCCGCAGCCCGGCATCGCGTGGCCGCAGATCCGCGACGTCGCGATGGTGACCCGCGCCGTGCTGGAGGACATGGATCTCGTCGCCTGGCCGAAGACGAGCGGCTCTCGCGGCATCCACGTGTATGCGCGCATCGCGCCGCGGTGGGGCTTCGACGATGTGCGAAAAGCTGCGCTCGCCGTGGCGCGCGAGGTCGAGCTGCGCGTGCCGGACCTCGCCACCGCCAAGTGGTGGAAGGAGGAGCGGCACGGCGTATTCCTCGACTACAACCAGAACGCGAAGGATCGCACGGTCGCGAGCGCGTACTCGGTGCGCCCCACGGCCGACGCGCGCGTGTCGATGCCCGTCACCTGGGACGAGCTCGCGGTGTGCGACCCCGGAGACTTCACGCTGAAGACCGTGCCCGACCGCTTCCGGGAGCGCGGCGACGCTCACGCCGACCTCGATCGCACGCCGGGCTCGCTCGACGCTCTGCTCGCGCTGTCGGCCCGCCACGCCACGCTCGGCATGGGCGACGCGCCCTGGCCGCCGCACTACGCGAAGCAGGAGGGCGAGCCGGCGCGGGTGATGCCGTCGCGCGCGAAGGGCGTGAGGCCGCCGGCGCGGAAGCAGGCGCCGCTGCTCATCGTGGCGAGGGCCGCGCTGAAGAACGACGCGGTGGCGGGCCTGGAGCGCTGGAAGCAGCGCCACCCGGCAGCGGCGGCAAAGCTGATCCCGGACGACGTGCTGGTGGACGCGATGCGCGGTCGCTTCACCGCCTGGTACCGCGTCCGCGTGAACCTGCGCCACGTGCCGGAGGCGGAGCGCCCCGCCGCCGAGGCGCCGGATCCCGATCACACGCCGACCTGGTGATCCTCCGTGCGTGCGTGCGTGCGTGCGTGCGTGCGTGCGCACGTCGAGGAGTCGCCGGCTCACGGATCGGAGTGGTCTCGAGGTCGTAGTGGAGCGTCGCGCCGGCGAGGCCTCCATGGTGGATCACCGTGGCGGTCGACGCGCCGTTCCGCGTGACGGCGCGCGGGAAGCGCGGCAGGCGCCTCGATGCTGAACGGGCCGCCGCGGAGGGCCAGGTCGTCGTTGCCGGGCAGGCCGTCCGGGCCGTCTCCGTGGTGGGTGAGCGTCGTCCAGCGCGTCCAGCGCGCCGTGCGCCCGTGATCGCCGACCGCCGAGACCACGCGCGACCAGCATCCGCTTGCCCATGCGGGCCGCAAGGCCGTGGACGGCTCAGTCGCCTTCGCCGTCGGCGGCCGGTTTCTTCTTCGGCGCACGCTTCGCCGGCGCACGCTTCGCCGGCTCCGGGCTCGGCTGCGGGCGCAGCACGATGCCCTGCGGGCCGCCGAACAGCAGCGCCAGCTCGACGGGCACGCTCACCTCCAGCTGGTCGTAGCGGCACTCGCTCGGCGGCTTGTCCGGGCGCCAACGCTTGAAGTGCGTGGCGTGCCGGAAGCGGTCACCCTGCATGTGGTCGTAGGCCACCTCGGCGACCTGCTCGATCCGCAGCGGCTCCCACGACAGATCCTTGCCGCGGTTCCAGCGGCTCGTGGCGCCGGGCACGCGCTGCGCGCCCGGCGGATGCTCGTCCTTCCACTGCGCCCAGGCCTTCCAGGGGTGCCCCTCGCGCGCGCCCTCGCGGAGCGGCGCGAACAGCTTCGTGAGCTTCGCGCGCTCCTCGCGCTTGAACGAGGCGGCGACGCCCACGTGGTGGAGCACGCCCTGATCGTCGTGGAGACCGAGGAGCATCGAGCCCACCAGCTCGTTCACGGCGTCCTTGTACCAGCGGAAGCCGGCCACCACGCAGTCGGCGGTGCGCGCGTGCTTGATCTTCATCATCGCGCGCTTGCCCGGCAGGTAGCCGAGGTCGCGCGGCTTGGCCATGACGCCGTCGAGCCCCGCGCCCTCGAAGCGCTGGAACCAGTCCTGCGCGACGGCGGGGTCGTCGGTGATGGGCGTGAGGTGGACCGGCGCCTCCACCGCGCCGAGCACCTGCTCGAGCAGCTTGCGCCGCTCCTGCTGCGGTGTGGCGCGATGATCGACCTCGCCGAGCGCGAGGAGATCCCACGCCACGAACGACGACGGCTTCTCGGCAGCGAGCGCCGCCACGCGCGACGCCGCAGGATGGATGCGCAGCAGCAGCGCGTCGAAGTCGAGCGTGCCGCCGGTGGCGATCACGATCTCGCCGTCGAGCACGCAGCGCTCCGGTAGCTGCGCGCGCAGCGGGCCTTCCAGCTCGGGGAAGTACCGATTGAGCGGCTTGAGGTCGCGGCTCTGGATGAATAGCTCGTCGCCGTCCTTGAAGATCAGCGCCCGGAAACCATCCCACTTGGGTTCGTAGAGCCAGCTGTCGCCGACCGGGATGGAGTCGGTGAGCTTGGCGAGCATCGGCTCGACGGGGTACCGGAACGGGAGTGCCACGGCGGCGTAGGTTAGCCGATCAGCTGACCTCGGCGACGATGACCGTGACGTTGTCGGGCGCGCCGCCCTGCTTGGTGCGATTGATGAGCTCCTGCGAGGCCTTCGCGAGATCCGCGGGCGCCTTCGCGACCTCGTTGAGGGTCGCGTCGTCGAGCACGTTCGTGAGCCCGTCGGAGCAGACGAGCAGGCGGTCGCCGCTCTTCAGCGCGATGCGACCGAGGACCACCCGGACCGCCTCCTGGCCCATCACCTGGAGGATGATGTTCTTGCGCGGCGAGGCCTCGGCCTCGGCGGCGGTCATCACGCCCGCGTCGACGAGCATCTGCACGTAGCTCTGGTCGTGCGTGACCTGACCGATCTTGCCGTTGCGCAGCAGATAAGCGCGCGAGTCGCCGATCTGCGCGACGTATGCGGTGGTGCCCGTGACGAGCACCGCGGTGAGCGTCGCGCCCATGCCTTTGCGGTCGGCGCGCTTGCCGGCCTCGTGGACCTTCTCGCTCGCCTGCTCGATGACCTTCCGCAGCACGTCGCCGTCGACGGGCTTCTCGCGGACCGCGCGCAGCATGCCGCCGAGCACCGCCTCCACCGACAGCGCGCTCGCGACCTCGCCCGCCTTCGCGCCCCCCATCCCGTCGGAGACCACGAGGAGGACCCCGCCCTTCGTGGTCGGCCAGTCCGCGCATTTTCCGCCCTGCCAGCGGCTTGCCTTCGACAGCTCCGCCATGGTGAACGAGTCCTCGTTGGCTGCTCGGACCAACCCCACGTCGGTCAGCCCGAACGCGCGCACGGCAGTGTCGCCCATCGCCCCATCTTGCTCACTCCCCCCGCGGGGGCGCAATGGGGCTTTTCCGTCGTCATGATCGTCGGGTGCAGGCGCGGCGGGTGCGGCACCTCGGAACAGGCCCGTCACGGCAGCTCCACGATGCGGATCGGCAGCTCGCTGCTCAACTGCCTTCGCAGCAGCGGCATGGCCACGTTGTAGACGGGCGTTCCCACCCGCGTGCGGCCCTCGAGCGAGCCGCGATGCGCGTGACCGTGGAACGCGAGCGTCACCGGGTAGCGTTCGAGCGGCTCCTCGAGGCGGCTGCATCCGAGGAACGGGAAGATCTCCTCTGGCTCACCCTCGACCGTCGCCCTGATCGGCGCGTAATGCAGCATCGCGACGCGCCGATCCACGCGCAAGCGAGCGAGCGCGGACTCGAGCTTGAGCGCCTCGTCGAGCGCCTCCTTGACGAAGCCCTTGATGACGGGCTCGCCCCACGGCCCGAGCGTGCCGCGCCCGAAGCCGCCGGCGAACCCCTTGATGCCCGCGAAGCCGACGCCGTCGATGAGCTGGCTGTCGCCGTCGAGCATCTTCACGCCCGCGTCACCCAGGATCTTCGTGACCACCTCGGGTCGTCCTGATTCGAAGTCGTGGTTGCCGAGCACGCCGAGCATCGGGATGGTGACGCCGGCGAGCTCCTTCGCGAGGACGTGCGCCTCCTCCTCCAGGCCGTAGTCGGTCAAGTCACCGCAGAGGAGCAGCACGTCCGCGCGCCCCTCGAGCTGATCGAAGAACGGCCGGAGCAGCCCGGCCGAGTCCTTGGTCACGTGCACGTCGCCGACGGCTGCGATGCGCATCACGCGTCGCTCCACCTTGCTGTCTCTCTGCTCGGGCTGTGTCATGGGTCGGTGTTTCCCGTCGCAAGAGCCGTACCTTGCCGTTGCGACACGGTGCGCGCGGCCGCGGCGGCTGGCTGGAACGCGGCTTGTATGAAATCGCAGTGATGTCCAACCTCCTGGTCACGGCCAAGAAGGCTGCGAAGCGCCGCACGCCCCTCAGCACCCGCAGAATGGTGTCGCTTCCCGCGAGTCAGTTCTACGGCGACACCCTGCGGACGCTCGCCGAGGCAGAGGTACCATTCGTCGTCGGTGGGGCATTCGCGCTCAAGCATTACGCCGGGATCGATCGTGCGACGAAGGACCTCGACGTCTTCCTGTGCCGGAAGGACCTTGCGCGCGCGCTCGAGGCGCTCCGCGGGAAGGGCTACCTGACGGACGAGACGTTCCCGCACTGGCTCGCCAAGGCCTGGTGCGGCGAGCACTTCGTTGACTTCATCTACGCGTCGGCCAACGGCCTCTGCGAAGTCGACGACGCCTGGATCGAGTCGGCGAAGGCCATCACCATCTTCAACCAGCCCGCGCTCCTGTGCCCGGTAGAGGAGGTCATCTGGAGCAAGTGCTTCGTCATGGAGCGCGAGCGGTTCGACGGCGCAGACATCTATCACCTGCTCGCGGCGAAGGGCGACACGCTCGACTGGAACCGGCTGCTCACGAACGTCGGCGCCCACTGGCGCGTGCTGCTCGGGCACCTCGTCTTCTATGCATTCGTGTATCCGCGCGAACGGCAGAAAGTCCCCGCCTGGGTGATGGACGGTCTCATGGCCCGCATGGTCGCCGAGCGAGGCTCCGAGGACGTGCCGGTGTGCAACGGCACGCTCCTCTCGCGCGAGCAGTACCTCTTCGATCTCCGGGTGAAGGGCTACGCGGATGCGCGCATTGCTCCCTACGGCAACGTGCCCGAGCCCGACATCGAGCAGTGGACCGACGCCATCGGCAAGATCAAGTGATCACACGACGCTGAACGGATCACGGTCCTGCGTGCTCGCCGTGACCTCGACGCCGGGCAGGCGCTCGGCGAGCCGTCCGGCGTAGGCACGCACCGCCGCGCGCTCGCTGTTGGAATGCAGGGTGGCGATGACGGTCACGCCGAGGCGCGCTGCTGCCAGCGCATCGTGATGGCGCACCTCGCCGGTGACGAACACGTCGGCGCCCGCGCGGATCGCGTCCTCGAGCAGCTCACCGCCGGCGCCCGCAGCCACCGCGACCGTGCCGGCCGACCCGTCGACCGGCCCCGCCACGAGCAGGTACGAGAGACCGAGCTGCGTCTTCAACCGCGCCGCGAGCGCCGCCCGCGTCAGGGGCGTCGGGCCGATACGCCCCAGGCCGATGCCGTCGGGCTCGGCGCGCCCGGCCTGGCGCGCGTACGGTCGGAGGGGGCGGCGCTGACTTGCATGCATACCGCATGCATCGCCGAGGAGATCGTTCGTACCGGCGCGCGCCACGTCGAGCGCGGTGTGCGGGCTGTAGAGGGCGATCCCGCGGCGAACCGCGTCCGCCCACGGCGCATCGTGCGGGACCCGCTTGACCGCCGCGAAGAGCGGCGGGTGGTACGCGACCACCAGCGAGGCGCCGAGCGCCACTGCCTCCTCCGCGACCGCCGCCGTGTAGTCCACGGTGACCAGCACCTTGGCGATCGCCGCGCGCGGGTCGCCGACGAGGAGCCCCACGTTGTCCCAGCTCTCCGCGTAACGCAGCGGCGCGAGCTCCTCGAGGACATCAAGCACGTCGGCCAGCAACATCGATTCTGCTCTCGCTACGACAGGTTGAAGAAGCTCTTGATCTGACTGATGAGGCGCTTCGATCGATCCTGGGGCGGCTCGATCACCGTGTCGCGCGACTCGGCGACCGCGTCGAGCTGGGCCTGCCGCGCGAGCAGGAGATCGCTGATCTTCTCGATGACGTCGCTGTTCGAGACGAGCGTCGCCTGGAACGCGCCGTGGCTCACCACCAGCAGCTCGCACTCCACCACCGCGCGCACCGAGGCGCGGCGCTGCTCTCCGGTCATGAGCCCCATCTCGCCGAAGAACTTGCCCGGCCCGAGCCGCGCCACCTCGCGAGGGGTCCGCTCCTCACGCGGGAGCTCCACCACCACCTCGCCGCGGTCGATGATGTAAAGCTCACCCGCCGCGTCGCCCTGCGCGACCACCGTCTCGCCCGGCGCGTAGAGGCGCACCGTGGCCGCAGCGGCGAGGGCGCGATGGGCTTCCTTGGGGAGCACGTCGAGAAAGTCGACGTGGCGCAGCACGCGGTCGCGCCGCTCCAGCTCGCGCTCCAACGAGTGGCCTTGTGTCTCCTCGGAGACCAGATGCGAGTGCACGGTGCGCTGCGGGAACGGCACCTGTACCCCGCCGCGCTGGAGCGCGTACCAGATGCGGTCGCGCACGTAGCCGTCGACGCGATCGCGCGAGGCGAAGTCGTCCGTGTAGAAATGCACCGCGTACTCGATGCCGCTGTCGGCGAAGTTGCGCGTCTGCACGTAGGGCGGCGGGTCGGCGAGGACGCCGCTGGTACCGGTGAGGCCCGCGAGGATGGCGTCGCGCACGCGGCCCGGCGACGAAGCGTAGGGGCCCTGCACCACCACCAGGCGCCGCGAGACGTTCGATGGGCGCGAGTAGTTGCGGATCGCCGCCTTCGCGAGCAGCGCGTTGGGGACGATGACCTCGATCAGGTCGTTCGTCATCACCGTGGTGGCGCGCCAGTTGACCTCGGTGACCTGACCGATCTGCCGCGGGTCGGGGTCGAACTGGATCCAGTCCCCGACCTCGAACGGGCGCTGCATCTGCAGCGCGAGGCCGCTCACCATGTTGCCGAGCGTGTCCTGCAGCGAGAGACCGATGACCGCCGTGAGCAGGGCCGACGTGGTGAGCAGCGAGCTCGGCTCGACGCCCACGGCCCGGAGCGTGAGCAGCAGCACCACGACGTAGACGACGGCCTGGGTGACGTCCCGGAAGATACGCGGCGGCGCGCGGTGCATCTGCCGGTTGAAGATGACGTCGACCGCGAGCAGCACGAGGCTGCGCCCGCACGAGGCGAGGACGAAGAACGTGTAGAGGAACGAGAAGACGCGCCCGACGTTGGCGTTGCTCGCGAGCACCGCGGCGAGCCCCCCGAAGAGCGCAGCCAGCAGCAGATACGCAAACGGCAGACGAATGCGGCCCTTGTCCGCCTTGGGCAGCAGCCAGCGCGCGAGCGCCAGCAGCGCGACCGCGGTCGCAATGCCGACGACGTCGAGCGAGCGATCGCCGAGGCCAAAGCCCACGATCCCATCTGCGGGAGGCGCGCGCCAGTCCACCATCACAGCGAGACGCCGAGCCGCTTGCGCAGCATCGCGCACGAATCACCGAGGAACCACCCGACGAGCTCCTTCATCTTCTCGCGCGGCGTGAGGTCGCTCGGCGACTGCGCCTCCAGCGCGATCCCGCCACGGGCCGCCTCGAGATCCCCCGAGAGCAGGAGCCCGGCGCGGCACGCCGAGACGTCCGCGCGGCGAGACCAGCTCAGGACGTCGAGCTTGCCGGTCGAGCTGCGCGACGCATGGACCGCCGCCTGCACGCGCGCGACGTCCTCGCGCTTGAGCCGCTCCCGGAGCGGCTGGTCCAGCGGCTCGGCCTGATCGGTGGCGATGCGCGCCGCCGACTGCGCGAGCGCCTTGAGCTCGGTCAGCGAGGGGCAGAGCGCACGCGCGAGCAGCGCCGGCGAGACCTCGAAGACGCGCTTGCCGATCAGGAACGCGACCACGTCCGCCGCGATCCCGCCGAGCGCGGGCGGCCACGCGACCAGCGAAGGAGGCTTCGTGGCGGCGGGCACGAGCGCCGGCCCCGCGTCGCGTCGACCGAAGATTCGCGGCGCGGGCGCGCCCAGGATGGCGGCGGCGCGGGTGACGGAATTGACGAGCCAGTCGTGACCCTTGAGCGCGGGGCCCGGGTGCGAGAGGCGATCCCGGATCGAGAGATGCGACATCACGATGTCGACCACCGCCGGCGCCACCACCTCGAAGATCTCGGTGAGCGCCGGATCGAGGTCCTGGTGCAGCAGCTCGCGAAAGCCTTCGTGCCCCAGGTCGAGGAGGATGCCATCGATGGGCGGCTGGGGATACGACTGCCGGAAGCCCTGCGCCGCCGGATGGGCGATGCCGAGGAAGCGCATCGCCGACGCCACGCACAGCGCGCGATCGCGTTCGCCCTGCGCCACGAGCAGATCGAAGAGCGCGAGATAGGGCGCCGGCTCGAGCGGCTCGCGCAGCACCCGCTCCATCGTGATGTTCACCGCGCCCTGGCTCTGGCCGGTGTGCGAGAGCAGCTCGCGCAGGATGACCTGCCCCTGCTCGTCCTTGGGGTCGAGGTGGACGGCGGCCTGGTAGGCCGAGATCGCTTGCTGCGGGTTGCCCAGTCGATCCCGGTAGACGAGGCCGATTTGCTTGTAGAGCGCGTGCTGGAGCGAGAGCTGCGCGTCGCCGCCGGCGAGGGCGCGCGCGATCATGCGCTTGTACATCTGCTCGAGCGCCGCCCAGTCGCGGTCCTCGGTGAGGATGCGGACGATGTTCTCGAAGGCCACGAGCTGCGAGGCATCGACGTCGAGCGCCTGCTCGAAGAGGCGCAGCGCCGAGCCACGATCGCTCAGCTGCTCCTTGGCGATCTGCGCCATGGTGAAGAGCGTCTTCGCCTTGCGCGCGGGGTCGGAGTCGGAGTCGGAGATCGAGCGGAGGACGTCGAAGAGCGACGCCCACTTGTTCAGCTTCGGATAGAGCGCGAGCAGCTTGTGGAGGATGGGCAGATCGCGCGGGCGCAGGTGCCGGGCCTCTTCGTAGACCTCCGCCGCAAGCTCCTCGCTCCCCCCTTTCCCCGCGCAGGCCTCGGCGACCGCCACGAGAGCGGCGAAGCGCTCGTCGGGGTCCTGCGTCTGCTGCGCGAGCTGCCGCCTGAGGCCCAGCGCGGCGCCGGCGTTGCCCGACGCCGTGTGATGCTGCGAGAGGCCGGCGAGCGCGCCGTCGTGCTCGGGATTCTCCTTCAGCACCGCGTCGTAGAGGACCGCCGCGCGCTCGGCGTCGCCCGTCAGCACCAGGACGTCGGCGAGGCCCACGCGGGCCTGCACCGAGAGCCCCGCCGGGTTCTCTGCGATGCGCACGAGCGCCTCGCGTGCGGTGAGGATCTGTGGGTTGACGCGCATGGGCACGGCCGCTGCGACGAGCGCCTCGCGCACGTCCGGCGCGTCGGGCCGGACCTGGAACGCCGCGAGCGTCGCGACGAGCGCGCGGTCCGGCTTGCCAAGCGCCGTCGCCGCGCGGGCTTGCGCGCGGCGTACGAGGAGGATCCGGTCATGGTCCTTGTCGCGCTCGGCTGCGGCGATGGCGACGTCACAAAGCGGCTCGGCCTCGGCGAAGCGTCCCTCGTCGACGAACGCCGTCACCAGCGCGACCGCCGCGGTCTCGTTCGTGGGATCGGCGGCGCCCGCCTCCTCGTACGCCCGGCGTGCTCCCGCGGCGTCGCCACGCTTCGCGCGTGCGTCTGCGAGCTCCACGAAGGCCGCGGCCCGCGCCCGTGGGGTCTCGGTCTTGCGCGCCCGCTCCTCGAGATAGCGCTCGGTGCGTGCCGTGTCGTTGTCGGCACGCGCGTCCCACAGGAGCGCGTTCCACGCCGCCTGGTTGGCTGGATCCGCGGCGACGGCGCGCTCGAAATGCTTGCGTGCGGAGGCGGCATCAGATGGCACGAGCAGCTGCCCGGCCATCACGTGCATGCGCGCGCGCATCGACGGCGCGGGCGCGAGGTCCGCGAGCTGTTCCCGGTAACGGACCGCAGACGGGACGTCGCCCACCTTCTCCGAGAGGCGCGCGAGCTCGCCGAGCACGGTCTCGTCGTCGGGGAGGTGCTTGGAGAGCCGCTCGTAGGTGGCGATGGCGGCGCGGGCGTCGCCGAGCTTCGTCTCGTGGACGGCGCCGAGCCGCTGGAGGCGGCCCATGCGCACCTGCGGGTCGCTCGCCGTGAGCGACGCCCGCTCGAGCACCACCGCGAGCTCGGGCCACGCACGCGCGGCCGCGTACGTGCGCTCGAGGCCCTCGAGGGCGATGGTGTTCTCGGGGACGAGGGCGACCACGCGCTCCAGCGTCCTCGCCGCGAGCTCCGGCTTGCGGAACTCTTCTTCTTCGAGCTTCGCGAGCCAGAGGAGGATGCCGACACGCTCGCCGTGGTCGACGTCGGCATCGGTCTGGCGGCGCAGCACGTCGACGAGCGTCGGGTTGTCCTTCTCGCGCGTGGCGATCTGCTCGAGGCCGCGCAGCGGCGGCATCGCGCGTGGATAGAGCTTGCTGGCGGCCGCGAAGTGCTTCTTCGCCTCCACCAGGCTGAAGGTCCGCTCCTCCAGATAGCGGTCGGCCATCACGAGGTGGATGCGCGAGCGGTCGTCGCTGCGGCGCGCGGAGAGGACTGCGCGGTCGAGCTCCTCGAGCTCGCGCTTCAGGTCGCCGTGCTCGCGCGAGACGGCTGCCTGGAGCATGTGGACCTGCCAGTGCGTCGAGTCGAGGATGCGGATACGCTCGAGCCACTGGCGCGCGAGATCGGGGTCCGGGACGTCGCGCGTGAGCCAGCGCACCATCGCCTCGGCGTAGGCGAGCGCGCGGGCCGGGTCGCGCTCGGCGCCGGCCAGCGCGCGCGACGTCTCGAGCACCTCCGGCCACCGGCTCTCCGCGTGGACCAGCGGCTCGAGCAACTCGAGGATGGCCTCCTGGGTCGGGTCGGTCTTCCAGGCCTCGAGCAGCGCGTCGATGGCCTGCCCGTTGTCGCCGAGGTCGTCGCGGAAGCGACGCGCGATGTCGACGAAGATCTCGGCGCGCTCGCTCGCGTCGCTGGCGCTCTCGAGCGTCGAGAGCAGCGCCTCGATCTGCACGGCAGCCGCGCTCTCGCGTCCTGCGACGCGCAGCGAGCCAGTTTCTTTGTTCCCCAGGTTGCCGCTTTCCGGCATGCGCAGGGTCAATGCTACCCCGAAGCCGAAGCGTGACCCGAAGTTCCGCTCCCCGAGCCGGATTTGGCGCGTGCGATGCATCGCCAGGGGTCAGAGCCGGCCCTCCGGGCGTCGGACCACGGAGGTCCTCATGCGAGCGCAGCGAGCAATGGTTTTCGGCGTCGTCGGTGCCCTGGCGATCAGCGCCATTTCCGTGGGCTTGCGGGCGGTCGGGCTGCCGATCAACCTCGAGCTCATGCTCGGAACGTCCTTCGGGCTGGCGCCCGGCGCGCCCGCGTTCGTGATCGGGCTCGCGATGCATCTCGCCATCGGCGGCGCATTCGGCCTCGTCTACGGTTGGCTGTTCGAGCGCGTGTGGAATCACGGCGGCGCTTCGACCGGGATGATCCTCGCCGTCATCCACGCCGCCCTCATCGGCATGACGGTCGGGCTCACGCCCGGGCTGCACCCGCTCGTGCCCGAGCGGCTACCGGACCCCGGGCCGTTCTTCGCGAATGGCGGCACGCTCGGCGTCCTCTCGTTCTTCGCCGCCCACCTCGTCTACGGCGCGATCGTGGGCCACGGGTACGGGCACGTGGCGGCGGAGCGCGAGTGGGCGCCGTCCCACTGAGGGAGGCCGCTCGTGGATCAGCGCGTAGCCGCGGAGGCGTCATCCAAATTGACTACCGGTGCGGACGCCGCGGTCGTTACCGCGCGGAGCTGGAGGTCGGGCTGCAGTGGGACGTTCCGTCGCTCGTGCTCGAGTACATCGAGGGGGACTCGGTGGAGCAGCTGGGCAAGGCGCTCGACGAGGTGTTGCTCCACGTCCCCGCAGCGATCGTCGTCCGGATCATCGCAGACGCGGCGCTGGGACTGCACGAGGCGCACGACCTGACCTCGCCCGATGCGTGGGGAACGCGCCTCTGACGCTCGACGATCGCCGAAGATTTGCCGGCGAAAAAGAAGGCACACTCCGGGGCGCTCCCCTGACGAGGGACGCAGCGCTGGGCCTCGCGCGCTTCTCACGAAGGGGTCCGCGCGCCTACTGGAGATGCGCCGTCGTCATCCTCGGGAGGGCGGTGAGGGCCACGAAGCAGCGCAGACGTGCGCGGAGGAGGATCCAATCTCGTTCACTGACCAGCATGCAGAGCAGGTGAGCAAGTGTCGGACCGTCGCGTGAGAAGCGCCGCGTGCGCCGGCCGTTGCGCAACACGCGCGCTCGGACGCGCGCCCTCGCCCGGTCGGGGCCTGGGGTCTGCGTGATTCACCCAGCGATCCTGCGGTGATCCTCGGGGCCCGGCGCGTCGCAGCGGGGCCCGGGAGTGGATCCCCGATAGCCGTCCAGGCGGCTACTGACGGAAGAGCACGCCCGTCGCCGTCTCGGCGAGCTCGAGCTCCGGGAGATCGCGGAGCGCGGCGTTGAGCTGCCAGTCGCCCGCGAAGAGCATGACGGGCCGCTCGCGCACGTCGACCACGACGGTGCCGGCGCGCTTGTCCTTCAGCCACTGGAGGTCGACGGGCTTGCCGTCCTTGCGGGTGATCCAGCGCGCGTGCACGCACTGCACCGACTCGTAGCGGATCTTCACCGAGTACTCGTCCTCGAGGCGGTACTTCACGACCTCGAGCTGGAGCTGCCCGACCGCGCCGAGAATGACGTCGCCCACGCGCGACTCCGGCGGCCGATAAAGCTGGATGGTGCCCTCTTGCGCGAGCTGCTCCATGCCCTTCTGGAGCTGCTTGCGCTTCATCGGGTCGGCCATGACGAGGCGCGCGAAGTGCTCGGGCGCGAAGCTCGGGATGTCCTCGAACTTGAAATCGGGGCCGTCGGTCAGCGTGTCGCCGATCTCGAAGATGCCCGGATCGTAGATGCCGAGGACGTCCCCCGCGTAGGCCTGCTCCACGATGTTCCGGTCCTGCGCCATGAACTGCGTGGGGTTCGCGAGGCGGATCTCGCGCGCGGTGCGGACGTGCTTCACCTTCATGCCGCGATCGAAGCGGCCCGAGCAGATGCGCACGAACGCGATGCGGTCCCGATGGGCGCGGTCCATGTTCGCCTGGATCTTGAAGACGAACGCGCTGAAGCGCTCGTCGTCGGCGGCGATGCTGCCCATCGTGGTCACGCGCGGCGCGGGCGCCGGCATGAGGTCGCAGAAACTCTCGAGGAAGGCCTCGAGGCCGAAGTTGTTGATGGCGCTGCCGAAGAACATCGGAGAGACGTTGCCCATTGCGAAGCGCTCGGGATCGAACGCGTCCCCCGCGGCCTCGAGCAGCTCCGCCTCGTCGCGCAGCTGCTTGTACCCGCGCGGACCGAGCTGCTCCTCGAGGACGGGATCCTCGAGGCCGCTCACCGTGACGGGCGGGATCTCGGCGCCGTGCGCGGCGCTCGACTTCGCGTGCTCGGCGTCGAACAGGTAAACGCGGTGCGCGAGCCGGTGGTAGACGCCGCGGAAGATGTCGTCGCGGAAGATCGGCCACGTGATCGGATAGACGCCAATGCCGAGGACGTTCTCGACCTCGCCCACCAGCTCGAACGGGTCACGGCCCGGACGGTCCATCTTGTTCACGAAGGTGAAGATGGGGATATTCCGCTGCTTGCAGACGCGGAACAGCTTCTTGGTCTGCGCCTCGACGCCCTTCGCGCAGTCGAGGAGCATGACCGCGCCGTCGACCGCGTGCAGCGTGCGGTACGTGTCCTCGCTGAAGTCGGCGTGACCCGGCGTGTCGAGCAGGTTCATCTGCAGCCCGCGATACGGAAACTGCATGACGCTCGTGGTGATCGAGATGCCGCGCTCGCGCTCGAGCTCCATCCAGTCGCTGACGGCGGACGCGCGGCCGCGCTTCGCCTTCACCGCGCCGGCGGTCTGGATCGCTCCGCCGTACAGCAGGAGCTTCTCGGTGAGCGTGGTCTTGCCGGCGTCCGGGTGCGAGATGATCGCGAACGTCTTTCGCCGCTTCACTTCGTGCGTGAGGAGCGCATCGGCCATCGTCCCTGCTCCCTTAGCTTGGCTGCGGAGTTTCCGCCGGAAAATCGCGCACGGGAGGCCGGTCGGATACCCTCGGAGCGTGGGAAACCGCGCGTGGTCCCTGGGAATCGTGGCCGCGATCGTCGTCGTGGGGATCGGGCACGCCGGGGTCGCGAGGTCGGACGGGCCCGGGGCGGACGCGGGAAGCGACGCCCCGCCGCCTGCGCCGAGCTCCGCGCCGAGTCCCGGGGCAAGCTGCCCCGAAGGCATGATCGACGTCGAGGGCGACTACTGCCCCGACCTCCCCGAGCAGAAGTGCATCAAGTGGGTATCCGCGCCCGGGCTCCGCTGCGCCGAGTTCGCGAAGTCGGAGGGCTGCGCCGCCCCCACGATACGGAAACACTTCTGTATAGACCGCTACGAGTACCCGAACATCGCCGGCGAGAACCCGCTCGTCATGAAGAACTGGTACGAGGCGCGCACGCTCTGCACCTCGTCCGGCAAACGTCTCTGCAACGAGAGCGAGTGGACGCTCGCCTGCGAAGGACCGGAGCGCCTCGCCTACCCGTACGGGCTCGTCCGTGACGCGACCGCCTGCAACATCGACAAGGCGCCCATCAACCCGCACGAGGCCGACCTGCGCCGCGTCGACAAGCGCGACGCCGAGGCAAAGCGCCTGTGGCAAGGCGAGCCGAGCGGCGTACGCGCGCGCTGCATCAGCGGCTTCGGCGTGCAGGACCTGACCGGGAACGTCGACGAGTGGGTGGTGAACGAGAAGGGTAAGCCCCACAACAGCGCGCTCAAGGGCGGCTACTGGAGCTGGGTGCGTGGCCGCTGCCGCCCCGTGACCGACGGGCACGCCGAGGACTTCCGCTACTACCAGATCGGCTTCCGCTGCTGCGCCGATCCTCCAGCGGTGCTCGCGTCGGCGCGCAAGCCGTAGCGCGACCAAGATTCAAGGGAGCCTCGGAGGCCCTTGGCGTCGGGTCGCAGCCCCGAAAAAGTCTCCGGGCCTCCAGTGAAGCTCGCACGCGTCGCCCGTCAGGCTTTGTCGCGGGCGGGGAGCGCCTTCAGCGCGCGCATGGCCTCGCCGTGGGCGGCAGCGAGCGACTTCGTCGTTTCCAGGATCGGCGCATAGCGATCCGAGAACGCGTTACCCGGCGCGAAGGCCGCCTCGCCCAGCGCGCGCGGGCCACCGACCTTGGCCAGCACCTCGGGATCGTCGAGCTCGACGATCAGCATCGAGAGCGGACGCAGCCAGGCGAACGCCTCGTCCTGCGTGAGCAGCTGGAGGAACGCGCCCGCACCGCCGATCGGCCCGTGCGCCGCCTCGTGCTCGGCGCGCGCGATCGCCAGCAGCTCGCGATGGAGCTCGAGCAACGCGTGGATGAGCTGATCCTTCGGACTCACGACTGCCGCCATCGCCGCATCATGCGCACGAAGCCGCCGTCTTGCACCCTACTTCAGCAAGCTGGGCCCCGTGATCACGCGGGGCGAAGCGCCGTCCTTCGCGAACGCTTCGACCCACGCCGCCCAGCGGATCTCCTGCGGTTCGATCCGACCTCGATGCCGTGCACCGAGAGCTCCCCGGCCGCGTCTTCCACCCAGCGCTCCGATTCGCGGAGCAGGCCCACGAGCTCGCGCTCCACGAACATCTGGAGCGCGTGCTCGACCTCGTGCAGCGTGGCGCGGTAGGCGTTCGCCTTCGCCTCGCCGTGCCGCACGGCGCGCCGGAGCTTGGCGTGAACCTTGGGAATGGTGCCCGAATGAAAGCCGGCGACGAGGAGACCGTGCATCGTCTCGCCGTGGTGGCCGATGCGCACCGGCTCGAGCGTCCGCGAGCGGTTCTGATCGTAGAGGTTCCAGTTCGCCTTCAGCTCCCAGACGAGGAAGCCGAACGCGCCCGGCAGCAGGAAGACCGTGCTCCCGGCGATGGTGTTCGAGGCCACCGCGCCGAGCGGCGCCAACGGCGTGCGCACCGCGTCGAGGATGGTCGGGCTGAGCGGCAGGATGATCTTGTGCGAGACGGTCACGACCGGAAAATGCTTGATCGGGTTCACCTGCGGCTCGATCAGCACGTTCACGTAGATGCGAAGCAGGTACGTGACGACGAACCAGACCGCGCCCAGTCCCCCCTTCGCGACGCGCGACAAGGTCCCGTGCCCTTGCTTGAAGGTGAGCCACTCGTCGACCGTGTAGATGCCGCGCTCCACCCGCTCCACGAAGATGCGGAAGACGTCGAGGATCAGCGCGAACAACCCGGGCAGGATGCGTCGCGAGAGCTCGAGAACGCGGCCGAGCACCAGTCGTCGGCCGACGGCGCAGACTCGGGCGCACGCCCCGGCTTCAGCAGCGCGGCCTCGAGGCGCTCCGCGACCTCCTCGATCGCCTCCATGGCCGCGGTGGATCCGGCCGCGATCATCGCGTGCACGAGGCTGCCGCGCATGACCTCGCCACGTGACACTCGCGACGCGCGGCCTCCGGCGCTCGACTCGCGGACGACCGCCCGCGGCAGCGGCAACGACCGGACCGCCGGCGGCTTCCGGCCCGGCTGCAGGTCCGCGGCCCCGACGGGCCGGCAGGGATGCAGGATCGTCTCCACGTCGACGTCGCGCGCCAGCGCCGCCTGGGCTCGAACTGGAGCAGCTCGAGGTAGAACGCCGCGAACTCGATGTACGTATCGCGGTCGTCGGCGCCGTCGAAGAGGAGCGCCTCGCCATGGAGGACGGCGCGCACCTCGTCGAACTCGGCCTGGCCGATGCCGTTGATCCGCTGGCGCACCAGCGCGTGCGTGAGCGTCCCGTCGCGCACGCGATCCTCGAGCTGGCGGTGAACGAAGCCGTGGAACGCGCGCCGCCACAGATGCTGCGCGTCCTCGCGCTCGGGACGCGCGACCAGGATGATCGTGGCGGGGAGCTCGGCGCCGGGTCGACCGAGCTCCGCGTCGGTGACGACGGTGAGGAGCGACCTACGCTCCACCACGCAGCAGTGACCGTGCGGCACCTCGAGGCCGAAGCCGGAGAGACCGCGCTGATGCTTGATCACGCGGCGGATGACCCGCGGATCGACCACGACATGCGTCACCGGGAGCCCTCCGTGCCGCGCAGCTGCGCAAGCACCCAGCGCGCCGTGTCCTCGGCGCCGGGACCGTCGAAGTGCAGCCCGTCGGGCCGCACCGGTGCGTCGTGGCTCGTCATCAGGCACGAGTGGCCGGGGCCGGCACAGAGGTAGGGATTGAGGTCGAGCACCTCGGCGCGCGCGGCCGCGGCCGCGTCACGAAGCGTGCGGTTGAAGCAGTCGACGTCGTCGTTCAGCTTCGGCGTCTGCCACTTGCCCACGGGATACGCGGCGAGCATCACGATGCGGCGGCGGCTGAAGGGGGCGATCTCGGAGAGCAGCGCGGAGAGGCCTTTCACGTAGGTATCGTGCCAGCCGCTCTCGCAGACGCGCCGCCATTTGCCGCCCACCTGCACCGTGGAGAAATAGGCGCCGCCGATCACGACCAGCGTGACGTCCGGGTGCAGCTCCTTCACGTCCTCGAGCCACGAGCCGGCGCAGTTGGGATTGCCGTGCGGACAGCCGGCCATCGAGTGCACCGGGACGTGGTCCTCGAGGATCGAGCAGTCGCCGATGGCGCGCTGCTCGACGTCGACGTTGTCGCTCTTGCCGTCCCAGCCCATGCGCCCGCCGAGCGCGATGCCCACCGAGTCGCCGACCACGAGCACCTTGAGCGGCGGTCCAGCGTCGGCGGTGGGCGCGGCGTCGGGGGCCTCCGTCGCGACGGTGGCGGACGCCGGCGTGAAGGTCAGCGCGCCTTCCTTCGCGACCGGGGGCGCATCGGCGGCGACGGCGCCGCGCGTCGTGCTCAGGACGAAGACGATCGCCAACGCGAACGACGCCGGCACCACCAGGACGGGGCGACCCCACAGCAGCCCGTGCTGCCGGATGGGCCGCTCGAAGTAACGGTAAGACAGCGCGGCCACGACGAGCGTGAGCGCGAGCCGCAGCAGCAGGAGACGCCCGGCGAGGAGGCCCGTGCGCTCCTCGGTGAGCACCACGTAGATCGGCCAGTGCCACAGGTAGACGCCGTAGCTGATCTCTCCCATCTTGCGCAGCGGCGAGAGCGAGAGCAGGCCTGCCACGAGCCCGCGCGGCGCGCGCACCGCGACCAGGACCAGCCCGAGACCCGCGAGCTCGGTCGCCCAGAACCCGCCGCGATAGAGCAGCTCGTCCTGCCCGTCGAGCTGCCACCACGCGGCGGCGAGGAAGGCGAGGCACGCGAGCCCCAGCGCATCGAGCAGGTGCTGGGCGCGCCCGGGCCGGGGAGCCTGCGGGTCGCCCGCGCGCGCGAGCCCCGAGGTGGCGAGCGCTCCTCCGAGGAGGATGGCCGCGCCTCGCGTGTCCGTGCCGAGATAGACGCGCGCCGTGTTGCCGCCCTCGTAGAGGACGGTCATCGCGGCCACCGATCCGAGCGCCAGCGCGAGGCTCACCCCGCAGACCCACTGCACGCCGCGCTTTCCGCGGCGCGCGAGGACCAGGATGCCCGCGACCGCCAGCGGCCACACCACGTAGAACTGCTCCTCGATGGCGAGGCTCCACGTGTGCTCGAGGGGCGAGGGCGCCAGGAACATGTCCCAGTAGCTGCGGTGGGCGAAGACGGCCCGCCAGTTCGCGACGTAGCCGAGGGTCGCGAGCGCGTCGCCACGCAGCGAGGCGAGCTCGGCCGGCTTCGCGAGGTAGCGCGCGTAGAGCGCGATCGCGGGGATGAGCGAAAGCAGCGCGGGCATGAGTCGCCGCGCACGCCGCACCCAGAACGTCCGCAGGTCGATGCGGCCCTTGGCGCGGTGCTCGGCGACCAGGATGCTCGTGATGAGGAACCCCGACAGCACGAAGAACAGATCCACGCCGAGGTAGCCGCCGCGGAGCCGCGCGTTCGCGTGGAACAGCAGCACGCCGATCACGGCGAGGCCGCGGAGCCCGTCGAGACCGGGCACATGAGCCATCGCGTGACGCCGCTCCATCGCCAGCGCAGCGTAGGAGGAATCCAGGGTGAGCCCGCGCGCGTTTCTTGGGCGCACGGTGAAATGCGCTAGCCTGGGCGTCCAGGTCCCCGGAGCGTCCTCGTCCCTTGCCCATCCGGTCCCGCCCCCGCCGTACCCGCGCCCACCGGTCGTGCCTGGCCGCCCTGGCGCTGACGATCGCGAGCTGCACCGGCTCCGGGCCGAGCGAGCCGACCGACGCGCCGCCCGCGCCGGCGCCGCCCGCGCCGGCGCCGCCCGCACCCGCTGCGGCTGCAGCTTCTTCCCACCCGCGCGTCGACGGGCGCGCGTTCCCCGACAAGGTGCTCGCGCTCACCTGGGACGACGGGCCCGATCGCAACACGTTGGAGCTCGCGAGCTACCTGAAGAGGCATCGCATCTCCGCCACGTTCTTCGTGGTCAGCGCGTGGATCGACGGCGTGTCCGAGGAGCCCGGCGACGGCCAGGGCGTATTCGAGAGCGGCTACGAGTACCTGCCCATCCTCGGCGATCTGGTGGGGCTCGGGCATCGCGTCGCGAACCACACGCTGAACCACGTGGTGCTGCGCGAGGGCGCGGGCGCCGTGCTCGTCGATCGGGAGCTGCGTCAGAACCAGCAGAACATCGATCCGTTCCTCACGAACGAGCTGCGCCTCTTCCGCGCGCCGGGCGGGGGCTGGGGCTCGTTCGGGCAGCGCATCGTCGACGGCGACCCCTACCTCAGGCGCATGGTCGGGCCGGTGGCGTGGGACATCGATCGCAAGGACTGGGACGAGTCGCTGCACTGCCGTGGTCCGCGCGGCATCTTCGAGTGCGAGCGCGGCGGACCGGGCGGCACGCTGCGCATGAAGGCGTCGGTGGTCGCGGCGCGCTACGTCGACGCGATCGAGAGCGCGGGCCATGGGATCGTGCTGCTGCACGATCGGGTCGGGCACGTCGGCTCGACGTACGGGCTCAGCATCGCGCAGACGATGATCCCCCAGCTCAAGGCACGCGGCTACGTGTTCGCGGCGCCGGTCCTCCAGTTCTCGGCGCTCTCCGCCCGCGAGCACGAGAGCTCGCTCCTCCTCTCCGACGCGCATCGCTGGGATCCGTCGACGGTGCGCATCGGCGACGTCAACGGCGACGGACGCGGGGACGTCTGCGGGCGCGCGGTCGACGGCGTGACCTGCGCGATCTCCGTGCAGAGTACACGCGCCGCGGGCGACCGGCTACCGCGCACCGCGTTCCGCGCCACCCGCCGCGCCGCCACGACCGCCACGACCGCCACGACGGGAGCTGCCGCGAGGATGCCTGCGGGCGCCCTTCACCTCGCCGACGTCACGGGCGACGGCCAGGCCGACGTCTGCATCGCGGCCGAGGACGGCATCTCGTGTGCGGCGTCGAACGTCGTCGGCGAGCTCGGCGCGTTCAAGAGCTGGTCGCGCGATGACCACGCCGCTGCCTTCCGGTTCGCCGACGTCGACGGCGACGGCAAGGCCGACGCCTGTAGCCGTACCTCCCAGGGCATCGCCTGCGCCAGGAACCTCGGCGGCCGCTTCGACACCGCGCGCGCGTGGCTCGCCGACATGAGCGACGCCCAGGGCTGGGCGGCGGCGCGCTACGCGTCGTCGGTGCAGCTCGCCGACGTCGACGGTGACGGCAAGGCCGACGTCTGCGGTCGCAGCCCGCGCGGCGTCGTGTGCGCGTTGTCGACGGGCAAGGGCTTCGCGAAGCTCGCTCGCTGGTCGCAGGGCGCGGACTTCACGGACGGCCGCTCGGGCAGCCTGCGCTTCGGCGATCTCAACGGGGACGGTCGCGAGGACGTCTGCGCGTCCGGCCCCGAGGGCATCGCGTGCGCGCTCTCGACGGGCCGCGGCTTCACGCGGACGACGGTGTGGGTCGACGCCGCCGCCGCGAACGCGCAGGGCTGGCAGAACGACGACCTCGCGGAGACGATCCAGCTCGGCGACGTCAACGGGGACGGCCGAGCGGACCTGTGTGGCCGAGGCCGCGACGGCATCGTCTGCGGCCTCGCTCCCTGAGCCCGAGATTCCAAGAAGGCTTCAGTCGCGTTCGGCCAGGGCCTTGCGGACGCCGCCGCCGCCGCAGATGGCGGCGATCACGAGGCCCTGGATGCCGAGGAAGAGCGCGCTGCTCATCGGGAGATCCTCGAGCACGAGGCCCAGGGCGAGGTCGGCGACGCCGTAAATCACGCCGGCCAGCGCCACCGCCATCATCGCCGTGGTCTGGGTGGCGCGCGTCCACTTGATGCCGAGGTAGCCCGCGCCGGCGAACGAGAGCGCCGTCGTGAGGTACCAGGCGTAGCCGCCGACGCCGGGGATGTGGATCTTGAGGAAGACGACGTCGAACACGAGCGCCACGACCACCGCGATGAGGCCGAACCCGAACGCGAACACCGACGGCATGCCGCTCAGCTGCGGAAGGGCCGCGCCCATCTTGCCGAGGCCCGTGCCCGCGAGCCCGCCCATGCCGCCCATGCCGCCCATGCCGGGGATACCGAAGCCCGGTCCGTGCGCTGGCGACGGCTGCCGCGGAGGCGGGGCGTACGACCACGGCGCGCCGTAATTCGGCTGCGCCGGCGGCACGTAGCCCTGCTGCGCCGGCGGCTGACCGTAGGCTTGCTGCGCCGGCTGGCCGTAGCCCTGCGGCGCTTGCTGCGCCTGCTGCGGTGGGTGCTGCGGGTACGGCGAGCTCGGCGCGCCGTAGCTCGGCGGGCCGGCGTGGGGACGGGGGCCGGGAGGAAAACGGGGGTCGCCAGGCGGGTTGTACATCCGAAGCGATCCTTTGGTGACGGCGGCGCGGGCTTGCGCCGCCGCGGGGTCTGAGCAGCTCTTCAGCAGCCGGCGTGCCAGATCGTGAAATGCACGAAATGCCGTGATTTGGCACATCGCGCGGCCGCGCTACTCAAGGTGAGTCGCCAGTTGCGGCAACCCTTTGCCGGCAGACGCTTGCGGTCCTGCCTCCCGCTTGCGACGCTCTCTTGATGGATGACACGCTGACGCGGCTCGCGTTCCGCGTGCAGGGGGGCGACGTCGACGCCGCCCGCGCCCTGCTCGTGGACGCGCGCGATCGCCAGCACGCCGCCGGCTTCGAGCGCGCGGCGAAAGCGCTGCTCGGCGGCGCCAGCATCCTCGCCAAGCTGGAGGAGGGCGTGCCCGCCGCTGATCGCACGCGCGTGCGCGAGCTCCTGCCGTCGCCGGCGGAGGCGGCCGGGATGTTCACGCCCACGGCCGTCGACCTCGAGGCCATCGAGAGCGTCGGACCGACCGCGCTCGTGGTGATGGCGCGCTGGATGATCGAAGGGCTCCATCTCGTGCCGCGCTACGGCACGGGTCTCCCCTATCTCGGCGCGATGCTCGCCGGCCCGTGGCTGCACGTGCTGCGGAAGTTCGGTGCGCGCGTGGAGGCGCCGTGGGTCGGGCTGCGCGTCGTCGTCGAGCTCGATCCCGCGAAGAAGGCGCTCACCGAGGCGGTGGTGAAGGGCTACTTCGCGGTCTTCGGCGACCGCGGCGCGACGGCGGCGCAGGTCGTGCTCGCGAACGAGACGCCGGCGGCGCGGAAGCCGCTCTGGGCCAAGCTCGTCGCCGATCATGCGGCGCGCATCGACGATCCGTCGCTGTGCGCCCTGCTCGACGACGCGCCCACACGCGAGCTCGCGATGGAGGCGCTGCGGCGCCGTGGTCCGGCTGCGGCGAAGCACGCCCTCCCCTTCCTGCATGCCAGCGCGCCGGGCACACGGCGCGCCGTGGCGGGCCTGCTCGCGGCGGCGGGCAGCGAATCGGCGATCCCTGCGCTCCGGCAGGCCATCGCGCGCGAGCGTGATGCGCGCACGCGGCTCCACATGACGTCGGCGCTCGAGAAGCTGTCGGGCGCCGAGCCCCTGGTCCCGAAGACGACGGGGGAGGACGTCCGCGTGGCGCGCGCGCGGGCCGCGCTGGCGGCGCCTCGTCAGCCGAAGCCGCCGCCGTGGCTCGCCGCCGCCGAGGTGCCACGCATGCTGTGGCGCGACGGTGAGCCGATCACGCGCACCGAGATCGACGCGCTCGCGGGACGCCTGGCGTTGCTGCGCGCGGCGCAGGTCGACGCCATCGTCCCCGACCTGCGCGCCGCGCTCGAGCCCTCGGCGGTACGCGCGCTGCTCACGGCGCTGCGCGAGGCGTTCGTCGCCGGACGCGACCGTCACGTGTTCCCCGACTGGCTGCTGCGCGCGATCGCGCTGCTGTCCTCGGAGCAGGACGTCGACCTCGCGTGCGAGGAGATCGACGAGAACCTGCGCACCTCGGCGCGCGAGCGCTGGCGCCGGGGGCCGGGGGGCTCGGTGGAGCTGGTGTGGGATCCGGAGGCGATCGCGAGCTCGCCGTGCCGCGTGGCGTTCGCGTGGCTCGTGCACTGGGCGGAGAGCGGCCCGAAGCGGCGGGATCGCGAGAAGGCGCAGAAGGCGCTCTCCATCGCCACGCGCTCCGTCCCCGAGGGCGAGCGTTCGTTCGCGGTGCTGCGGCGGTTCGGCCTCGACGACGACGGCGCGCGCACGTTCGAGGAGGAGGACAACGTCCTCGTCGTGCACGTCCGCACGGGCGGCGCGATCGAGGTGCTCGGCAGCGATGGTCTGGCGGTGCTCCGGCTCCCGGCCGACGACCTGGGCAATCGGGTGAAGAGCCACGTCGCGCAGCTGGAGGAGGCGCTGCTCGATGCGCGGCGCACGCTCGCCGAGGCGTACGCCGACAAGCTCGAGCTCGACGTGCGGTTCGTGCGCCGCTTCTTGCTCGCGCATCCGCTGTGGAGGCCGATCGCGCAGGGCTGCGTCGTGCGCCGCGAGGGCGCGCTCCAGACGCTACGCCTCTCCGACGAAGCGCTGACCGACGTGCCGGATGCGGAGCGCGTGCGGTTCGTGCTGTCGCAGGTCGCGGGGTGAGCGCGCGAGCTTCGGACCTGCCCGGCGGGGAGGCGCCGCCAGGACCGAGCTCCCCTCCGACGAAGCAACGCTAGAGGTGGAGAGGAGCAGCGGGCTTCGCGGACGGACCCGCAGGCGGAGCCGGCTTGACGGGCGAGCGTGGCGGCGGCGAGCGCGCGGCCGTCCCGCGCGGCGATGACGACGTGGAGAGCGAAGGCGAAGGCGAGGCCGACACCGGCGGCTTCACCTCCAGCACGATCAGGATGCTCGCCGCGGTCGAGAGCGAGATCATCGCGGCGAGCAACACGAAGAGCCGCAGGCGGCTCTTCCTCGGTGCCGGTACCCGCGGCCGCCGCGCGGTCTCCATCGCCGCTGGTGCAAGCAGCGCGGGCGTCTCCTCCACCGCGGCGGGCGCGAGGGCAAGGATCGCGGCGGCCGAAGGCGGGGCGAGGAGGAGGAGGAGGCGGAGGCGCGTGGTCTCCTCCTTCGGGTCCTCGAGCTCGACGGGCACGTCGATCGTTTGGTCCGTGACGCTGTCCACGCTGTCCATCGCCGGACGGACCGGCGCCACGTGCGCCACCGGACGCAGGTCTGTCGCCGTCGAGTCCTCTTCCTCGAGGAGCGACGGCGAGGGCGCCCGCGGCGCATGCGTGCCGAGCACCGGCACGACCATCTGCGGCTTGATCGTGATCTCGGCCGAGGCCGAGCTGCTGAGATCGACGTCGACCTCGGTCGGCGCCTCGTCCTCGCTACGGTCGATGGTCACGAGCGTCCCTGGCGGAAATGCTAGCCCACAAAACGAACGAGCCGCGACCGAGGTCGCGGCTCTCGCTCCACGGTCCGAGACGCGCTTACCAGTCCGGCGGTGCCTGCGGTCCCGGGACGATGCCGGCGATATCCGGGTCCTCGCCACCGACCGTCGTCGGCTTGTTCTCCTTGTCGCGCTTGCGGTCCTCGCGCTTCGCGCTCTTTTCGCGCTGACGCTCCTGCCGCTGCCGTTCCTTCTGACGCTTATTTACGCTGGGATTGGACATATAAGTTCCTTTCCGCGGCGAGCCCTTCGGCCGCCGCCTCGAGGGCTCTCAGGTACCGGTCGGGAGACGACCGCCGCGGTAGCGCCGGCGACGTTTTGCGCGGGGAGCCCGCGCATCCTGGGGGGTAGAATTGGTTGAGGACGGTTTGGTGGTGTCGGCCGCGACGGGCGAGCCGGTCCGTGCGCGATCGACGTGCTGGGGTTGAGTGGTGGCTCGCGCCTGAGGCGCGGGTGAGCTGTGATGGCCGCCGCGCGAGCCGCCACCGCTGCGCGATCGCTCGAAGCCGCCGCTGCGCTCACCGCGCTCGGCGCGCTCCCCGGGCAGAGGGCCGAGGCTCGGCGGAAGGACGACCGCATCCGCGACGGGAATGCGCTGGCGGATGACCCGCTCGATGTCCTTGAGGAGGCCGCGCTCGTCCTCGTCGCAGAACGCGATCGCGCGGCCGCCGGCGCCAGCGCGGGCGGTGCGACCGATGCGGTGCACGTACTGCTCGGGGACGTTCGGGAGGTCGTAGTTGACGACGTGCGTGATGCCGTCGACGTCGATGCCGCGCGCCGCGATGTCGGTCGCGATGAGCACGGGGATGTCGCCGTTCTTGAAGCCGTCGAGCGCGCGCTCGCGGGCGCCTTGCGACTTGTTGCCATGAATGGCGGCGGCGCGGATCCCCGCGCGATCGAGCTGCTCGACGAGCCGGTTCGCGCCGTGCTTCGTGCGGGTGAAGACGAGCGCGCGATCGACGCCCGGCTCCTTGAGCACCTTCTCGAGCAGCGCACGCTTGTCGCGCTTGGTGACGTGGTGGACCGTCTGCTCGATCTTCTCCGCGGTCGTCGCCTGGGGGACGACCTCGACGCGAACGGGATCGATGAGGATGCGGCCCGACAGCTCGGCGATGACCGGCGGCATCGTGGCCGAGAAGAAGAGCGTCTGGCGCTTGGCCGGCACCTCGCGGACGATGCGCTTCACGTCGTGGATGAAGCCCATGTCGAGCATGCGATCGGCCTCGTCGAGGACGAAGACCTCCACTGCGTCGAGCTTGACGTAGCCCTGCTCCATCAGATCGAGCAGGCGGCCGGGCGTTGCGATGAGAATGTCGGGCTTGCGACGAAGCGCGTCCTCCTGGCCGCGCTGGCCGACGCCGCCGTAGATCACGGCGTTCGTGAGGCCGAGGTTCGCGCCGTACGCGCTGGTGCGCTCGCCGATCTGCGCCGCCAGCTCGCGCGTGGGCGCGAGGATGAGCGTGCGGATGCGACCGTTCTTGGGCTTCGCCGCGAGGTTCTGGAGGATGGGAAGGACGAACGCCGCGGTCTTTCCGGTGCCGGTCTGGGCGCAGCCCAGCACGTCACGGCCGGCGAGCACGTGCGGAATGCAGCGGCTCTGGACGGGCGTGGGGATCTCGTAGCCTTCGGCGGCGACGGCGCGGAGCAGAGGAGCCGAGAGACCGAGGGCCGCGAAGGCAGAAGGAGCGGTGCTGCTGGCGCCGTCGAGCGACGGACGGGAGGAGACGGGGGGCGCCGGCACGCGTGCCGTTGCGCTGGAGAATGAATTCAATGTGGTGCTGTTCTCGAGGGCCGTGGTGCGGCCGCCTCGACTCGGAGTCGGGGGGGCATGCCGCTGCGGAGCGGCGTCGACGACGACCTGGGGTTGTTTTTGCGGTCGATGAGTAGAGCGACGGTTCACGAGCGATACGTGGCCGTGCCGACGTACCGGAGAATCCGCTCGCACGAGGCGTTGCCGACCTGCCCGAGGCAGGTGTCTTCGCCGTCGAACTTCTCGTCTCCGTTGCGTAGCGCTCGCATGATGCCGTTCGTGAGGTCGTGGCCGCCGTCGGCGCACGAGGGATCACTGCACGGCACTTCGAACATCGCGGGTGCGTGCGCCACGACGACGCGGCGGATATGGGAGACCTCGGCCGAGACCACGCCCGGCCGCCGCTCCTCGAGGTCGAGACGCAGGGTCTCGAGCTTGGGGGCTTCGGTGGCGAGGCGGGGCGCTTCGTCCTCGCGCTTGCGGCGCTCGGCGAAGCGGTTGGCCGCGTCCCTGTTCCGACGATTCATCAAAGCGGACACCCTCGCGCGGCGTATGCGTACGCGACTAGCGTACGTGACTGTGAGCCACGCGATCGTGGCTCACGGTTTCTACCGACGCGGAAACTATCCCGCGTCTACACGTCGCGTCACGAATCTTTTCATTCAGGAGAAAAGGTTCGGAGACGCTTTCGTGAGGCCTGCACCCTAGCGCATGTCGAGCCGAACGCAAATACCGGGCCGCGCGGACGCGCGCGAACGCGTGCACGCCGCGCAGACGCATGCGAAGTTCGGGGCACGATGTTCTTCGTTGTCCAGGCCGAGCTGACCATCGATGCCCCTCCGCAGCGCGTGTTCGATCGCCTCGCGGACTTCGCCGGCTGGCCGAGCTGGATGCCGAGGTCCTTCGTGCCGGTCGTGCGTGCGGGCGCGGCGTCGCCGCTGCGCCAGGGCGATCGCTTCCGGGTGAAGGTGGGCGGCGCCCCGTTCGCGTCGACGCTGAAGCTCAGGACCCTCGAGCGGCCGCGCGAGATCACGTGGACGGGCGGGCTGCGCGGCGTCCTGTGGGCGGAGCATCGGTTCGTCCTCGAGCCCGACGGCGACCACCGCACGCGCGTCCGGTCCATCGAGACGTGGCGCGGCGCCCTCGCGGGCGTGACGGAGCGGATCGTCAAGCCGCTGGCCGAGAAGATCGGCATCCAGCAGCTCGCCGGCCTCGCGCGAGCCTCCGCGTTCACGCGCTGAAGCGCGCAGACGCTACTGGAGGAACGCGATCACCAGCGACTCCAGCTTCTTCGCCTCGCAGCTCGGGGCGAAGTGGCCGCACGGGCCGTCGAGCGACACCACCTTCGCGCCGCTGACCTGCTTCGCGAACGCTCGTGCGGGGAGCGGGTTCACCATGTGGTCCTGATCCGCGAGCACGAACAGCGCCTTCGCCTTCACCCGCTTCGCCGCGGCCTCCAGCCCGCCGTAGGGCTTGCCGACGTCGTGCGCGATCATGGCCTCGAGCTGCCGGTGCCAGTCGTTCCAGTCGAACGAAGTGTCCTCCTCGAACGACGCGAGGAGCTTCGGAAACGCATCGCGTGACGTCTGCGTCGCGCGGTAGGTGGGCGTCGTGAGCGCCAGCGCGTGGAGATCCTGCACGGCGCGCATCGGCGGGCGTCCCTGGTAGCTTCCCTTGGCATACGCGACGTCCGCCTCGAGCGCGTTGAGCTCGGCGGTCCAGAGCAGCAGGTCGTTCGACGTGAGCTGCGGCGAGCCCACGATGGGGACGATGCGGTCGACGAGCTCGGGGTGCGTGACGCCCCACTGGATGGCCTGCATGCCGCCCATCGAGATCCCCACCACCGCGCGGAGGTGCGTGATGCCAAGGATCTCGGTGAGCATGCGCCGCTGGCTCTCCACCATGTCGCGGATGCCAAACCGCGGGAACGCGAGCCGCGCCTGCGTCGCGCTGTTCGAGGGCGACGTCGAGACGCCGTCACCGATCGCGTCGACCAGGACGAGGTGAAAGCGCTTCGTGTCGACGAGCTTGTCGGGGACGGTGTCGACGAGGCTCTTCGTCGTGCCGCTGAACCACGTCGGGAAGAGCACGACGTTCGACTTCGTGGCGTCGAGCGCGCCGAACGTGCGGTAGCCGATGCGGCAGCCCTCGATCTTCTCGCCCGACTCGAGCGCGCACGTGCCGAGATCGGCGTACTTCTGCGCGGGATCGACCGGCGCCGTAGGAGCCGCGACCGGCGCAGGTGCAGGCGCGGCGGAAACCGCGGGCACGGGCGCGCACGCCAGCAGGGGCGGCGACGGGCGCGCGGGAGTCACGGGCTCGGGACCACACGCGACGACGGCCAGCGCGAGAAGCGCGAGGAGACGCATGCGCCGAGGATACGCGAGGGCCTCGCCGCGTGGGCGGCCGGCGTTTACGAGAGCGAGGATACACGGAGCCGATTGACTCGCGCGAAGCGCCGCAGCAAGAACGGCCATGGCCGATCCGCGGACGTCGCTCGCCCCCCGATTCGAAGCTGCCCTGCGCGCGGCGTTCGGCGAAGAATTCGCGAAGATCGACCCCGTCATCCACCGCTCCGACCGCGCCGATTTCCAGGCTGACGTCGCGATGGGCCTCTCCAAGAAGGTGGGCAAGCCCCCGCGCGACGTGGCGAAGCTCATCGTCGACCACCTCGACGTGAAGGATCTCTGCGACAAGGTGGAGGTCGCCGGCCCGGGCTTCGTGAACCTCACGCTGTCGGCCGACTATCTCGCGCGCTCGGTCATGCTCGTGCAGCGCGACCCCGCGGTCGGCCTCGAGCCCGCCGCGGTGACCGAGACCGTCGTCATCGACTACTCCGCGCCGAACGTCGCGAAGGAGATGCACGTCGGCCACATCCGCAGCACGGTGATCGGCGACAGCCTCTCGCGCGTGCTGGAGCGCCTCGGGCACCGCGTGGTCCGGCAGAACCACCTCGGTGATTGGGGCACGCAGTTCGGCATGCTCATCGAGCAGCTCATCGACGTCGGCGAGGGCGCGGCCATCGAGGCCTCGATGGCCGACCTCGATGCATTCTACAAGCAAGCCCGCACCAAGTTCGACAGCGACCCGGCGTTCGCCGAGCGTGCGCGGCAGCGCGTGGTGCTGCTCCAGGGCGGTGACGAGCCCACGCTCGCGCGCTGGCGCCTGCTCACCGGGGCCTCGCGCACGTACTTTGCGAAGGTCTACGAGAAGCTCGGCGTGAAGCTGCGCGACGAGGACATCTGCGGCGAGAGCTTCTACAACCCGCTCCTGCCCGGCATCGTGACCGAGCTCGAGGCGAAGGGCCTCGCGGTCGAGAGCGACGGCGCGATGTGCGTCTTCCCGCCCGGCTTCAGCACCCGCGAGGGCGCTCCCCTGCCCCTCATCGTGCGCAAGCGCGACGGCGGCTTCGGCTACGCCGCCACCGATCTCGCGGCCATCCGCGAGCGTACGCAGACCCGCAAGGCGACGCGCCTCCTCTATTGCATCGGCGCCCCGCAGCAGCAGCACCTGGCGATGGTGTTCGCGGTGGCGAAGTCGGCGGGCTGGCTGATGGAGCCGGCGCGCGCCGAGCACGTGGCGTTCGGATCGATCCTCGGCGCGGACAAGAAGCCGTACAAGACGCGCGAGGGCGGCACGGTGAAGCTCGCGGCGCTGCTCGACGAGGCCATCGCCCGCGCGGCGGCGGCGGTCGCCGAGAAGAACCCCGCGCTCGACGAGGCGGCGCGCGCGGTGGTGGCGCGGCAGATCGGCATCGGCGCGATCAAGTACGTGGACCTCTCGAGCGATCGCGTGAAGGACTACATCTTCGACTGGGACCGCATGCTGGCCTTCGAGGGCAACACGGCCCCGTACATCCAGTACGTGCATGCGCGCGTGCGTTCGATCTTCCGCAAGGCGGACGCGGCCGACGGCGCGGCCTCGGACACCGCGGAGCTCCTGCTACGCGAGCCGGCGGAGCGGGCGCTGGCGCTCGAGCTGCTCGGCCTCGGCGCGACCGTGCAGTCGGTCGCGGACTCCCTCCAGCCGCACCGCCTGTGCACCTATCTGTTCGCGGTCGCGACGAAGTTCAACGCGTTCTACGACCAGTGCCCGGTGATCAAGGCGGAGGACGCCGCGGTGCGCCGCTCGCGCCTGGCGCTCGCGAACGTGACGGCGCGCGTGCTGGCGACGGGGCTGGAGCTGCTGGGGATCGAAGCGCCCGAGGAGATGTAGCTCCTTCGGGCCTCCGTGGCTCGCTCAAGGCTCTCGTTCTCGTTCTCGCTCTCGCTCCTCGGGGTCCTCGCTCACGTCGAGCGCGACCTCCAGGGTCTTCCCCACCACCTTGTTGCCCACCCGGATCGCGCCGTAGATCCCCGACAGCCACAGATCGTGCACCGTGTGCACCACCTTCGCCGGCTTCGCGATCGGCGGGATGGCCTCCAGCACCGTGAACGTGCGCGCGGCCGTCGCCTTGTGGACGCCCTCCACCGCCTTCGAGCCGTGCTCCACGGCCTCCTCGACCAGCCTCCGGAGACCCCGCAGGCGCTCCCGCGTGCTCATGCGCACCACTCCTTCAGGTGCTCGTACACCCGGGCGTCGTGCGCGAGCGCGACGTGGCTCGCGCCGCTCACGATGCGCACGTGGTCGGGAGGCAGCGCGAACGTCGCCGCGTCGATGCACGAGCCGTCCGTCGCGCTGCGGAGCGGCACGATCGAATCGCCGAAGACCGAGGCGAGGCGCGCATCGGTGGAAAGCGAGCCCGCCACCAGGAAGTGCTTGATGGACGCGAGCAACGGCACGGGATGGCGCGGATCGCGCAGGCTCATGCGCGGGAGGCGGCGCGCACGATCTTCGTGGCGCAGGTCGGCGTCGCCGAGGTCCTTCACGCCGTCGCTCCGGAGATCGGCGAGCTCGGCGGCGAGCTGCGTGTACGGATCGTCGACCGCGCGCAGCAGCTTCGCCACCACCCTCCCCACGCGCTCCATCGGCGCGCCGAGGTGAGGCGTTCCCACGTACATCGCGCGCCGCACGAGCGCGAGCCAGGCGCTCTTCGGCGCGGCGACGCTCGCGAGGTGGCACGCGCTGCGCACCACGAGGCCGCCCATGCTGTAGCCGATGGTCACGATCTCCTCGATGGTCACGGGATACGCGGGCACGAGCGCGTCGAGCAGCGCCGCGAGCGCCTTGCCGTTCTCCGCGATGGGAAGGCCCGAGTTGTAACGCACGTAGAGCGGCGTGAACCCGTGGTCGCGCGCAAGGAGCGAGCCGTAGTCGGAGCCGTCGGGCAGGGTCCAGATGTCCTCGGTGCACATGAGGCCGTGCACGAGGATCACGATCCGCGCCGAGGCCTCGGGATGCGCGGCGGCGAGCGCGGCGCGCGTGCACGCGAGCGGCCGGCCGTTCGCGACGAGCGTCATCGCGGTCGCGAGGCCGTTGCCGGTCCGCGCCAGGTGGTCGCCGACCGCGCCGTTGAGGACGGCGACTGCGAGCTCCAGCTTCTTTCCCATCGGGGCCGCATCACCTTGCCATGATTCGCGTCCTCGCGCCGCTCGCGGCTGCGGCTGCTACCCTGGGGTGGTGCGTCGTCCGGGCCTGTCGCTCCTCCTCCTCGTCGCGCTCACGTCGGCGGCCGCCTGCCGGCGCGCCGCCGACAAGCCGGCGCCGATCCCGAGCGCCGCGCCCGGCACCAGCGCGGCGACCGCCGCCGACCCGCCGGGCACCTACCTGGGCCGCACGCTCGCGACGCCCATGAGCTACCGCGGCGCGGACTGGCTCGATCGCGAGGATCGCGAGACCACCGAGCAACCGGAGCACGTGCTCGACGTGCTCGGGCTGCGCGACGGCTGGACCGTCGCCGACGTCGGTGCGGGCTCGGGCTACTTCACCGTGCGGATGGCGCGGCGGGTCGCCCCGCACGGGCGCGTGCTCGCCACCGATCTCCAGCCCGAGATGCTCGCGCTACTCGGCGACAAGGTGAAGGTGGCGAAGCTCACGAACGTGGTGCCGGTGCTCGCGACCGAGAGCGACGCGAAGCTACCGCGCGGCCAGCTCGATCTCGTGCTGATGGTCGACGTCTACCACGAGCTCCCGAGGCCGGTGGAGACGCTCGCCCAGATCCGCGCGGCACTGCGCGCGGACGGCCGCCTCGCGCTGGTCGAGTACCGCGCGGAGGATCCGAAGGTGCAGATCAAGGAGGAGCACAAGATGACGCTCCCGCAGATCCAGAAGGAGCTCGGCGCCAACGGCTTCGTCTTCAAGGCCAGCGACGAGTCGCTGCCCCAGCAGCGCATCGTGACCTTCGGCGTCGCCCCGTAGCGATCAACCCTGCAAATCCGCCCCGTGATCTGGGGGCCGATCGCGAAGGCCTTGCCCGAAGCGCAGCCAGCCGAGATCGCCGCTGCTCGCCAGGTCCTCCGCGTGCGCGTCGGTCTCGCCGCAGATCACGGCGGTGGCGACGATGACGTGGGGCCGCGC